>CALBYK010000203.1 GCA_937889855.1 uncultured Prevotella sp.
AGAAAGTAACCGACTCAAATGGTCTTGACGCAGTAAAGGTGACTTTTGATTCGGGCATTCTGTTCGCAACAAACAAAGCCGACCTCAACAATAGTTCGAAGGACGCTTTAGCCAAATTCTCTAAGACGTTGATGGAAGACAACTTACTCTCTGTTGATATTTACGGACATACCGACTCTACAGGAAATGACGGCATCAACATTCCTTTGAGCAACAAGCGAGCAGAGAGCGTGGCAAACTATCTAAAAAGTTGCGGTGTTTCTTCTTCACAATTCAAGAACGTAGCAGGAAAGGGCAGCTCTGAGCCTGTCGCAGACAACTCAACTGCAGCAGGAAAGCAGCAGAACCGTCGTGTGGAGGTTTATCTCTATGCAAGCAAGGCCATGGTAGACGCAGCCAACAACGGCACTCTCAAATAATAATTAACAAAGAATTAACCAACATGAAATTAGGGCCATATGAAGAAATTTCTGTGGCCTTAATTTCTTTGTTTATGTAAATATATGAAGTTTAGTGTTGTATCCAAGATAATAAAATGGGGTGTTGCCTTATTCTTTAGTTCTACAATTTTAGCTGTTGTTGCTTATCGCTTTATACCTGTATACATAACTCCGCTCATGGTGATTCGTTGCTTGCAGCAGGTTTCGGACGGCAAATCAATTAAGCTGTATCATCATTGGGTTTCCCTGGACAATATTTCCCCCCATTTGCCTGTTGCTGTAATGGCAAGCGAAGACCAGCGATTCTTCATACACCACGGCTTTGACTTTAACGCTATTGAAAAGGCTGCCCGCCGCAACCGCTCCGGCTCCGGCAACAAACTTGGAGCAAGTACGATATCGCAACAAACTGCCAAAAATGTGTTTCTTTGGCCAGGAAGAAGCTGGACAAGGAAAGGCTTTGAAGTTTATTTCACAGCCTTGATAGAATTGCTTTGGGGAAAGCACCGCATAATGGAGGTTTACCTTAATTCTATTGAGATGGGTGACGGAATATACGGGGCTGACGCTGTAGCAAAGCATCATTTTGGCAAATCTGCCATGGAACTGACACGTTCTGAATGTGCATTAATAGCCGCGACATTGCCAAATCCACGTAAGTTCGACAGCTGTAATCCAAGTGCTTATATAAGAGCAAGACGCGGTAAGATAGAGCACGAGATGAAGTTTATCCCGTCTTTTCCACGTGAAGGCGAGG
>CALBYK010000204.1 GCA_937889855.1 uncultured Prevotella sp.
CCAAAAAGGGAAGTCGTGCTTGAAGCGCAGGCGTATAAACGTGCGCGACACCTTGGTATGGTCGGTAGGGTTAGGCTTCACATGCAGGACAGAAGCCAGAAACTCGTCAATGGAACCAGCCTCCACCAGCTTCTTGACAAAAGGAATGTCCATCATCTCTATGGGCAACCACTGTACGGGAACGGCAAAGTCGGCAATGCAGACCCGGACACGTTCCCCGATAGACCCCTCACCAGTGATGGGGTCGAACTTGGCGAACATGATTTCATTTCGTCTGTCATTCTCCGCAAGCAGCTTTGCAATCTCTGTATCTGTCGTATTGGTTGTCATACCATCCATTCTTTATGCGGTAAATAAATTCCCCGACCGTGCGAGGCGTGAGATAGAACTTTGGCGCAGGTTGGTTCACAATCTTTGTGACCAGCTCATAAACCGACTTGTCAGGACAGACCTCACGCATGACGAGGTAGCGGCGGTAAATCTCGGTGAACATCTCGCGCTTGTTGCTCCTCATGCGCGGCATGGGTTTTCCAGCCACCATAGCGGAAATGACAATGGCCGCACGCTCCTCGCTCACCCAGAAGCGAGAAGCAGGAGACTGCGCCACCAGCTCAAAGATAACAGGCATGACGATGACGCTTGCCTCGGCAAGTCGTGCGCGGTACACTCGCATAAGGTCGGCATTGCGCTCCTTAGTAAAATCCAAAATGCTGCCAAAGTATTTCATAAAAATCACGGTTCGGTTCTATACAAAGGTAGTTGATACGGCTCACAAAAGATAAAAGTAAGACCACATCTTATATGTTTATTTTTGCAAGTGGATATTACACAACCATAAGAAAATTAAGATAATGGCTGAAAACAATGGAGTTAAGAGCAGACGCGACCAGCAGCTGGAGCGGCTGAGAAAGAAATACCCCGACAAGAAGTTCGAGGACGACGAGGAAATCTACGGTCAGATTTCCGATGATTACGACCAATACGAGCACGACCTTGACGGCTACAAGGGCAGGGAGAAAGCCATGTCCGACATGTTTGCCGCAGACCCGAGGAGTGCACAGTTCTTGGCCGACATGCACAACGGCAATGACCCATACGTTGGCCTTGTGAAAAACTTCGGCATGGAGATACAGGACGTGCTTGACAATCCCGAGATGCAGGAGAAACTTGCCGAGGCCAACAAGGAGTATGTGGAGCGTGTGGCCAAATCGAAGCAGCTTGACGAGGAGTACGAGAAGAACATGGACACCACCCTCGAGACCCTGCGCCAGTTCCAAGAGGAGCGCGGCATGACAGACGATCAGATAGACGATGTGGCCAACGCCATCATCGGAGTGGTGAGAGACGGAGTGATGGGCAAGTTCTCTCGCGAGACCTTGGAGCTGTTCGTCAACGCCATCAACCACGACAGCGATGTAGCCAACGCTGGCGAGGAGGGACGCGTGGCAGGGCGCAACGACAAGATTGTGGAGGGACTGCGCAAGCGCGACAAGGGAGACGGCACGGCACCGCTGAACGGCAAGAACGGAAGCGCACCGAACCATCATAAGAAGGAGCAAAGTATCTTCGACCTCGCCAATGAAGCCATGTAGCCATGAGAGGAGAAGTCGTGAAGTTTCCCCCAGAGGGAAAGAGAGTGCGCCCCACCAAAGGCAGCGCAGGGCTATGCACCCAAGTGCCGGGTGCGATGGCATCAGTAAGTAATCTCGCGAGCGCGACAGGCGGTATAGCCCCCGGCAACCTCGCACAGACCGATAGCAAATAACATTATTCACAAACTAAAATTTTAAGACATGGACGGAGAAACC
>CALBYK010000205.1 GCA_937889855.1 uncultured Prevotella sp.
ATAAATAGACAGCCCTCATCCGTGGCGGAGGTCTCCGGCCTCCGCAGCAAATAGATACAGCTAAAGGATTAGCATATAGATGACTGCGGCTTATTTATTGCAGCAGAGGTCGGAGATCTCTGACACGTATAAGCAGCTTAATATCATATAAATAAAGGTAAGTTATGAACAATATTAACGATAAATCTTTCCGCCATGCTCTCACAGAGCGTTTTCTCAATTGCGACACCTCTGTCGATGAAGAGCGCGAGCTTGCACGCTATTACAGCCGTTGCAAGCAGAGCGGTCGAGTGCCTGACGACGAGATGGAGATATGCGAGCTTGTGCTTGCCACCATAAAAACGACCGACATGCCGAAACGCAGACGCAACGTATGGCTGCGCAGCGTTGGCATAGCTGCCGCAGCGGTCGTGGTCGTTGCGTTGGTCATGACATTCGCCTTGGCCGACCGACAACCCGCAACAGTTGCCTCTACTACTACTACCGCTATCAGTCATGACACGGCTTCCGTCTGCATTGCAACAGTTGCGTCAACAGCTATTACAACGCCAACAGAGAAAGAAGAGCAACGCCAATCAGTTAATGGCATTACTCCCGTATCTTCGCCAAATCGCTCGAAAGCGGCATCAGTCAGGCATGAGGGAAAGACAAAGACTACATTCGACAACATCGACATGGCAGAAGTCTATTCACTTGCCGCAGCCTTGTTCCACGACATGTCAAACGTTCTCATAGAGCGTGGCAGCGAAGGCATCATGGTTTCGGCTGTGGGCGAGAATGGCAAGAAACAAAGTTTTCTTGTGAGCGCGGAGGGCAGTGGCGGACTAACCATGAAGGCTATATAGTATATTTAACCAATAAAAACAAATACACAACAATGAAAAAGACCTTATTTATTGCGCTTGCCGCACTATCCATGACAGCGACAAGAACCTTGGCGCAGACCGCATCCGCGCCTGTCGACACACTGCGTGCCTACTTCATCGACGGCAAGCCTGTCAAGAACTTCACCGGTGCCGAGCTTGTAGGCCGAACCATCAAGAAATACGACATCATACCCTCCACCTACGACAACAAGGACGGAAAGGGATTCTCGCACGTGCTGCTGCTGCACGACATCAAGACCGACCAGGCTCCGAAAAACGAGCCGAAGCCTCTCGTGTTCGTCGACGGCATCCTGGACGCCAACGGACTGAAGGCGGTGAAGCCGACAGACATCCTGTCGATGTCGGTCATCAAGGACCCGAAGATTCTCAAGGTCTACCTGCAGATGGGACTCAGCGAGGCGGCATTGAAAAACGGCGTTGTGCGTATTGTCACCAAGAAACAGAAGGAAGACCCCATTGTGTATCT
>CALBYK010000206.1 GCA_937889855.1 uncultured Prevotella sp.
TGTACTTAGCACCTGTGAAAGCCTCTTCAGGATTTACAGTGTAAGTAACATTCACACCTGGGAAGGCGCACTGCTGAATCTCGTCGAATACACCGTGAACACCCGGCTCATAGATATCATAAAGACAGATGTTAGGAGTAAGACCGAGCATAAGAGCGCTCTGTACCATGTTAGAACCAATCATGCCGCCGGCACCGACGATCACGAGTTTCTCGTTAGATAAAAATGCCATAATAAATAAGTTATTATATAGTTATATAAATATGTTATTCGCATCCGCCGCAACGAGGATTATGCCACATGCCGTGGCTCGTCTTATATTTGCGGTTGACATTGCAAAGATACAATTTTTTTGAAAGATACCAACTATTCTGCACTATTTAAAGTGTTGTTTATTCTTAAAATTTGGCACTCTTCCTTTCATTTTATCGCAGCGTGATTTCAGACAAGCACAATCCTGCCTTCTTTCACCATGGCTTCGGTCCTGCCGCCCGTGCGCAACCTTCCGAAAAGTATCTCGCGCATAAGCAGCGGCTTGAGCATGGAGTTGACTATACGGTCTATCTCGCGTGCGCCATATTCTGGAGAGAAGCCCTTGTCAAGCAACAACTCCCGCGCATCGTCACCCACTGTAAGTTCCACTTTCTTGGCAGCAAGCTTGTCGGCAAGTTGCCGTAGCGACTTGTCGAGTATCATTTCCGCCATATGCCGGTCCATGTCGTTGAACACCACGGTGTCGGTAAGACGGTTGATAAACTCCGGCTTGAACGTCTTCTTCACCTGCGCGAGCATCGCCTCTCCGCGCGACACGCCACCGGCGAACCCAATGCTTGCCCTCGAGGCATACTGCGCCCCGGCGTTTGACGTCATGATGATTATGACGTTTCTGAAATCGGCCTTCTGTCCACGGTTGTCGGTGAGTGACGCATAGTCCATTATCTGCAGGAAGATGTTGTATATGTCGGGATGAGCCTTCTCTATCTCGTCAAACAGCAGCACACAGTTTGGCGACTTGCGTATGGCGTCAGTGAGCAGTCCGCCGTCCTCATAGCCCACATATCCCGCAGGCGAGCCTATGAGCTTTGCCACGGCATGCTTCTCGGCATACTCACTCATGTCAAACCTCACGAGCCTCACCCCGAGCAGAGCGGCAAGCTGCCGCGCCACCTCTGTCTTGCCCACACCGGTAGGCCCGACAAACAGCAGGCTCGCGAGCGGCTTCCGGTCGTCGGCAAGCCCCGCCTTTGCCATCTGCACAGCCTCTGCCACTCGCTCAACGGCACTGTCCTGGCCGTATATCTCGCGACGCATGTCGCTGGCAAGCGTCTTCAGGGCGTCGTTCGACTGCACCTTGAGGGCGGCAGCGTCAATCTTGCACATCTTGGCAAGAATATCTGCGAGCAGTTGCCTGTTGACAGTCTGGCTCTTCTGCGCCACAAGCGGGTGGGTCTCGCGGTAAGCTCCAGCCTCATCAATGAGGTCAATTGCCTTGTCGGGCAGAAAGCGGTCGCTGATATGGCGTGACGTCGCCTCCACCGCATACTCCATTGTGCCCGGTGCATACCTCACCCCATGAAACGTCTCGTAGCCTTTCTTCAATCCTTTGAGTATAGCCACGGCATCGGCCTTTGACGGCTCGCTGACGTCAATCTGCTGAAACCGCCGCACGAGCGACTTCTGCTTGGCAATATACCTGTTGTACTCGTCGTATGTTGTCGAGCCGATAAACCTTATCTGTCCGTTTTCAAGATAAGGCTTGAGCATGTTCGACGCGTCGAGCGAGGAGTCGCCATTGCGTCCCGCCCCCACCAGGTTGTGTATCTCGTCAATATAGAGTATGGCTCCGCCCTCGCCGGCGAGTCCCTCCATCACCTGCTTGATGCGCTTCTCGAAATCGCCGCGAAACTGCGTCCCGGCAACCATCGTGCCCATGTCCATCATGTACACGCGCGCCCCGCGCAGCCGTTTCGGCACATCGCCCCTCTCTATCATTGCAGTCAGGCCATACACAAGCGCAGTCTTGCCGACGCCAGGCTCGCCCACGTGCAGCGGGTTGTTCTTGTCCTTGCGGCAAAGCACCTGTATGGTGCGTTCTAGCTCAGCCTTGCGCCCGATTAGCGGGTTGTGCCTGTCGTACGTGTCGTTCAGACACGTCACCAGCTCACGCCACGGGGCCTGCCTGCCGGGCTGCCCGTCAGCGTCCGGCCCGGTGTTGCCAGCATCATAACAATCGACAAGGGCTGCCATAAACTGCCCTTTAAGCCCATCAGTGGCAGCCTCAAGCATGTAAGCTGCATTTGAGTCGTTGAGCATAAACATAGCCGCAACGATATGCGGCACATCGAGCACGTCCACCTCTGCATACGTTGCCTGCTTTATTGCGGTGTCCATAAGCTGCGTGAACTGCTCCGAGCCTTCTATCTCATATCTCACGCCATCGGGCACGCGCTCCAATGTAGCCATGAAGCGGTTGAGGTCATCGTGCATGTCCTCAGGAGCGCTTGCTATCTCCTCCAGCGCCATGTTGAAAGCCTCCTGCTCACAGAAGGCATAAAGCAGATGTTCGGGAGTTACAAACTCATGCCTCCATTTACTGCACAACTCGATGGCACGCTGTATGGCTATTGCCGTATTTTGGCTGTTCTTCATTCTTGTAGGTTTATTGTTTTTATTCTGGCTTACACTCCAACTGGAGCGGAAAGTTATGCTCGCGTGCCATCATTGTCGCCTTACGCATCTTCGACACTGCGATGTCGTATGTGTAGACCCCCACAACGGCGCTGCCCTCATGGTGCACGCTGAGCATGAGAGCCTCAGCCTCTGCCTCCGACTTGAAGAAGACAGACGTAAGCACGAGCACGACAAAATCCATTGTCGTGAAGTCGTCGTTGTATATTATCACCTTGTAACGGCGCGGCTGCTGCAAGTCGGTGTGTGAGCGGTCGCGCACGGAAGTTTGTTGTCCGGGCATTTTCTATATATGTATTTGATATATGTTTGTTCGTTTATCAGAAATCAACGTCATTGACTATTGACATGTATTCCTTATAAGATATGTATCGTCCGCCCATTGACTTGAGATGCGGTGTCTCAAACTGGCAGTCTATCATCCGCCCGCCATTCTGCCGCATGAACCCCGCGAGCCATATGAGCGCCACCTTGCTGGCGTTTGGCACAAGCGAGAACATGCTCTCGCCAAAGAAGCACTTGCCTATCGACACACCGTAGAGTCCGCCGACAAGCCTTTGCTCCACGTCGTCCCACACCTCCACGCTGTGGGCCATTTCCTGGCGGTGCAGCTCGGTGTAGGCATCAATCATATCCTTGCCCAGCCATGCCCCCTCCTCGTCTATGCGCAGCTTGGAGCAGTTGCCTATCACGCTGTCAAAGTCGGCGTCGATGGTACAGCGGTAGCGGCCTGCGTTGCGGTTGAAGAACGTGCGCATGGAGTGCGACACGTGTATCTCGTCCGGGAAGATGACGAAACGCTTCATCGGGCAGTACCACATTATCTCCTTGCAGTCGCGGAACGAGTACCATGGGAATATGCCGTTGCTGTAGGCAAGCAGCAGTCTGTCCACGCTGAGGTCGCCGCCTACAGCGAACAACCCGTCGGGGTCGCCAAGCAGCGGATTAGGAAAAGCAATGCGTTTTTTGTCAAGTCTGTATATCATACTGCAAAAGTATAAAAATTAGCTCTGTAATAACGACAAAGGAGCCGAGTTTTTGAACAAAATACCTTTCTTACAGATGAATTTATGTCATCCGTCAGAGTAAACGGACAACAAAACAGAGAAACCGAATAATAAATGTTTACATTTTGCTTTGCCGCAAAACCTTTTTGCCATAACTTTGCAACCAGCAATATTACTATAAATCAAAATACAATTGGTATGAAAAAGATTTTTCTCACAGCAGCAGTGATGCTTGCCTCTGTAGCGTCTTACGCACAGCATGCAGTTGGTTCAGTGACTTTGCAGCCCAAAGTGGGCTTGAACATCGCCTCACTCACAAAGAGCGACGGTGCCGACCCGCGCTTCGGTGTTGCGGCAGGTGCCGAGTTTGAGTATCAGGCTACCGACATCTTCAGCATCAGTGCCGGCTTAATGTACTCCATGCAGGGCAACAAGTACGACACAGACATCCTCCACAAGACAGTAACCGCCACCAACAAGCTTGACTATATCAACATCCCTATCCTTGCGAACGTATACGTCGTGAAGGGTCTTGCCGTGAAGCTTGGCGTACAGCCAGGCTTCAAGGTTAACGACAAGGTGAGCTACTCGGTAAGCGACCTTGGCGGTAACGAGGTAGACACCGACAAGGCTGAGACGTTCGACTTCTCCATTCCTGTAGGCCTTAGCTATGAGTATTCCAACGTGGTGCTCGACGCCCGCTACAACTTCGGCTGCACAAAGGTCAACAAGAATGTCGACCCGCGCAACAGCGTGTTCCAGATTACACTGGGCTATAAGTTCGACCTTTAATTAATCGCTCCGGCACGTCATGCGTGCCATAACCCCGCAAGAGGGTGCGCCAGCCTGCAATGCCTGCGGCTTGGCGCACCCTCTTTCCCTTTTATTCCTTCTTCACCATCTGCGGTCCCCTGACGGTGTCCTTCATCGTTATTCCGCCTTTTATCTCTATGTTTATGCCATCAGAAAGTCCGGTTGTCACCTTGCGCCGCTCGTAAGTTTTCTTGTCGCCCTCGCCCTTGACTACATACACATACGTGTTGTCGCCCTCAAACTCGATGGCACTCTCCGGCACCGACACCACATTCCTCGCCTCAGCCAGCACAATCTCGGCGTTGGCGCTGTAGCCCGAGCGTATCTGCTGCCCGCTTACAGGCACATGCACGGCGGCCTTTATCTCAAACTGGTTGGCACCGTTCTGGTCGGTAGCCTTTGGCGAGATATATTCAAGGCGCGCGTCAAACTTCAGGTTCTGCAACGCGCCGATGGTTATCTTCATGTCCATGCCCGGGACAAGTCGTCCCACCTCCGTCTCGTCAATGTTGCCGCGGAAGATGAGGTCGCCCATGTTTGCCACCGTGGCGATGGTCGTGCCGTCGTTGAACGTGTTGGCAAGAATGACAGAGTTGCCCACCTTGACGGGGATGTCAAGGATGAGTCCGGTGACTGTTGAGCGCACAAGAGTGGACGATGCCGAGGCGTTCGACCTTGACACTCCGTCGCGTATAACCTCAAGATTGTCCTGAGCCGCAGCCACCTCCTCGCGCGCCTGCCGCCATGCCTGCGCTATCTTGTCGTACTCGTCGGCCGACACGAGTCCCTTGTCGAAGAGTATCTTCTCGCGCTCGTAGTCGGTACGCGCCTGCTTCTCGTTGATGCCGGCAAGCCTCACGCGCGACTGTGCCGAGCTGAGCGAGCCCATGTCCGGGATTACCTTCACCTTTGCTATCACCTCCCCGGCCTCGACCTTCTCTCCAGCCTCCTTCAGTATCTCGGTGATGATGCCCGAAATCTGCGGCTTCACGTTCACCTCGTTGCGCGGCTCTATCTTGCCCGTGATGACGGTGGTCTTGCGTATGTCCATGCGCTTGGGTTGGAACTCGTCGTACACCACCGGTTGCGGGCGCGACTTGACATAGAGGAAAACAAACGTTCCCACAAAGATGATGGCTACAAGAGCCATGAGGATAAATTTGAAGTATCGTTTCATTGTTTTTTAATGGGATTTATATTTTTTTTGGTGAAAATGGCTATTCGTCACGCATTGCGTCCACGGGCTTGATGTGCATTGCCCGCAGCGCCGGGGCAAGCCCCGCAAGCACGCCGAGGAAAGACAGCAGGACGACAGCGCTGACGGCAGTCCAGAAGTCAATTTGGAAATGCGCCGACACCACACCGTCCTTGGTGTTTGCCATCTCCAGCGCCTGTAGTATGGCCACGACAAACAGTATGCCGCTCATTCCCGCCACCGACGTGAGCAGAATACTCTCCTCGATGATTTGCGAGAGTATGTCGCGCGGTGTGGCTCCGATGGCACGGCGTATGCCAATCTCTGTAGTGCGCTCCCTCACCGTCACCATCATGATGTTCGACACACCTATCGCTCCCGCCAGCAGCGTGCCTATTCCCACAAGCCATATAAGGATGTTTATGCCGCGGAACATGTTGTCTACCATTGAGAACATCATCTCCGTGTTGAACACCATGACTCCTTTCTCGTCCTTAGGGTCAACGTCATGCGCCTGTGCTATGACATCGCGTATGCGGCCAGTGATGGCACTCATCGTCACGCCAGGCTGTCCGGTGACGCATATTATGTCCACCGTCTCACCGCGGTTGTATATCTGCTGCACGAGCGAGAGTGGCATGAAGATGGCCTGTTCGTCGTTGCCGTTGACGTTCATGTTGCCGTCGGAATAGTTCACGCCCACGACGCTGAAGTAAACGGAGTCGATGCGTATCACCTCGCCACACGGATTGCCACCTTTCGGGAACAGGTTCTTGTACACCTGCTTGCCTATGACGCACACCTTGCGCCCCTGGCTGACGTCCATCTGGTTGATGTACCTGCCGTAGAGGATTCTCGGCTCGCTGACACGCTGCATGTCGGGCAGGATGCCCTTGACGATGCCCGACGCGGACCGGTCGCCGTGGGTGGCGTTGGCTCCCCAGCGCGATATCGCCGGAGTGACGACATCAAGCTCGGGTACATGTGCCCTCAGCCGCTTTACGTCGGTATAGGTGAGGTTCCACTGCCGTCCCTTGCGGAATCCGTGGTAGGCCTTGGTTGTGGGCTGCGCCCACACAAGCGCCGAGTTGGTGGCGAAACCAGCGAGGCTGTTGTTGAGCATCCCCTTCAGTCCGTCGCCCCCGCCGACAAGCCCGACGAGCATGAACACTCCCCAGAACACGCCGAAACCAGTGAGAAACGTGCGCGACTTGTTGCGTGACAGCACGTCAAGGATTTCGCGCAGGCGGTCGATGTCGAATTTTAGCATGGTTGTTGTTTTGTTGTTTTCAGGCCAGACAAGCCTTGACGAGCCATCTTTAAGCCTTCTTATATATATTTGCCAATCTGTTTTGTCTATTATTGCTACTCACTTCTGAGCGCCTCTATCGGCCTTATCCTTGCCGCCTTGCGTGCCGGGATGAGCCCTGCAACGGTTCCGGCGACAATCATCAGCACCGTGGCCTGCACGCATATGCCTATGCCGACGGTTGGGTCAACAAATATCTTTGCCTGGAACAGTCCGTTGTCCACGTTCGTGTGGCCTATGGTGGCGTCCATGTACTGCGTGGCGGCAATTCCAAGCACCATACCTATATAGCCAAAGAAGGTGGTGATGGTGACACTCTCTATGATGATGAGCCTCAGGAGCGACCACGGCTTGGCTCCTATGGCCTTGCGTATGCCAAACTCATGTGTGCGCTCCTTGACGGTGATGAGCATGATGTTCGACACGCCCACGATGCCCGAGAGCAGCGTCAGTATGCCCACCACCCACAAGGCTGTGCGTATGACGGCAGTTGCCGTGTTGAGCTGTATGTCCTGCGTGAACCGGTTCCATATCCACACGGAGCTCCCGTCGTCGGGCGCGGCGCGGTGGTTGCGGTTGACGCGTGCGCGGTAGGCGTCCTCGAATTTCTCGTTGTCCTGCTCAGTCTTAAGCCCGTGGAACGAGAACACGATGTTGCCCGTCTTGTCGCCGCTGCTGTAGATGGAGCGGAACGTGGTGAACGGAATGAACGCGTCGTTGCCCATTGTGCTCTTGTCGCTATCGTATATCCCGACAACGGTGAAGGCAAGGTTGTCCACCTTGACGACACGTCCCTCAAGGTTGAGCGGGGCCTGCGGCATAAGCTCTTTCGCCATGTTGAGCGAGATGACGAGCGACTTGCGGCGGTCGCGCATGTCGATTTGGTTGACGAAGCGTCCCGCGAGCATGTCGCGCTTGTTTATCTCCACGTCGTTGGGATAAACGCCGCTGACGTTCACCCCCGTAGAGTAGTTGTCGGCACAGGCTATGGTCTGTCCTTGCTTATCGAGCTCGGCTCCCACGCCGTCTATGTAGGCAGCGAATCCCTCGCGCGTGATGGCAAGGTCCTTGTCGTCAAGCTCTATGGGGCGTCCCTCCCCGAGTCCGTCGTATGCCTTTGACGTCTGTCCGCCGAAAATGGTCATTGAGTTGGTGAGCACCTTCATGCGGTTGCCCATGATGCCGTTGATGAGCCCGTTGCCGGCGCCGAGAAGCACAATAAGTATGAATATGCCCCACGCCACGGAGAATCCGGTCAGCGCCGTGCGCAGCCTGTTGTGCCTTATGGTGGTCCATATCTCGTTGAAAATGTCGCGCATAAATAAGAAAACACTTTACGTTTAATACATTGCAAATGTCACTTCATGATGCCGTTTATCCCGAACGGGCTTGCCTTGTGGTCGAGGTTCTCCTCTATGTTGCCTATGAGCCCGTCCTTGATGTGCACAATCTTGTTGGTCTCGTTTGCCACGCCGCTCTCGTGCGTCACCACAATTGTGGTGACCCCCTCCTCGGCATTGAGGCGCTTGAGCAGCTCCATCACCTCCACGCTGGTCTTGGAGTCGAGGGCGCCGGTAGGCTCGTCGGCAAGGATTATCTGCGGCTTGGTGATGAGGGCGCGTGCTATGGCGACACGCTGTTTCTGTCCGCCCGACATCTCGTTGGGGTAATGGTCGGCCCACTGCTTTAGGCCAAGCCTTTCAAGATAGTCCATTGCAAGCTTGTGGCGTGCGCGCCGGTTCACGCCCTGGTAGTAGAGCGGCAGCTCCACATTCTCCACTGCCGTCTTGAACGATATGAGGTTAAACGACTGGAAGATGAATCCTATCATGCGGTTGCGGTACTCGGCGGCACGCGTTTCCGAGAGGTTCTTGATGAGCGTGCCGGCAAGCCAGTACTCGCCCGAGTCGTAGTTGTCGAGAATGCCAAGGATATTAAGCAATGTTGACTTGCCCGAGCCCGACGCTCCCATGATGGACACGAACTCGCCCTCGGCGATGTCGAGGTTTATGCCCTTGAGAACGTGCAGCGGCTGTGCCCCCTGGTAGGTCTTGTTTATGTCTTTGAGATGAATCATATACCTATTAGACTTGTTTTGTTGTTGAGAAGTTGCGTGCCGTCACGATTTCCAGCGCCATGTCTTCTTGAGCTGGCGTCCGAGCCGACCTATCACCATTGTGATTTTGTGCGGCGACATCTCCTTTCCGCCGATGATGAGCAGCACGGCGGCGAGGATGAGCACAATGCCAAGGGCAAGGTTGGCGGTGAATTTCTCGCCAAAGAGCAGCACGCCAATGGCCACTGCCGTCATCGGCTCCAGCGCGCCCATGATGGCGGTAGGCGTGGAGCCTATGTCGTGCACGGCAACCACCATGAGCACGAGCGACAGCACCGTGGGCAACACGGCGAGCTGAAAGGCGAAGAGCCACTCACGCGGCGTGGCAAGAGGCTGCACCATCTCGCCCATGGCAAGCGTCAGGCCGAAGATTGTGAGCACGCCGAACAGGAGGACGTAGAACGTGAGCTTTATTGACGAGAGCCTCAGCGACGACTTGTTCACGACGACGATGTAGACGGCATACGTGAGCGACGATATCATGACAAGCGTCACGCCCCACGCGCTCAGCGCCGCTCCGTCCGAAGTCTGGTTGAGCAGGGCTATGCCGGCAAGCGAGAGGACTATCGACGCCACCGTGGCTGCCGTGACTTTCTCGCGGAAGAAAACGGCCATTATCACCGCCACCATCACTGGATAGACAAAAAGCAGCGTGGAGGCTATGCCCACGTCCATGTAGTTGAAGCTGAAGTAGAGCGACGACGACGACGACCCCATCAGCACGCCCAGGACGGCAAGCGTGCCGAGCTCGCGGCATGTCAGGGCGAACGACTTGCGCTGCACCGCCATCATCAGGCCAAGGATTATTGCCGCGATTCCGAAACGGTAGAAGAGCGTGGAGTTGGCGGTGAGTCCGTCGGCATATAGGTTCATTGCACCTAACGGATTGGTGCCGTAGCACACAGCTGCGGCGATGCCGCATATGGTGCCCCTTAGTTTTGAGTTCATGTATGAGTGTAAAATGATTGTTTCTGCCTACAAAAGTAACAAAAAATTATGGTCAAGGACATAAAAAACGCCAGATAATAGTGTTGGCTATTAATCTGGCGTCCGAATCTAATATATAATATGGTAAAACATTGACTATACCCGAACCTTGCCCTGAGGCATCAGGAATATCTGAGAATCTGTCCTGGGCGCAGGCGCATTGTCTTTGATATGTGGTTGAGCTTGCAAATCTTGTCTATCGTCACACCGCGCTTCTTGGCTATAGTCTCAAGTGTCTCGCCCTTTGCAACCTTGTGATACTGCACCTGGTCCTCCAGACCCGACGTCATGCGGTTGTTGGTGGCGAAGTCGTCAGACGAGTTGGCCCTGGCGATTGTTGAGCCGTCCTGCTTGCCGCGCAGACGCGTGGCGTTTGCCGACTCGGCGTCGTACGAAGCACGGTTGAAGGCGTAGTAGTCGCCCGTGACATCCTGCTCGCGGAAGTCGAACATCAGCGCCGGGTTCAGAGCCACGCCACACAGACGCGTCTCGAAGTGGAGGTGTGAGCCTGTGCTTCGCCCGGTGTTGCCGCCAAGACCTATCACGTCGCCCGCACGCACTTCCTGGTTTTCCTCGACAAGTTGCTTTGAGAGGTGCCCGTAGATGGTTTCCAGGCCGTTGTTGTGGCGGATGACGATGTACTTGCCGTAGCCGCCGCCCTCGTAGCGCACGATGCGCACCTTTCCGGAGAATGCGGCGCGGATGGTGTCGCCGATATATACCTTGATGTCAAGCCCCTTGTGCTGGCGTCCCCAGCGCGAGCCGAAATTGCTTGTTATGACGCGGCTCGTGGTGGGCATGCAGAAATGGCGGAGGTCGATGCGGTAGTTCTCGGGCAGCTCTGTGGCGCGGTGGGCGTACTTGTTGTCCCAGTTGGCATAGAGCTCGGCAGCCGGCGACTCCGACTCTTCCCTCATTGCTATGTTGCGGAGCATTATGGTGTCTACAGCCGCCATCTTGCGGTCAACGGGAGCTTGGCGGGCAAGAAGGTCCTGGCCATGCGCCGGTATCGCTGCGACAGCGAGCATTAGTGATATTGCAAGTTTTTTTACTGTTTTCTTTAAATTCATTTCGTTAGACTCGTTTTAAGATTGGAATGAGTTTATCATTCCTTCAAAAGGTGGTCGTTGAACAAGAAAGGTGTTCAACATCATTTTTGTAATGCAGAGATAGCATTTTTGTAATTGCAATGCAAAGGTACTCAAAATATTACACATTATTGCAATATCGCGCGTGGATTAACAGTTTTTGTAACAGATTTAACAATTAAGGCACATTTATTGTTCTCTATCAGAACTCGAAGGCAGGGATTAATCCTTCGCGGAGTCCTACGGTCTCCGCAAAGGACAAGTTGTAGGCTATCACTCCAAATGCCGTACGGGCCTTCCTTTTTTTCACCTTCTCAAATTTCAACACTTATTACAAGGCTTCGGTAGCGCTGTTACTAAAGTCTGGTAACACTGTTACAAGGCTTTGGTAACGGTGCTACCCTGCATTGGTAACGAGCAGCACGCGAAATCAAGATATCGCAGCCCAGTTGATGTTGGTGTTGCGCAGTTCCCTGAGCCTTCGCCACAGCATCGCATACTCTGGCGAAGAGCATGTCGGGTCGGCGTCGATTATCTTCTGCGCCTCGTCGCGGGCAAGCTGCACGAGCTGTCCGTCGCGGGCAATGTCGGCAATCTTGAGGTCGAAGGCTATGCCGCTCTGCTGCGTCCCCTCAAGGTCGCCCGGGCCGCGCAGCTTGAGGTCGGCCTCGGCTATGCGGAACCCGTCGTTGGTGTCGCACATTATGTCAATGCGCTTGCGCGTCACGTCCGACAGCTTGTATGTAGTGACAAGTATGCAGTAGCTCTGCTCAGCACCGCGCCCCACACGCCCGCGCAGCTGGTGGAGCTGCGAGAGTCCGAAGCGCTGCGCGTCGAGAATAATCATCACCGAGGCGTTAGGCACGTTCACGCCCACCTCTATCACGGTCGTGGCGACAAGAATCTGCGTCTCGCCTCTGACAAACTTCTGCATCTCGGCATCCTTCTCCGCCGGTTTCATCTTGCCGTGCACGCGGCTTATGTGGAACTCGGGGAATATGTCGCACAGCGCGGCATACCCGTCCTCAAGATTCTTGAGGTCGCTCTTCTCGCTCTCGGTTATGAGCGGATAGACCACATACACCTGCCGCCCGAGGCGTATCTGCTGCCGGATGCCGTTGTAGAGCGATGTCATCTGGTTGTCGTAGCGGTGGATGGTCTGCACGGGCTTGCGTCCAGGCGGCAGCTCGTCGATGACGCTCACGTCAAGGTCGCCGTAGATGGTCATGGCGAGTGTGCGCGGAATAGGCGTGGCGGTCATCACAAGGATGTGCGGCGGGTTCTCGCTCTTTGCCCACAGCCGGGCACGCTGCGCCACACCGAAGCGGTGCTGCTCGTCAATCACGGCAACACCAAGGCGCTGGAAACGCACCGTGTCCTCAAGGACGGCGTGCGTGCCCACGAGTATCTTCACGTTGCCCGAGAGCAGGCCGTCGAGCACCTCCTTGCGCCGCTTGCCCTTCACCATGCCCGTAAGGAGCTCCACACGCACGTCCATGCCGGCAAGAAACTCATTGATTGTGGCGAGATGCTGCTCGGCGAGAATCTCCGTAGGCGCCATGATGCACGCCTGGAAGCCGTTGCCCAGGGCTATGAGCATGGTCATCAGCGCCACGAGGGTCTTGCCCGAGCCCACGTCGCCCTGCAGAAGGCGGTTCATCTGCCGTCCGGAGCACATGTCGTCGCGTATCTCGTGCATAACGCGCTTCTGCGCCCCGGTGAGCTCAAACTTCAGGTTGGTGGTGTAGAAGGTGTTGAAGTCGGCTCCCACACGGTTGAAGATATAGCCGCGGTACTTGCGGCGGTGGTCACTGGCGTAGCGCAGAATGTTGAGCTGCACGTAGAACAGTTCCTCAAACTTGAGCCTCTCCCGCGCCTTCTGCATCTCGACGGCGTTCTTGGGATAGTGTATGCAGCGCATGGCGGTGTCGCGCGAGACGAGGTGAAGGCGCCGCGTTATAAAGCCAGGCAAGGTCTCGGGCAGCGGCTCGCCGATTCGCTGGAGCATGGTCTTGACAATCTTCTCCAGCGAGCGCGACGTCATGCCGCGTTTCTTCATCAGCTCCGTCGTCGAGTAGTAGGGCTGCATGCCCATCTCGGAGAGCTTAAGCTCAGAGGCACGGTCAATCTCGGGATGGGAAAACTGGAAGCGCCCGTTGAACACCGTAGGTCGCCCGAACACAATATATTCCTCGCCCACCTTGTAGGCGTTGTACACATACTGCGCTCCCGAGAACCACACGAGGTCCACCACCCCATGCCCGTCGGAGAAATGGGCCACCACACGCTTCTTGCGCGCCGACATCTCAAACTCCTCAAACGAGAGTATCCGGCCCCGTATCTGCACGAAGGGCATGTCGGCGGTAAGCTCGCTGATGGCATAGATGCGGCTCCTGTCCACATATTTATATGGATAGTTCTCGAGCAGGTCGCCCCAGGTATGCACGTCAAGCTCCTTGCTGAAGATTTCCTTGCGGCTGGGTCCGACACCAGGCAGATACATTATGTCCTGGGAGAGAATGTTCATCTTTGAATACTGCGAGTTGTTTCTTTTGAGCCAAGAGTCATGAGTCCTTAATCATCGCTTCCGCCACGATGAGGTCGAACGGAGTCGTGAGCTTTATGTTCTCGCGGTTGCCGTCAACCATTGTCACCTTGCCGCCCATGGCCTCCACCACCGACGCGTCGTCGGTGAAAGCGTCACTGTAAGGCTGGCCGAAAGCGCGCTTGAGCAGCTGCGCCTGAAACGCCTGCGGAGTCTGCACCGTGCGGTAGTCGTTGCGCTGCACGTTGTAGCCCCCGTCGTCGGTGACACGCCGCAGGGTGTCGGTGACAGGCAGGACGGGCAGCGCAGCGCCATACTGCCGCGCCGCCTCAAAGCAGCGCGCTATTGTTTCCACCGACACGAACGGGCGCACACCGTCGTGTATGCCCACCACGCCATCGGCGTCGTCGGGCACGGCTGCCACACCGTTCTGCGACGAGTTGAAGCGTGTCGCGCCACCGTCAACAACCGTGTGTCCAATGCTGAAATGATGTTTCTCGCAGAGCTGCCGCCAGTAGGCCTGCTGCTCGTGCGGAAGGACAAGGATTATCTGCAGAGAGTCGCTGTACTCGCGGAAACGCTCCATGGTGCGCATCAGCACCGGCCGGCCGTCCAGCGGAAGAAACTGCTTGGGCAGGTCACCGCCCATGCGCAGCCCCTTGCCGCCAGCTACAATTATTATGTAGTCCATAATGTCCCTAAATTTAAAGTCACACGTACATCATGCCTTCCTTTAGGCTTGCCACCACATGCTCGGGCTTGAACTGCCCGAGAAGCGTGTAGGCATACTCGAGCGTCGCGCCCGGACCCTTGCCGGTAACAATGTTGCCGTCAACGGTGCACTGGGCTGCCGTGTACTCGGCGCCGTCGAGTTCACGCTCAAAGCCGGGATAGCACGTGGCACGCTTGCCACGCAGCAGTCCGAGATGCCCGAGCACCATCGGACCAGCGCATATAGCCCCTATGAGCTTGCCCTTCGCGGCATGTGCCGAGAGTGCGCGGCGCACGCCCTCATGCTCGTCTATGTTCTTCGCGCCAGGCATGCCGCCTGGAATGAGCAGCAGGTCGGCGTCAGAAAAGTCGGCGCCGCCAAAGAGCAAGTCGGCCTTCACTTCCACTCCATGAGCCGAGACAACCTTCGCGTTGCCGCTTATGCTCACCGTCTTCACTTCCAAACCTCCGCGACGCAGCACGTCAACGGGTCCCAACGCCTCGATGTCCTCGAAGCCGTCGGCAAGAAATTCGTATACTTTTGCCATATCGTCAGCTTTTACAACAGGTTTGCTTCTTTCCTTTGTCTTCGGACGCAGGACTCCGAACGGGTCGGCCGTCCGCTCGTCCTCTTCGTCTTTCTTCTTAAGAGAATAGAATCGTGCCATATGTCTGTCGTTTTTAATGTTATAACTATTGCAAACTTACTCATTTTTTTTCAATTATGCGATAATTTCCGTACTTTTGTATATACTAAACCGGCTCCACGCGTGACAACGGGTGCCACAAACGAACTATACATATATACTCAATGACGACAAACAAGCATCTGACATTCGCCATATTCGGCAACTCTTTCCAGCCACGAAAGTCGCACTCCCTTCTGTGCGTGCTCGACTTTCTGCGCAAACATGGGGCAAGAGCCATCTTCGACCGCCCTTTCCACGACTTCCTCACCAACGAGCAGGGCCTCGACCTTGGCGACGTGGGCACGTTCGACGGTGACAGCTTCACAGCCGACTTCGTAATATCCATGGGCGGTGACGGCACGTTCCTCAAGTCGGCCGTGCGCGTGGGCACGAAAGCCATACCTCTCATAGGCGTCAACATGGGACGGCTGGGGTTCCTCGCCGACGTGCTGCCAGGCGAGGTGGACACAGCCCTGCAAGCCGTGCTGGACGGCAACTACAACATAGAGCAACACACCGCAATAAAGGCAGAAACCTCAGGAGGCGACTTCGAGGGCTGCCACTATGCCCTCAACGACATAGCCGTGCTCAAGCGCGACGTGGCGTCAATGATAAGCATACGTACATGCATTGACGACAGCTACCTCGTCACCTACCAGGCAGACGGGCTGATAGTGACTACCCCCACCGGCTCCACTGCCTACTCCCTGTCCAACGGCGGCCCCATAATCGTGCCGCAGACACGCACCCTGTGCCTCACGCCCGTCGCGCCCCACAGCCTCAACATACGCCCTATCGTCATCAGCGACTCAAGCACGGTGAAGCTTGAGGTGGAGTCGCGCTCGCACAACTACCTCATCGCAGTCGACGGACGCAGCTACACCATGCACGAAGGCTCCACGGTGACCATCAGCAAGGCACCGTTCGTAACCAACATCGTGAAGCCAAACGGCCGACGCTACTTCTCGTCACTACGCGAGAAGATGATGTGGGGGGCCGACAAGAGATGACCGCAGACTGCCAGCAATTGAGCAGAAACACAACCATAGCCAATGTTTCCCGGCTTGGAACCATGACTGTCATTCTCCAATATTCAACACTCAGCCTACTATGAAGTTACTATCTCTCCCCAACACCAAATATCCCGCCCGCACAATCATCTCATGGTTGTGGCTCCAGTGGAGCGGCAACCATCTGCAGGCCGTGCTCAACGCCGCCATCGGCATTGCCGATGTGGCGCTGAGCCTGGCGCAGGTGTGGGCGGTGAAGCGTGCCATCGACATAGCTGCCGGCAACACCGAGGGCTCCATCTACTGGGCCGTGGCAACGATGGCGACACTCATCCTCGGCAGCTTCGCCGTGAACATTGCCGGGGTGTGGGTGCGCAACATTCTCGGCATACGCGCCCAAAACCGCATGCAGCAGCACATGCTCGGACGCATAATGCTGTCGGAGTGGCACAGCAAGTCGCACCACCACTCAGGCGACATACTCAACCGCCTTGAATTCGACGTGTCAACCGTGGTGACCTTCCTCACCGAGACAATACCCAGCACGCTGTCAACGATAATGATGTTCATAGGAGCATTCGCATGCCTGTTTGCCATGGACCACGTGCTCGCCGTGCTCCTTGTGGCCATCATTCCACTTTTTCTTGCCATGAGCAAGATATACATGCGGCAGATGCGCCGACTCACACGCCTGGTACGCGACTCCGACAGCAACGTGCAGGCCACAATGCAGGAAACCATACAACACCGCATGGTGATAAAGACTCTCGAGGCAAGCCGCGACATGGTGGCACGCCTCGAGCGCACACAGGCGCAACTGCGGAAGAATGTCGTCAGGCGCACGTCGTTCTCAGTGTTCTCCAACTTCATACTCAACTTCGGGTTCGCCCTCGGATATCTCATAGCCTTCCTTTGGGCGGCGGTGCGCATGGCAGCTGGCACACTGACATTCGGAGGCATGACGGCATTCCTGCAACTCGTCAACAAGATACAGTCGCCGGCACGCAGCCTCACCAAGCTCGCACCGGCTTTCGTAGGCGTATTCACGGCAGCCGAACGGCTCATGGAACTTGAGGACGAGCCCATGGAGCAGCAAGGCGACCCCATAAACATGGCAGCGCCCTGCGGACTGCGGCTCGACGACATCACCTACCGCTACGAGGACGGCACACGCGACGTCATCTCACATCTCTCGTTCGACTTCCGACCTGGGTCGTGCACGGCAATACTCGGCGAGACCGGAGCCGGAAAGACCACCCTGGTGCGCATGCTGCTGTCGCTTGCGAAACCGCAACGCGGAAAAATCAGTATATATAATAATGTGGAGGAACACGCGCTGTCACCGCTCTTGAGATGCAACTTCGTATATGTGCCGCAAGGCAACACATTGATGAGCGGAACCATACGCGACAATCTGCTGCTTGGCAAACCGACGGCAACAGACGACGAGATGCGCGACGCGCTGTCACGCAGCTGCGCCGACTTCGTGTTCGGCCTGCCCAACGGACTTGACACACGATGCGGAGAACAAGGGGGAGGCCTGTCAGAAGGACAGGCGCAGCGAATAGCCATCGCAAGGGCACTGCTGCGCAACCGGCAGATAATGGTGTTTGACGAAGCCACGTCGGCTCTCGATGGCGAGACCGAGTGCCGCCTGCTCCGCAACATTCTTGCCGAAAACAGCCACACGGTCATCTTCATCACGCACCGGCCTGCCGTGCTTGAATACTGCACGGAGCAACTAAGGCTGTAGTGGCACGCCGGACCGTTCGGCAAACCGAAGGGTGACACTTCTTTAAAAAAAATAGAAATAAGACAGATCCTTTCACCACAAAGCTGCCCAAGTATCGTAGTTAGGCAAAACACAATGAAAGGAAGCTGTTACGAAAAGTGAAGACATAAAAAAAGGAGAGAAGCGAACTTCTCTCCTTTTTAGTACCCAGACCCGGGATCGAACCGGGATGGATTGCTCCACTGGTGTTTGAGACCAGCGCGTCTACCGATTCCGCCATCTGGGCGTTGGCGTTTTTGCGAGTGCAAAGGTACAACAAAAATCCAAGTTATGCAAAATTTTCTGCTCCAAATTCATAATAATTGTTCATTTAGGATAAATTCACCTTAAAAAGCAACCAATAACTTGGCGGATTGGACAGAAATAAGTAATTTCGTGAGGTCAACAAGACACCTCTAAACTATTCAGAAAACCTGTAATGACATGAAAGAAACAAATAACAACTATTGTGTTATCCTTGCAGGAGGCAAGGGACGCCGACTTTGGCCGTGCAGCCGCGAAGAGAACCCCAAACAGTTCATCGACTTCTTCGGCAGCGGACGCACACAACTACAACAAACCTACGACCGCTTCGCACGCATCCTTCCTCCAGAAAACATATATGTCAACACCAACGAAGCCTATGTTGACAAGGTGAGAGAGCAACTGCCCGAGCTCAGCGACATACAGCTTCTCGCAGAACCCATACACCGCAACACAGCACCAAGCGTGGCATGGTGCACACACCGCATAGCACATATCAACCCCAACGCCAATATCATAGTAGTGCCTTCCGACCAGACAATAATCGGAGAAGACGCGTTCGCTGAAACCGTGAGACAAGGCTTTGAATTTGTAAGCAGCAACAAGTGCCTGCTCACCATAGGCGTGAAGCCCACACGCCCCGAACCTGGATATGGCTACATACAGATGGGAGAACGGCTCAGCAACGACGTCTACCGCGTCAAATCGTTCACCGAGAAACCCGACCGCGAGTTTGCCCACATCTTCATGGACAGCGGCGAGTTCTACTGGAATACCGGCATGTTCCTCGCCAACGCCAGACACCTGCTCAACTGTTTCTGCAAGATTCTACCAGTCGTGATGCGCAACTTCAACAGCACCGACACAAACGGCAACTACGACTTCGAGGCAGAAAACCAGTTTGTACACGAGAACTTCCCCTCCTACCCCAACCTCTCCATCGACTACGGCATCCTGGAGAAGTCGGACAACGTGTGCATGATGCACGGCAACTTCGGGTGGGCTGACCTCGGCACATGGCACAGCATATACGAGGCAAGGCAGAAGGGCGAGGGCGACAACGTTATAGTAGACACCGACACCGTGCTTGACAACGCACACGACAACGTGGTGAAACTGCCAAAAGGAAGGCTCGCCGTAATCTCCGGACTCGACGGATACATCGTAGCCGAAGAAGGCAACGTGCTCCTCATATGCAAGAAGGAAGACTCGTCTGCCAACATACGCCGCCTCATCAACGAGATACAGCTAAAGAAAGGCAACGAGTTCGTGTAGAACCGGCGGTATGACCGGAGGACCCGACAAAACGAAAAAAAGCAGCGACAAGCCAATTTGCATAGGATTGTTGCTGCTTTTTCGTCATCTGACACATGACGGTCACACGACTAACCATTCCCGCCCAAGAGGGGAAAACGGTTATTTTCCGTGGTGCTCGTCAGAAACTGTCAACTTCTTGCGGCCATGAGCGCGGCGAGAAGCCAACACGCGACGACCATTCTTTGTAGCCATACGCTCACGGAAACCGTGCTTGTTCACGCGACGACGATTGTGCGGCTGAAATGTTCTTTTCATTGTCTTATTTTTTTATTTATTTGTTATTATTCACGCTTTTGGGTTGCAAAATTACTCATTATTTTTCAAACGACAAAGAGTTACACCTTTTTTAGGCTCTTTTTTTCGTTTTTTTTCGTTAAAACGCCATCAAACAAAGCGTTCCCCACACCGTAAATCACGCCATATGGGCATTTTGAGGTACCGGACACACAAAAAAAATGGTGAAGAATGCCGTTTTATGAGTGATTTTCAGTAACTTTGCAACGATTTTCTGAATTTATACAATAAAAATAATAAAACAGCAATGATTAATTCACAAGACATCAAGATGGGAACTTGCATCCGCATGGATGGCAAGCTTTTCTTCGTCATCGACTTCCTTCACGTAAAACCAGGCAAGGGCAACACTTTCATGCGTGTTAAGTTGAAGAATGTTGTTGACGGCCGCGTTTTGGAGCGCCGCTTCGACATCAGCGAGAAGCTCGAGGATGTGCGCGTAGAGCGCCGTCCTTACCAGTACCTCTACAAGGAGGGCGAGGACTATATCTTCATGAACCAGGAGACATACGACCAGATTCCTATCGCGAAGGACCTCATCACTGGTGTTGATTTCATGAAAGAGAACGACATCATCGAGGTCGTTTCTGACGCTTCTACAGAAACAGTGCTCTTCGGTGAGATGCCGGTAAAGACCAACCTCCGCGTGACCCACTCAGAGCCGGGCATCAAGGGCGACACAGCAACAAACACCCTCAAGCCTGCCACTCTCGAGACTGGCGTTGAGATACGCGTGCCCCTCTTCGTAAACGAAGGCGACCTCGTCCAGGTTGACACACGCGACGGCAGCTACCTGCAGCGCGTTAAGGAGTAATATCCTTCAACCATAAAAACAGAAAAGCAGAAGAGCAAAAAAGTAAAAAGTATTCGGGATAGCACATGGCATGAGGACACATCCGCCATCGCGACCAATACTTTCTACCTTTTTGCTCTTTTGCCTTTTTTTACACACATTGGCCATCGTGTCAGAATTGCCTTACCTTTTTACTCTTTTACTTTCTTACTCTTATGAGATACAGTCTTATCATACCCGTATACAACCGTCCCGACGAGGTGGACGAACTGCTCGACAGCCTCACACGGCAAGCCGAGAAGGACTTTGAGGTGATTGTCGTTGAAGACGGCTCGGCCGTACCATGCAAGGATGTATGCCGGAAATACGCCGGAAAGCTCGACCTCCACTATTACGCGAAAAACAACAGTGGTCCCGGACAGAGCCGCAACTACGGCGTTGAACGCGCCAACGGCGAGTATGTGATAATACTCGACAGCGACGTCGTTGTGCCTGAAGGATATCTCAAGGCCATTGACAACGAGCTATCGGCACAACCAGCCGATGCCTTCGGCGGTCCCGACCGCGCACACCAGTCATTCACCGACACACAGAAAGCCATATCCTACTCCATGACCTCGTTCTTTACCACCGGTGGCATACGAGGCGGGAAAAAGAAGCTCGACAAGTTCTACCCACGGTCGTTCAACATGGGCGTGCGGCGCGATGTATACCAGCGGCTCGGAGGCTTCTCGAAGATGCGCTTCGGCGAGGACATCGACTTCTCCATACGCATATTCAAGGCGGGGTGCCGCTGCCGGCTGTTCCCAGAGGCATGGGTGTGGCACAAACGGCGCACCGACTTCAGAAAGTTCTTCCGCCAGGTATACAACTCGGGAATAGCCCGCATCAACCTATACAAGAAATACCCCGAGTCGCTCAAGCTCGTACATATGCTGCCGATGGGCTTCACGCTTGGCGTGCTGCTTATGCTCGCGCTCTTCATAGTCCTTATGGCTGTGTGTCCACATTGGGCGTGGCTGCCACTCGCACCGCTCGTCCTCTACTGCATGCTGATATTCATCGATTCGGCACACTGCAACCACAGCCTCAAAATAGGAATTCTCAGCATAGCCTCAGCCTACATACAACTCATGGGCTATGGCTTCGGGTTCATCGAGTCGTGGTGGAAACGCTGCGTCAAAGGCGAGTCGGAATTCTCGGCATTCGAAAAGACATTCTATAAATAGAGCTGAAAAGTTGACGAGGGACACAGAAAACAAAGAAAGAAAATGGAGAAGGACGGAAGGAACACCGCTGGCGCCAGCGGCAACGCCATAAACCAATGGGCAGAAGAAGACCGGCCGCGCGAGAAACTGCGCGACTGTGGTGCCGCCTCGCTTTCCAATTCGGAACTGCTTGCCATTCTCATTGGCTCAGGCTCCACAAAGGAGAGTGCCGTGAGTCTCATGCAACATGTATTAGACGACTGCGGCGGCAACCTCAACAGTCTCGGCAAGATGTCAATAAGCGAGCTTACACGCTACAACGGCATAGGCGAGGCGAAAGCCATCACCATCCTCGCCGCCTGCGAGTTCGGCAAGCGGCGGGGAGCGGCTAAAGCCTCGGAGCGCCCCGACATGGGGTCGGCACAGGTCGTATATGAATACATGCACCCGAAAATGCAGGACCTTGACACGGAGGAGGCCTGGGCGTTGCTCATGAACCAAAGACTGAAGCTCATCAAGGCTGTAAGGCTGTCGCACGGAGGGCTGACGGAGACTGCCGTCGACGTGCGCGTGATACTGCGCGAGGCACTGCTTGCCAACGCCACCGTACTGACACTCGTCCACAACCACCCGTCAGGCAACGCCCGTCCGAGCGGTGAGGACGACCGCATCACCATGAAACTGCGTAAAGCCTGCGAGACAATGCGCATATACATGGTTGACCACGTCATCATGACCGACGGCAAGTACTACAGCTATGCCGAAGAGGGGAAACTGTAGGGAGGTGTGCCCAGACCCGCACCCTACAGCCATGCTGCATACCGGTTAGCGATTAACCCGAAGGACGTCTTTACTATAGCTTTGCTGCGCGTTTCCAATAAAAGAACCACACGAGCGCAACAATGCCGGCCACGGCACCGATAGTGTATCCTACTGGATTAGGCATGCCGAACGCTGTCTTCGACACGAAGAGGAACGTCATGCACACATCTGTCATAAAGAGGGCAGGAATGAGGGTTATGGCGTAGGGCTTCTTCTCACGCACAAGATACACAGTGACAGTCCACAGCGTGAACACCGAAAGCGTCTGGTTTGCCCATCCGAAGTATTTCCATATAGTGTTGAAACCGTCCGGATTCTCCATCTGCCACAGGAGCATAGCCAATGACACAACGAACAAGGGAAGGCATATATATATGCGGTTAAGTTTCTTGCGCTGGCTAAGGCGTATGGCTTGCGCAACAATGAGACGTGCGGAACGGAACGCCGTGTCGCCACTTGTTATCGGAGCCGCCACAACACCAAGCATGGCAAGCACACCGCCTGCCACACCGAGCCAGTCGTTGCACACAAGGCTCACAACCATCGGAGCTGATGTGTGGAACCCAGTGACTGCGGCACCGGCTATCTGTCCGTAGCCAGGCTGCGGCGCGTCATAAAAGAACCACATTGACACAGTGGCCCATACCAGAGCCACAAATCCCTCGGTAATCATGGCTCCATAGAAAATGGGGCGTCCCTTACGCTCTGACGGCAGGCAGCGCGCCATGAGCGGACTCTGCGTGGCATGGAAGCCACTTATGGCACCACATGCAATGGTGATGAACAGACAGGGAAAGATGTCTTCGGTGAAGCCAGACGGGTCGGCTTGCCTGCCCATGTTGCCGAGCCCGTTCCACACCTCCGGGAGATCCGGCATCCTGACAAGAAGCACAGCGACAAGCGCCACTGCCATGAACAGAAGAGAAAATGAGAACAGGGGGTATATCTTGCCTATAATCTTGTCTATGGGGAGCATGGTGGCTATAATGTAGTAGACAAATATAAGCACAATCCACAGCAGTTTCGACCCTGCAATATTCCCGAGTATCTCAGCCGGACTGTAGACGAAGACCGTGCCCACCATAATGAGAAGAAACACGGCAAAAACGAGCAGCACCTTCGATGCGGCGTTGCCAAGATAACGGTTGACCAGCGCCGGAAGGTCGCAGCCACCATTGCGCATGGAGAGCATGCCCGACAGATAGTCGTGGACGGCTCCGGCGAAAATGCACCCGAAGACTATCCACAGATAAGCCGAGGGACCGAACTTCGCACCCATGATGGCACCGAATATAGGTCCTGTGCCTGCTATGTTCAGAAACTGTATCATGAACACCTTCCAATAGGGCATCGCCACATAGTCTATGCCGTCGGCCTGTGCGACTGCTGGAGTAGGACGGTCGTCGGGGGCAAAGACGCGCTCCACGAAACGCCCGTAAAACAGATAGCCCACAATGAGGGCTACAAAAGAAATAAGAAATGTTATCATTTTTTAGTTATTTTGGTTTTCTTTGTGCAAAAGTATCATTTTTTATTGAAAAGATTTTATAAAACTGGCATGTTATTCGCTTATTTTATGTAAGTTTGCATACAAAGAACAAAGAAACATATTATGACACAAGAAGAAAAGACAAGAATAGAAGAGCGCATAGTTGACGTGCTCAAGACCGTTTACGACCCTGAGATTCCGGTAAACATCTACGACCTCGGACTAATATACAAGATAGACGTCAGCGAAGACGGGAACGTGGATATAGACATGACCTTCACGGCACCGTCATGCCCAGCAGCCGATTTCATACTGGAGGATGTCAGGCAGAAAGTGGACACAATAGAAGGCGTAAAGTCATCAAATGTGAACCTTGTCTTTGAGCCAGTGTGGGACCAGAGCATGATGACCGAGGAAGCACGTGTAGAACTGGGGTTTGACTGAAAAGCGACCCATAAATCACAATCTATGAAGAATGTTTATTTCCTGAGCGACGCCCACCTCGGCTCGTGGGCGATAGACCATAGCCGCACGCAGGAACGGCGGCTCGTACGGTTTCTCGACTCCATAAAGAACAAGGCACGCGCAATATACCTGCTCGGCGACATGTTCGACTTCTGGGACGAATGGCGCTACGTGGTGCCGAAGGGACATACACGCTTCCTCGGCAAGCTGTCGGAACTGACCGACATGGGCGTGGAGGTGCACTTCTTCACCGGCAACCACGACATATGGACCTATGGCTATCTTGAAGAAGAGTGCGGTCTCACCGTACACACCAAGCCTGAGACAGTGGAGATATACGACCGCGTGTTCTACATCGCCCACGGTGACGGACTTGGTGACCCCGACCGCAAGTTCAAGTTTCTGAGCCGCGTGTTCCACAACCGTACATGCCAAGTGCTCTTCAACTCCATCCACCCACGGTTTGCCATGTGGCTGGGCATGACATGGGCCAAGCACTCGCGGCTAAAACGCGCCGACGGCAAGGAGCCACCATATATGGGCGAGGACAAGGAATTTCTCGTGCAGTATGCCAAACAATACATGAAGACCCACACAAACGTAGACTACTTCATGTTCGGGCACCGCCATATCGAGCTCGACCTTTTTCTCTCCAAGAAGACACGCATGATGATACTGGGTGACTGGATATCACAGTTCACCTATGCCGTGTTCGACGGTGAGCACATGTTCCTCGAGGAATATGTGGAAGGCGAAAGCCAACCATAACAAAAATGTATAACCATAAAAAAAGAAAACAATGAAAGAAGAAAAATGGACTGATACAAGACTGACGGGCGACAGCAATTTCGCTCTCTCCTCCGCATTTCCCGCATTGATGCGCAAAGTGTTCGTATGGATGACTCTCGCGCTCGCAATAACCGGCATAACAGCATTCGGAGTTGCCACATCGCCAACACTGCTGGCCATTATTTTCGGCAGCAAACTGATGTTCTGGGGACTGATTATAGCTGAGTTTGCGCTTGTGTTCGCCATAAGCGGAGCCATCAACAAGCTGTCGCTCGCCACCGCAACACTGCTCTTCATACTCTACTCGGTAGTGAATGGAGCCACGCTGTCTGTAATATTCCTCGCGTTCTCAACAGCCGTCATTGCCAAGACGTTCTTCATAACGGCAGGAACATTCGGTGTCATGGCCCTTGTGGGCTACACCACAAAGACCGACCTCACGTCAATGGGCAAGTTGCTCTTCATGGCTCTGCTCGGCATAATCATTGCCAGTGTGGTAAACATGTTTGTGCACAGCTCTGGATTTGATCTCATCATCAGCTACATAGGCGTGCTCATATTCGTTGGCCTTACAGCCTACGACACACAGAAAATCAAGCAGCTCTGCCTCATGGCTCCTAACGGGGGCGAGATGTCGCAGAAACTTGCGCTCATCGGTGCCCTTGAGCTATACCTCGACTTCATCAATCTTTTCCTTTACCTGCTCCGCATTTTCGGAAACAACAAGGACTAAGGAGAGAGCATACATTAAGAGTCTGGACCATGTGATTTATTTCCCGACTCACGTTTTGCCGCCAAGCGATAACTGGGCTACTTCAGCCAGTTATCGCTGACTATTCCTACATATAGTCATTCTCTCTCGGCTCGCCGTTTCTCTCATTTTCTGCCTGCATACGCAACCGCTGATAAGCCGAAGGTGTCATTCCCATAGTCTTCTTGAATGCATTGTTGAAGCTTGTCGGAGAGTTGAATCCAAGTTCCTCATATATGCCCCGGATGGTTATGTTGCCATAATGTTCCGTGTCGGTCAGTCTTACGCAAGCCTCGTCGATGCGCTTCTCGTTCAGGAGTGTGCGGAAATTCTTGCCATAGCGGTCGTTTATCACCCACGACACGTATCTTTTGTTGGAGCCGACAAGCTCCACAAGATTGTCTATGCTGAAGTCTGGCTGCGAGATGTATTGTATGTTGCTCATCACTGTCGATATTTTCTCAAGCAGCAGGTTTATCTGCTCCTCGTTGATGCCGATGTTGTTTTGGTGCTTCAGCGTGTCGTCTACGCCGGTTGTGGCGGAATTGGAAAGTGAGTCGCGCTCGCTCACGGCATTGGCATACTGTTGCAGCAGTCTGTTGGTCTGGACATCGCGCTTCTGCATCTCCGTGTTTTTGGCTATGAGCATCTTCTGGACATTGAGCAGCCGCTTGTTCTTGTAGAATATGAAAACCGAGAGTGCGGTGATGATGGCAAGCAATATGAGTATGAACGTGATGGTGAGCGTCTTTATCCAGTTGGTTCTCAGGAGCTGGTCTACTTGTTCCTTATTTATGCGGTTCTCATACTCGAACAGCTTGCCGTTTGCAATTTTCAGTTGCTGGTCGTTGAATATGGAGTCAGACAGCGTGAGATATATGCCTTTGTATGTTTCCGCCTTTTTCCCGTCGCCAAATTTGGCATAAATATCAGCCAACTGCCGGCTCGCGCCTGCTTTCAGCTCGGCGTCGTTGTTTCTGACGGCAAGCTCGAAGGCGTTGTGCAGTGCCTTCAATGCATCGGTCTTGCGTCCAGTCGCAAGATACACCTTGCCAAGCTCTGTCCATTGCGTGAACACGTATCTGTAGTTGAGTTTTGAGTCAACTGCATATTGCAGCGCGTTCTTGTGGCTGTATTCTGCCACATTGTATTGCCGCTCCGTCTGGGCAATGACGCCTTGGTTGTAGAAAGCATAGTATCTATTCTCGGTTAGGGCCTTTCGCGGGTGCGTCATTTGTATCTTGTAGAAGAGTTTTGCGTTCTTCACATCATTGAGAATACAGTACAGTCCCACAAGATTGGTGGCAAACTTGTTTTGCAGTTCATTGTCGCCGGTCTCTACAGCCTTGGCATATCCCTGTTTCTGGTAATACAACGCGCGCGTGAAGTCGCCCATCTTGGCATAGATATTACCGATATTGCCCAGTGTGGCTATGACCATCTTGTTGTTCTTTTCTGCGCGGGCTTTCTCCAGTCCTTTTGTATATGAACTGAGAGCCTCTGAATAGCGTGAGCCACGGAACAATTCATTGCCCTTCGCATTGAATGTATATGCGTTGGTGTCAGTCTGCGCCGTAGCGCAGACCGCAGTAGCAAGCCATGCCACAATAATATATATGTATCTAATAATACCCGTTGTCATGATTGTCTTATAATCTTGTCTGCAAAATTACTTATAAAAACAGAAATATGCATAATTATATGGGCATAAATTTTACGATATGGACGTTATTATGTCATGTAAACTGCGTATTTATGTAAAATACAGGGAGTTTTTTGACTATTTATTTACATTTTCGTAAAGGTGTAAGGCTTTAAACGTGTAAAAATGTAAAAATCTCAGATTTGCCATTAACTTTGCAACCGTAAATAAAATGAAAATGAATGGATAATATTATGAAGAGACCTTCGACTTCTAAATTCTGCGGCAAGACGGCACTACTGTCGCTTGCTGCGGCTCTTGCCTTTCCTGCAGGAGCTTCTGCACAGATAAGCTATGGCGGCATACCGGCAAGCTTCGGGATGAAAGCCGGCCACGATGTCAGCGTGAAGCGTGTGAAGGCGCCGTTCAAGAACATACGCCGCCAGATAGCCCGTGACATGAAGGCCACCCAGGAAGAGGCTGCGCTGCCGAAAGTAGGCGAGAACATACATGTAGGCTATGACATACGCAAGGACGGAACGTGGACGGTGATGCCCGACGGCTCCAGCATATGGCGGCTGAGGATAGAGTCACCCGACGCTCCTGCGCTGATTCTCGCCTACGATGATTTCTTTGTGCCGGAAGGTGCGCAGCTTTATCTTTACAACGACAATCATAGCCAGGTGCTCGGTGCATATACCTACAACACCCATCCGCAAGGCGGCCCGTTCTCCACGGAGATGACATTCGGCGATGCAGTGACGCTTGAGCTTGTAGTGCCTGCCGGACGAGATGACATTAAGGAAAAGGCGCGCATCAAGGTAAGCAGCGTGGCATATTGCTACAACCACCTGCGCATGCCATCGAAGAAAGGCATAATGAAGGTAGGCGAGTCGAGCGACTGCATGATAAATGTGAATGCCAGTGAGGGTAAGGACTGGCAGACAGAGAAAGACGGCGTGGTGCGCCTGCTCATGTATTTCGATGACGGCATTTATGTATGCTCGGGCACTATGGTGAACAACACCGCCAAGGACCTCACACCCTACCTTCTCACCGCTTACCATTGCTACGTAGGCGGCACGGAACCAAATCTTGCCAAGTGGCAGTTCTATTTCCACTATGAGTCGCCCGACGCCAACAACTCCGAACCGCTCAACGCCAAGACTATCGTGGGATGCTCGCGCAAGTGTTTCACACCGATAGAAGACGGCTCCGACGGTATGCTCATTGAGCTTTCGGAGCAGGTGCCCGAGGAGTGGAACGTCTATTTCAACGGCTGGGACCGCCGCAACGAGCCAGTCGAGGGGCGCGGTGTCTGCATACACCATCCGGCTGGCGACATAAAGAAAATATCGACGTTCGACCGCTATGAGACAAGCCGATGGACAGGTCAGGGCGGTCCGAGTGCCGACGGGGCACACTGGGCGGTCAAGTTTGTGCAAACGGACAACGGATGGTCGCAGGTGGAAGGCGGCTCGTCTGGCTCGCCGCTCTTTGCCTCGCATCATCTTGTCGTAGGAACGCTGACCGGAGGAGGCGGAGGATGCTCCAACAAGACCGGAACCAACTACTACGGCAAGCTGTGGTATCACTGGAACCAGTATGGCGAGGGTGCCGAGAACCAGATGAGCCACTGGCTCGACCCGCTCGGCACGGGAGCCGAGACCCTTGAAGGCCTATACTATAACCCTGAGGCTGCACGCATGACGATAGACAAGGAAACTCTGACACTCGACGGAAAAGTGGGACAGGAAAATCCCGACGAGTTTCTCGACATAAAAGGCTACAACCTCACGCAATCCATAGAGGCATCGGTCGAAGGAATGTTCGAGCTTTCCACCGACGAGAAGACATGGAGCAAGGCGGTGGCGGTAGACAAGTCGGGAGGCAGGCTCTACGTAAGGTATGTGCCGACAATCATCGGCAACCATACGGGAATGCTCACCATAAAGTCGCCCGAGGTGAAGCGTGTGCGCAATGTGTCGCTCACGGCGTCATCATGCAACGACATCCACATAACAGAGGTGTTGCCCAACGGAGAGGTGGGAGAGAAATACGAGGCGTATCTCAACCCGACCGGCAGCGAGGGACCATACGAGTTCCGAATAGAAGAGGGCAACCTGCCTGAGGGACTCTCAATGTCGAAGGACGGCCACATCAGCGGAACCATAGCCAAGGACGGCAACTACCGGTTGCTCGTGTCTGTCACCGATAAGTATGGGTGCGTGACAACTGCCTATACCAATATTTATGTGAAATGTATGGTTGTGGCGCGGTTCCCTTATGTTGAGGATTTCGAGAACGGACTTGAGGCCGACTGCTGGAAACAGACTGTCGTGAAAGGCGATGCTGCCTGGACGCTCGGAGCCGGTGTGGGCGATGAGTACGAGGATGTGACAACAGCACAGAGCGGCAGCCACAACGTGATATTCAACGACAAAGCCTACAACGAGAACACCACGCTGCTTGTCTCGCCACAGCTCGACCTCACGGGCTATGCCTCGGCAAAACTCTCGTTCTACCGACTAATGCCGGCATGGGACGACGACTACGACGAGCTTAAGCTCTACTACCGCACGTCGGCACACGGCGAATGGCAGCCTCTCGCTACTTATACCGAGGACACCCCAGAGTGGACACTCACTGAGGCGGAGCTGCCAGAGACATCCGGAGAGTATTTCATCGCCTTCGGGGCGACCGGCGGCTATGGTCATGGCATAGGCATCGACAACATAAGTGTCGACTATGGCACTCCTACCTCAATAGAGAACCTTGATGCAGACAGCACTCTGAAGATGTGCTGCACGACATCAGCCGACCAACTCACGGTGGAATGGAACGGCAATGTGTCGTCGCTCGCGGTGTTTGACTCTCTGGGACGGCTTCTATACAATGCCGATACTGCGCAAGGCGCAAGCTCTCAGACGGTGCCGACCGACGGATGGACTGGCGGCGCATACGTTGTTGTAGCCGAGACACCGTCGGGCAAATACAAGCAGAAAGTTTTAATTAACAAACAGTAATAAGTATGAACAGAAAAGTTTTAACCTATTTGTCACTGCTACTGGTGCTCATGAGCACCTCGGCAAGGGCGTTTGCCGACTCTTCCGGCAATCGCCTGGCAGACGGTGAAGCGACTGTCTATGATGTCCCCTACTTCGAAGGTTTCGACACCGAGGAGTCAGTGGACAAGTGGTCGCAAATCAACGTCGCCCCATATGCGTGGCGATGGCTCTCCTATTGGGGCTACAAAGAGTCGTCGTGCGTGTATCTTAACCAATGGAAAAAGGACACGCCAAGCGATAACTGGCTCGTTTCTCCGGGTATCCGGCTGAAGAAGGGCATGACCTACAGTCTGTCGTTCTTCTTCCACTCGACTCAAACGTTTGATACCAACATGACAGTATGCTACCTGTCATCTTCCACCGACACCACCTCGGCTGTGAAAGTACTCGACATAACCTCATATCAGCAGAATACCTATGAGGGAGAGTTGACTCCATCGCAGGATGGCGTATACTATCTTGCATTCCACGACAGAACTAAATACTGGGATAACGGAACGGCTTTGCGCTACGCTTCCTATATCGACAATGTGAGAGTTCTCCCGAAGTCAAACAACGCGTCACCTGCCAAAATCGAGAACCTTACATACGAACCAGGTACAGACGGCAACCTCAGCATGACACTGAAGTGGCGCAATCCGTCAGTAAGCCGTCACGGTGAGCCGTTGGACTATCTATCTTCTGTGACAATATACCGTGACAAGAACGACTCGACTGTCATCAACAGCGGCCTGACTGTGGGCGGCGAGATGACATGGACGGATCCTAACCCGACTGCCGGAAAGCACACATACCGCGTGGTGTGTGGCAACGAGGCTGGCAACAGCGACCCAGTGTCGGTCAGCACTTTCATAGGCGCCGACCTTCCAGGTGCTCCACAGAATCTTACCGCCAGTCTATCGTCCGACCGCAAGACCATCGACCTGGCCTGGAACGAGTCTCAATTCGGACAATATGGCGGCTGGTATGACCGCAGCGGACTTTCCTACCGCATCGTGCGTAAGCCCGACGGAAAGGTATTAGCAACGAACCAGGCTGACACAAAGTTCACCGACAACCAGATTACTGCCTACGGCAAATACTTCTATGAGGTGACGGCACGCAATGCCAACGGCGTAGGCGCTACAAGTGTGTCGCCTACGGTGCAGGCAGGCAAGGCTGCCGAACTTCCTATACGTGAGGACTGGGAGAACAGCGACACCTATCCAATGTGGACTATCGTCGACAATAACGGTACTGGCAACGTGTTCACCATAAACCACGCCCAAGGCTACGAGAGTCCGACGGCAATTGGCGTTAGTTACATAGGCAAGGATGTCGATGCGAGCCTCTACTCTGCTCCAGTCCGCCTGGAAAAAGGCAAAACATACCGGTTCACAACAAAGGTTATCAGTACCAGTTTCCAAAGCTTCAGCTTGCATGTCACTTATGGCAAAGATACTACGCTCAACGCACAGCGCAACGAGATAGAGAACCTTGTAGATGTGAGCACCAATCTCGAATGGTCATATATATCGAAGGATTTCACTCCGTCTTCTACAACCACCGCCTACATTGGAATGCGACTTTACAACGTTTCCAACAACTTCGTGTGGTTTGACGACATACGCATCGAGGAACTCCACAAGAACAACATCGAGGCTACGGCAATACGCAACACCAACACCTCGCCTACCGTGAACGAGGAGGTGAGCACTGGTGTCACATATACCAATACTGGCTCTGCCCGCTCCGGCAAGTTCACCGTGCAGCTTCTTGACGGCGACGACAATGTGCTGGGCGAGAAGAGCGTCTCACGTCCTCTTGCCGCCAACGGCACAGGAACAGCCACTTTCAACTGGACACCGAAGGCAGAGGGCAAGATGTCGCTCCGCGGACGTGTCATAATGGACGGCGACGAGTGTGCCGCCGACGACTACACAACGCTGACATCGCTCAATGTCCTCCCGTCTAAGCTTCACGCTGTGACCGTAGGCACCGGCGAGACAGTCAACAGCAATATCCCGTTCCCGCGTTCGGGCGTGGCTTTCAACCAGACTATCTACTCGGCTGACAACTTCGGAGGCAAGGCCGGTGTCATCGACTCCATTGCCTACAAGGTGCGCTTCAGCCAGACACGCGACTACTATGGTGTGCCGTACAAGGTGTATATGGGCACTACCGATCAGCAGGACATGAACAACGGATGGATTCCGGCATCAAAGATGCAACTCGTGTTCGACGGCAAGCTCGACCTCGTTCGTGGAATATACGACTTCGTAATACCGTTTGATCATCCGTTCGCATACAATGGCGGCAACGTCACAGTGATGGTGGTCGGCGATTACGACTCCGACCTCTTCACTGCCGACGGCTACGGCATCGGTGTATACTCTACAGAGGTAGGACTAGGTGCGTCGCGCGCTGGTTCTGTGATGGATCCGTTCAACCCCGACCAGAACGACGGTGCATTCTCTTCTTATGTGCCGAACACTATGTTCTTCATCAATTCCGAGACATACGGCAGTGTAAAGGGTGTAGTGACCGATGCGAGCGGCAAGGCCGTTAAGGATGCCAAGGTCACTTCAAGTAGCTATCCTGACATTTCTGCCACTACAAATGAAAATGGTGAGTATGCCATTGACTACATACCTGCAGGCTGGGCAAGACTTACATCTTCTGCCAAAGGTTATGCCGACGCGTCGAAGGGCGTGAATATTGAGAGCGGCAAGCAGGCTGTGGCTGACATCAGCAACATGCAGGTTGCCCCGAAGATAACCGTTTACGGAACCGTGACCGACCGCGCTGACAACAAGCCAGTGGCTGGAGCCTTGGTTTATGTGTCGGGCGCAGACTCTACCTACACTGCCACGACCGGCGAGGACGGCAAGTTTACGCTCACGAATGTCTATTCCAACAAGATGGTCAACTACACCGTCTCTGCTGAGGACTACGACACTTACAGCTCGGTATGGATGTTCCAGCCTGAGGGCAGCGACAATACCTATGATTGGGACGAGTATGGCGGTATATCCATCTCGCCGTCACTGGTGTCTCCGTCTACTGTAGCCGCATCTAACGGAAAGGCTTCTGCTATAGTGACATGGACGAAGCCGATACAGCCAATGACACTGACCAAGGGCGGAGAGCCCGCAGGACAGTTCGGTGGCAAGTACAACATGTCTGTTGGCCATCGCTATACTGCCAGCCAACTCCAGGAGAAAGGCGTCGACAGCGACTACTATGTGACACGCTTGCGTTATGTGCCTATGTGTGCCGCCAGCTATACCATGAAGATATGGCAGGGAAAGGAAGGCAGCGAGGCTGAGGTCTATTCCGAGAAGATGGACGTAGCCAACTATGGCGTGTGGAATGAACACAAGCTCAAGACACCGTTCAAGCTTGATCCTACGAAGAGCACCATCATCGGCTACACTGTAGAGTGTGGAACTGGAGCTTATCCGTTGGCCTTCGACCGTGGACCGCTGCTCGATGGCGGCGACTGTCTGTTCGACGAAGCTCAGAACGCATGGTCGACTTCTTCTGCCGCACTGCCAGGAGAGATGGACTATAACTGGTGCATCGAGGCTGTGCTTGGCAGCGACAACAATGACCGTGCAGTGGCATGGGCTGCCGACAAAGATGCTGATGCCGCGGTGAAGTCTGGCAGCAATGCCAAGGTGGCACCGCTTACGGTGGAGCGCGAGATAGCGAAGTCGGTCAATGGCGACACATTCTCGGCTCAGTGGTTCTCTGAGGAGTCCAACAAGCAGCAGGCTGCTGAAGCCAAGAAAGCTCCCGCTGCCCACAAGCAGCCGACAGGCTACAATGTATATCGTCTGCTTTGCGGTGATGAGAGCAATACCGAGAACTGGACGAAGATGAATAGCGAAGTGGTGAAGGATCTCTCGTTCACCGACAACAACTGGAAGAGCCTCGCCGACAAACCCTACCGCTATGCTGTACGCTCCGTATACGGCAGCGGTGTGCAGAGCGATCCGGCATTCTCCGATGGTATCGACAAGGGACGCTATTCCCGCGTGACGGTGAAGGTTTCTGCCCAGTCGGGCAATGTGGAAGGCGCAGAGGTGAAACTCTACAATGCCTATGGTGCCAAGACTGCGACCCTGGATGCCGATGGCAGCGCTACATTCGACAACGTGCGTTTCGACCGCTATGCGCTTCAGGTGCTCAAGCCGTACTATGCACGCTACATCGACACGGTGAGCGTCAACCAGAGCGAGCAGACGTTGACGGCCAGTATGGCTATTGATGCCAAGCAGCCTCTCCAACTCGCTGCAACCGACCTCGTGAACAGCGTTGACCTGGCATGGAAGCAGCCTGCTGCTGCCATTGATGCCGAGCTGACAAAGTCGAACAAGGTATATAGCGGAGTTATAGGCAAGTCTGGCGACAATACTAATGTAGTTATCGGACAACGCTTCACTCCAGCCAATCTCAAGGCTAACGACTACACTACATTCTATCTTGACAGCATAAACTTCTATTGCGCTACGCCAGCGACATATAAACTGCGCGTATGGTGCGGACCGGAAGGACGTGAGATGGACATCTACTCGCAGGAGCGCGAAGTGAGCGAGACTGACAAGTGGGTTTCAACAAAACTCGACACGCCAGTCCTCATCGACCCTGCAAAGAGTTACATAATAGGCTATGAGGTCACTCCTGAAAAAGGCACCTATGCCTGCGCCTACGACACCAAGACGGAGGCTGACGGTGGCAACCTACTCTATGAGTACTCCTCTGCCGACAAAATGTATGAATGGACACCATTGTCTTCGTTCTCTGAAATCCGCGGATGCTGGATGGTTTCCGGTCATATAACCTCTGATCCTGACGCCGCAGGCAAGAAGGACAACAACATAGGTTATAAGGTATGGCGCATGAAGGCTGCCGACAAGGGCGACCAGTCGAAGTGGACTTCCATTACTGCCGAGGCTACGGCAGAGACTGCACTCAGCGACAATACGTGGGGTGAGCTTCCCGACGGCGACAGCTATCTGTATGCAGTGAAAAGCGTCTACTTCGGCAATGCCGAGTCGGAGCCTACATTCAGCAAGACTCTTGAAAAGGGCAAGCTGGCTCTTGTGACAGTGAATGTGTCTACCAACAACAAAGCGACGGCCGAGGGAGCCAAGGTCACTCTGTCTGACGGCAGCAAGGCTTATACGGCAACAGTCGGCACAGACGGTAGCTGCAAACTCACAGAGGTTGTCAAGGGCAAATATACCCTTACTGCCGAGAAGGACGGCTATGAGGCTTACTCTTCGGAGGTGAGTGTCGACAAGAGTCTTACCACACTCTCAGTCACTCTTGCAGAGAATCTGCAGAGCCCGGTATATGCCAAGGCAGTATCTACTGCCAACAATGAGACCGTGGACATCACATGGCGCGCCCCGGGTGCCTATGCCCCGACAGAAGGCTGGGTTTACTGGGACACCAACAAGATTCTCGGTGGCATTGGCTCGTCAACAGGACAAATTTCTGTGGCGCAGTACTACTCGCCCGACGACCAGACAGCCAAGGGCATGAAGGAACTCAGCATTTCCAAGATATCGTTCTACGTCAATAATCCTAAGGACGACGACATGGGCGATGACCCGACATGGACTGCAAAGGTTTGGCGTGTGCTGCCGACTGGCGTGCAGGAAGCCTACTCGCAGAAGGTTGACAATGTGAAATTGGGTGATTGGAATGACGTGACGCTTGCCGAACCTTATTATATAAGTGGCGACGAGCACCTGCTCATCGGCTACGAGTATAAGGGTTCAGGACGTGTCATCGGTGTCGACCGTGGTCCTGCTGTCGCCACCAAGGGCGACTGGGGCAACACAGGCTCTGGATGGGCTTCGTTCAGCCAGGCTGCAAGCCTCGACTACAATGTGTTGATACATACTTATTGCGCCGATCTCGGCATCCATGAGTCTGCCGACGCTCCGGCTGAAGGCACAGTGCGGCTTGTCTCTACCAAGAATGCTCTGCGTGGCGTGAAAGCGGAACTGATGGCCAAACCGGTTGACGGTGCCGATCATATCCAGAAGAGCGCCGCATCCGACAGCTATGTTCTCGGCTACAATGTCTATCGTCTGGCTGCCGATGCTACCGGCAACACTTCTGCATGGACACTGCTCACGGCTGAGCCAGTTAAGGAAACCTCATACAAGGACACGGCATGGAAGTCGTTGCAGAAGCATGGCGAATATGTATGGGCTGTCAAGGCTGTATACGAAAGCGGTGAGTCTGAACCAGTATTCACCAACGCTCTCAACGCCGACGGCACTACAGGCATTGCCTCAGTAGAGGACGAGGCAACGGTGAAAGTTGCTCCAAATCCATGTGATGGCAACTTCGACGTGACCGTGGCAGCCGATGCCGAGATGACTGTCTGCTCTATGGCAGGACAGACTGTCTGCAACAGAACTCTTGGCAAGGGTGTCAACCATGTGTCAGTCAGTGTGCCTGCCGGAGTGTATCTCGTGGCAGTACACATGAACGGCAAGTGCTACACTACAAAGCTTGTAGTAAAATAATCATTTAATGTAAAATGTAACATGTATGGGGGTATGGCACAGTGTGATGTTGTACCCCCATTTCTTTCCAAACGCAAATATCTTGAACATGAAACATATAATATCAATGGCTCTGCTTGCCATGTCGTTCAACGCTGCTTTTGCCGACGACATCTCGCTCGGCTACTGCGACGGTTCAGTAATCGACTTGAGTGTGTCGGCATCCTCACAAACCTCTGTTGCCGTGAAATTTGCCGACAGCGAATTCGGCATGTATCACGGTAGCCGCATTACCGGAGTGCGCATCGGGGCAGGCTCGGACATTCCGAAAGGAGTCACTGTCTTCTTGCGCGACAAACTCTCAGGCAAGAATATCTACTCCATGCAAACCTCCGCACTCTACCAGGGATGGAATGATGTTGACTTCGGAACCAGCATCGACTATCCTGAAGGCGACCTTGTAGTGGGCTACACCATAAGCCAGGGTAAGATAGGACTCTCGGGCGACGCATGGACAGACGGCTGCTGGATGCTCGACGGAAAGACTTGGACCGACCGCTCTTCCGAGAATGGATGCTCACTGTGTATGCAGGTGGTAATCGACGGCGACAGCTACAACAAGACCGATGGCGCACTGCTGAGAATTGACGACACTACTGTAGGCAAAGGCAACAGTTTCAAACTTACCGGCAAGTTGCGCAACAATACCAACTCCGACCTTGACAACGCTTGCATCTCATACACTATAAACGGTGTGACAAAGGAGCAGACGTTTGACTTTGACGCCATACTCCCTGGTGAGATAGGCTCGTTCAGCATGGATGCCGACGCTCCATCGGAGACCGGCGACTACAAGCTCACGGCATCGTTGAAGTCGGTCAACGGCATTGCCGACGAGTATGCCGGCAACAACACGACGACAGCCGACATCGACGTTATAGGCGAGCTGGTGAAAAAGAACGTCCTGGTGGAAAACTTCACCACGCAGACCTGCGTCAACTGTCCCGCTGCGCACACACGCCTTGAGGAGGCATTGAAGGGACGCGACGACTACGTTCTCGTGGCTCACCACTACGGCAACGGCACCGACAACCTGACGGCTTTCGGAAGTTCCGACCTACAGTGGTTCTACAACTCCAACTCTATGTATGCTCCAGGACTTATGGTTGACCGAGTGAACATGATGGACGAGCCTGGTCCTATATGCGTGGTGCCTGAATCATCCACCATAACTTCCATGCTAAATACCGAAACCAAAAATCTCGCGCCGGTCGCTGTCAGTGTGCTGCGCAACTATGACAGCGAGACACGCAAACTCGACATACGTGTCAACGCGCATGTGGTTGAAGGGGAAAGTATAGGTGACACGCCTGTTATAAATGTACTGCTGACTGAAGACGATATAATAGCAAAACAGTCGCCCAACTACGAGAACTACCAGCACAACAACGTGTGCCGAAGGTTCGTCACGCCGGTCTATGGCGACCCCGTTGTGTTTGTCGACAACAACGAGCTGCACAAAGACTATAGCGAGACACTGCCGGCAACATGGAATGTGGAGAACATGCATGTCGTGGCTTTTGTGAGCAACTACAACAAGAACGACTGCAACGACTGCCATGTCTACAATGCCATTTCTGTGACACTCCAAGGCAACGACAACATTAACACTGGTATAGCTTATACCACACAAGCCAATGCCACACCAATGCCGATTGCTATCTACGATGTGGAGGGACGCAAGATTTTGGATATAAAGAAAGGCCTGAATATTGTGCGCTACACAGACGGCAGTGTGAGGAAGGTAATGCTTAAATAGTAGTTTGTTTCTGAAGAGGGTGTGTCAAAACGTTGAATTGCGTTTTGACACACTTTCTTTGTATAACATATACTGATGATGTATAAATATGCGTTATTTCTTCTCGTTCTATGTAATTTAGCTAAAGTTTGCGTATTTTTATTCGCTATTATTTGGATATTTATCCAAATATTCATACTTTTGCACCCGTAAACGTATAAATATACACCCATATACAATTATGAAGTTAAAAAGCGACAGAATAGAAACATTAAAGATGCTCATCTCGAGCAAGGAACTCGGAAGCCAAGACGAGGTGCTCACCGCCCTCGCCAAAGAAGGCTACGCAGTGACACAGGCAACACTCAGCCGTGATTTCAAGCAGCTGAAGGTGGCGAAGGCAGCGAGCATGAACGGCAAGTATGTATACGTACTGCCAAACGAAACCATGTACAAGCGTGTTCCGACACCACGCATGGCGTCAGAGATGCTACGCATTCCAGGCTATCGCTCTATCAACTTCTCAGGCAATATGGGAGTGATAAGGACACGGCCAGGATACGCCAGCTCCATCGCATACAACATTGACAACAGTCATATCGAGGAAATCATTGGCACCATAGCCGGTGATGACACCATATTCATTGTGATAAAAGAAGGTGTGAGCCAGGAGCAAGTAATCAAAGGACTCAGCACCATCGTGCCTGGCATGGAGGCAGAATTCTAAAATCAAAGGATAACTGGAGTGGCTTGTGGAGTGGCTTTTCGGCCTGTATACTTGCCCACCCGTCAATTTATCCACTCGTCAACTATATTTATAATGAACAAGGAAGATATAAAGGTGATGGTTGCCGACCCGTCACACGAAAAATATGTCGACACAATACTTGACACTATAGAGAAAGCCGCAAAAGTGCGCGGCACCGGTATTGCAAAACGCACACATGAGTATGTGGCAACAAAGATGAAGGAAGCCAAGGCGGTCATCGCCCTTTACGGTGACGAGTTCGTCGGATTCAGCTACATCGAGACATGGGGTAACAAACAGTATGTCACCACATCCGGACTTATTGTGGACCCGAAGTTCCGCGGACTTGGAGTTGCGAAGCGCATAAAGGACCTCACGTTCACACTGGCTCGAACACGCTGGCCACACGCAAAGATATTCTCGCTCACGAGCGGTGCGGCTGTGATGGCTATGAACACACAGCTTGGCTACCACCCCGTAACATTCGCCGACCTCACCGACGACGAGGCTTTCTGGCGCGGATGCGAAGGATGCATCAATGTTGACGTGCTCAAGCGCACAGGCCGAAAGTACTGCATATGCACCGGCATGCTCTATGACCCGGAGGAGCATCTGCCGGCAAAACTGCCAGAGGAAGTGCTGGAGAGATTGAAGAAATTGGGTAATTAAACGGAACGGCAGACTCCCGTCTGCCGCCATAAAACGTAAGAACAAAAAAAACAGAACGAAATATGAAGAAGGTTGTTGTCGCATTTTCAGGAGGTCTCGACACCTCATACACAGTAATGAAACTCGCAAAGGATGGCTACGAGGTACACGCAGCGTGCGCCAATACAGGCGGTTTTTCCGCCGAGCAGTTGAAAAAGAACGAGGAGAATGCCTACAAGCTCGGTGCGAAACAGTATGTGACGCTCGACGTGACGCAGGAGTACTACGAGAAGTCGCTCAAGTATATGATCTACGGCAACGTGATGCGTAACAACTGCTATCCTATCTCCGTGAGCTCCGAGCGCATATTTCAGGCCATAGCAATAGCCCGCTACGCCAAGCAGATAGGAGCCGACGCCATAGCCCACGGCTCAACGGGTGCAGGCAACGACCAGATTCGCTTCGACATGACATTCCTCGTGATGGCGCCTGGTGTGGAGATTATCACGCTCACACGCGACAAGGCACTCTCGCGCAAGGAGGAGGTCGACTATCTGAACGAGAACGGTTTCTATGCCGACTTCACCAAACTAAAGTATTCATATAATGTAGGCATCTGGGGTACCAGCATCTGCGGTGGTGAGATTCTTGACTCCACGCAGGGACTGCCCGAGGAGGCTTACTTGAAGCATGTGACACGTGAGGATGAGTCGGAGCTGAAGATTACGTTCGAGAAGGGTGAGATTGTGGCAGTCAACGGCGAGAAGTTCGACGACAAGGTGGCTGCAATACAGAAGATAGAGGAAATCGGCGCAGCCTATGGTATCGGACGCGACTGCAACGTGGGCGACACCATCATCGGAATCAAGGGACGTGTGGGCTTCGAGGCGGCAGCTCCAAAGCTCATCATCGAGGCACACCGGTTGTTGGAGAAATACACACTGAGCAAGTGGCAGCAGTACTGGAAAGACCAGGTGGCCAACTGGTACGGTATGTTCCTCCACGAAAGCCAGTATCTTGAACCCGTCATGCCTGACATCGAGGCCATGCTCACGTCATCGCAGCGCAATGTCAACGGCACGGCAATCATTAAACTCCGCCCGCTCGGTTTCGAGACCGTCGGCGTGGACAGCAAGGACGACCTGCTCAAGTCGAAGCTCGGCGAGTATGGCGAGATGCAGCATGGCTGGACAGCTGAGGAGGCGAAGGGATTCATCAAGGTGCTCTCCACACCGCTCCGCGTCTACTACGGCATCCATCCCGACGAGCAGCGCTAACAGGAAAGTGTCGAGCAAGAGCTCGACACCTCCAATTTGCAACTTTTCCACCATCCGGCACGTCTAACTGTTATAAACCAATAAAAAAGACATAAATATGGACAAAATGCTTAGACGTTCTTCCACCCAACGCATGATAGGTGGCGTATGCGGCGGACTTGCCGAATACTTCGACCTCGACCCAACTCTCGTCCGCGTGGCATACGTGCTGCTCACGCTCTGCACAGCCTTCAGCGGTGTGCTGGCATACATCATCCTGCTCATTGTCATGCCGCGCGAATAACGTTGCGGAGGTTGCCTGTCTCCGTGACAAACATACAAAAAAAACAATCCCAGATGAAAATAGGAATTCTCGGCGGAGCCGGCTACACAGCAGGCGAACTTATCCGCATACTTCTCAACCACCCCGAAGCTGAAATCTCGTTCATAAACAGCGAGAGCAACGCCGGCAATCTCATCACCGACGTGCATGAAGGTCTCTATGGCGAAACAGACATGCGCTTCACCTCCGACATGCCGCTTGATGACGTTGATGTGGTATTCTTCTGCTTCGGACACGGCAAGAGTGAGGCGTTTCTCAAGGAACACCAAATACCTGCCAATGTGAAAATCATAGACCTTGCACAGGACTTCCGCCTAAAGCGCGATGGAAACGACTATGTGTACGGCCTGCCCGAAATAAACCGCGAGGCGATAGCAAAGGCGCAGCATGTGGCCAACCCTGGCTGCTTCGCCACATGCATACAGCTCGGACTCCTGCCAGCGGCAAAACTCGGGATCTTGAAGGACGACGTGTCAGTGAATGCAATAACTGGCTCAACAGGTGCAGGACAGAAGCCGGGGGCCACAACCCACTTCTCGTGGCGCACTGGCAACATGAGCATTTACAAACCGTTCCAGCACCAGCATGTGCCTGAGATATGCCAGTCGCTTTCGCAGGTACAAGGGGGCTTCAACGCCGAAATAGACTTCATCCCATACCGTGGCGACTTTGCACGTGGAATATTTGCCACCGAGGTCGTCAAGACCGATGCCTCTATAGAGGATATTATCATTACCTACAAGGACTTCTATAGTGATGCTCCGTTCACTCATTATGTGGATAAGCCTATTGACCTTAAGCAGGTGGTAAACACCAACAAGTGTCTTGTACACTGCGAGAAATTCGGCAACAAACTTCTTGTCACATCATGCATCGACAACCTGCTCAAGGGAGCCGTGGGACAGGCTGTGGAGAACATGAACATAATGTTTGGCATAGAAGAGACGAGCGGACTCAGACTCAAGCCATCGGCTTTTTAAAAATCAGGTGAAGGGTCAGGCATTTGTATACACAACCCGACTCTTCGCTTACACCACCATCACTCACAATTCCTCACTTTTCATTATTACAATCATGAACTTATTCGACGTTTACCCATTATTCGACATAAACATAACCCAAGGCAAGGGTTGCCACGTGTGGGACGACCACGGCACAGAATACCTTGACCTTTACGGTGGTCATGCCGTTATCTCCATCGGGCATTGCCATCCTCACTACACAGAGATGCTCACCGCCCAGCTCAACAAACTCGGTTTTTACAGCAACTCTGTGAAAAACACACTCCAGCAGCAGCTTGCACAGCGTTTGGGCAAGGCGTGCGGCTACGACGACTACCAGCTCTTTCTCATCAACTCGGGCGCCGAGGCGAATGAGAACGCTCTGAAGCTTGCCTCGTTCCACACCGGACGCACGCGTGTGCTCTCTGCCGAGAAGGCTTTCCACGGGCGCACCTCACTCGCTGTAGAGGCTACGAACAACCCCAAGATTATCGCGCCAATCAACGCCAACAACCACGTGACGTTCCTTCCGCTCAACGACCTCGCTGCATGGGAACGTGAGCTTGCCAAAGGCGATGTGGCAGCTTGCATAATCGAGTGCATACAGGGCGTGGGAGGCATACGTCTCGCAACTGAGGAGTTTGCCAAGGGCCTGCAGGCAGCGTGCAAGAAATACGGCACGGTGCTAATCTGTGATGAGATACAGTGTGGCTATGGTCGCAGCGGAAAGTTCTTCGCCCACCAGTGGCTCGGCATCCGCCCCGACATCATCACCTGCGCCAAGGGCATAGGCAACGGTTTCCCGATGGGTGCGGTGCTCATCTCGCCGGAGTTCAAGCCGGTCTATGGTATGCTCGGCACGACGTTTGGCGGCAACCATCTCGCCTGCACGGCAGCTCTCGCTGTACTTGACGTGATGGAACAGGAACATCTCGTTGAGAATGCGCATGAGGTGGGCGAGTATCTGCTCGCAAAACTGAAGGAGATGCAGAAGGAGAACAGCCACATCGTTGACGTGCGCGGCCGAGGTATGATGATCGGAATAGAGCTTGACATCCCGCACAAGGACGTGCGTTCGCGCCTTATCCACGACGAGCACTGTTTCACGGGATGCGCGTCGACAAACATCCTGCGTCTGCTTCCGCCGTTGTGCCTCACTAAAGAGGATGCCAACGCGTTCATCGAGAAATTCAGACGAAGCCTTTAGGGGGTGTTGAGTTTCCGCCCAACACCTTCAACCTGCTAAGATAACGTGTCGAGCAGAAGCTCGACACGTCTCAGAGTGAATAATTTAATAAAATGTGTCGAGCAGAAGCTCGACACCTCCAATGCCAATGAAAATATCTATAATAGGAGTCGGCGCGATGGGCGGCGCCATGCTCGACGGATTTCTTCGTTCGGGCAAATTCGCCCCAACAGACATTTCAATATCAAATCCGCACACCAGCCGTCTTGCAGAATACAAAGAACAAGGGGTGCAGGTATCAACCGACAACCGCGTGGCCGCCGCATGGGGCGACGTGGTGTTTGTCGCTGTAAAGCCATGGATTGTCGAGAGTGTCATGGAAGAGATAAGCGATATTCTTGACACAGAGCGCCAGACTATTGTAGTTGTTGCCGCCAGATTGAAGACGGAGCAATTGAGGTCGTGGGTGGAGTACGAAGGGAAATGTCCGTCCACATTTTTTGCCTTGCCTAACACCGCCATTGCCGTCGGAGCCTCCATGACATTCATTACAAGGGTTTGTGGCTCAGACGATTCAGAGGCAAAGGTAAAGCAGTTGTTTGATACTGTAGGCGAGACGCTCACGGTGGAGGCCAGGTTGTTTGGGGCTGGGATGGCTCTCGCTTCATGCGGCATTGCCTACGCCATGCGTTATGTACGCGCCGCCACCGAAGGAGGGGTTGAGCTCGGATTCAAGGCGGATGCAGCCAAGGACATTGTGCTGCAGACAATAAAGGGAGCGGCACTGCTTCTGCAAAATAGCGGCACGAACCCCGAAGCCGAGATTGACAAGGTGACAACCCCAGGAGGATTCACCATACGTGGGCTAAACGCCATGGAGCGGGAGGGATTCACAAATGCCGTGATTGAGGGATTGCGAAAAAGTATAAATTGAATGCGTGCCGAGCGACTTGCCCGACACGCATGGCTATAATACAATATAATGTGTTGAGCGCCTGCTCAACACATCCAAAACAACAACCATATGCTTACAGTTGTAAAAGTAGGTTCCAACATCCTGACACGTCCCGACGGACATGTCAACGTCAGCCGATTGTCGTCGCTTGTCGACCAGCTTGCCACACTTCACCGCGACGGTCACCGACTGATACTCGTGTCGTCTGGTGCCGTGGCGTGCGGACGCGGCGAAATGCAGGCTGTCCATCCGCTCGACAGCGTGGAGCAGCGACAACTCTATTCTGCCATGGGACAGGTGAAGCTCATAAATCTATACTATTCGCTCTTCCGCGAATATGGCATACACATAGGGCAGGTGCTCACAATGAAGGAGAACTTCCAGTCGGAGAGGCAGTTTCAAAACCAGAAGTCGTGCATCAGCGTTATGCTCGAGAACGGCATCATTCCTATCGTCAACGAGAATGACACCGTGTCGGTAACGGAGTTGATGTTCACCGACAACGATGAATTGTCGGGCTTGATGGCACGCATGATGAGCGCCGACAACCTGATATTGCTAAGCAATGTCGACGGACTTCTCGGAACGCCCAAAGCAGATGGCACACGCCCTACTGTACGCCGCGTGTACTCACAAGAAGACGTGGCACGCTATGTCACAGAGAGCAAAAGTTCGTTCGGGAGGGGCGGCATGACAAGCAAGTGCAACACCGCCCTTGAGGTGGCACACTCCGGTATACATGTCTTTATTGCCAACGGCACACGCGAGAACATCCTCCAACGGGTACTTGCCGGCGACGAGATGGTTCCGTTCACGGAGTTTGCCTAAGATATCATACAAGTGTCGGGCATGCGCCCGACTTCCACCTTAATTAGATTTGCACATGAATGAAATATTCCAATCGGTGCGCCAGGCTTCTTACACCCTTTCGCATCTCAAAGAGTCCGACCGCACATCGTTGCTCATTTCTCTCGCTGACGCCATCGAGTCGCACATGCCACAAATACTTGCTGCCAACGCTGCCGACCTTGAACGGATGTCAAAGGACAATCCACTATACGACCGGCTCCAGCTTGACGAGAAGCGCCTGCTCGACATCGCCGCTGCCCTGCGCGATGTGGCACAATTGCCAAATCCGCTTGGCGAGGTGTTCAGCGCCAAGACACTCCACAATGGGCTGCGGCTGCGCAAGCAACGAGTAGCCTATGGAGTGGTTGGAGTGGTGTACGAGGCCCGTCCTAACGTCACATTCGACGTGTTCGCCCTGTGCTTCAAGACAGGCAACGCGTGCATACTTAAAGGCGGAAAGGATGCCGACTCGTCCAACCGAGCCATCGTGGAACTGATTAAAGGCGTTCTACATGAGCATGGTGTCAATGAGAACGTCATTTGCCTGATGCCTGCCACACACGAGGCCACACAACAGATGCTCACGGCCGTAGGATACATCGACCTGTGCATACCGCGCGGCGGCAGACGTCTCATCGACTTTGTACGCAAGACAGCACGCATACCGGTGATTGAGACGGGAGCCGGCGTGGTGCACACCTACTTCGACGAGTTCGGCAGCACCGCAATGGGAGCAAGGATTATTGACAACGGCAAGACACGCCGCGTGAGCGTGTGCAACGCTCTCGACTGCCTGATAATACACAAGGAACGCATTGGCGCACTGCCACAACTGCTTGCGCCACTTGCCCAAAAGCACGTGCACATATATGCAGACACACCTGCCTACCGCATACTGGATGCCAACGGCTATACGGCGGAGTTGACAGAGGTGACCCGCGACATGGAGGACGAGGTGTATGGCACAGAGTTCATGTCGCTCACAATGGCAGTGCGCACCGTAGACAGCCTTGACGGGGCACTTCGGCACATACGCCGGTACGGCTCCGGGCACAGCGAGGCAATCATAACCGACTCTGAACATAACGCACGGCTGTTCCAGCAGCAAGTGGACGCGGCATGTGTATACTGGAATGCCCCGACAAGCTTCACGGACGGCGGCGAATTTGGGCTGGGAGCTGAGATAGGTATAAGCACACAGAAACTCGGGCCACGTGGTCCGATGGGACTTGAGGCACTTACTACATACAAATGGCTCATCGACGGTGACGGACAAACAAGACAATAAAACAACATAGATATGAAAACATTCTTCCATGCACAGGACCTTGGCGATCTCAACGCAGCTCTCGCCGAAGCAAAAGAGGTGAAGCGCGACCGCTTCCAGTTTCAACATCTCGGCAAGAACAAGACCTTGCTGATGATTTTCTTCAACAACTCGCTCCGCACACGCCTTTCAACACAAAAGGCTGCCATGAATCTCGGCATGAACGTCATTGTGCTCGACGTGAACGCCGGGGCGTGGAAACTCGAGACTGAGCGCGGTGTTATCATGGACGGCGACAAATCGGAGCACCTTCTTGAGGCCATACCGGTGATGGGAAGCTATTGTGACCTCATCGGCATACGCTCTTTCGCGGGACTCACAGACCGTGAGTATGACTATGCCGAAACCATTGTCTCGCAGTTCGTGAAATACAGCGGACGGCCCGTCTTCGCCATGGAAACTGCCACAGTGCACCCTCTCCAGGCATTTGCCGACCTCATAACCATCAATGAGCACAAATCCAAGCCACGTCCTAAAGTGGTGCTTTCATGGGCTCCCCACTGCCGCGCCTTGCCACAGGCTGTGCCCAACTCGTTTGCAGAATGGATGAACGCGGCTGATGTCGACTTCGTCGTGACACATCCACACGGCTACGAACTCGACCCTAAATTCGTGGGCAACGCTCACGTGGAATACGACCAAATGAAGGCTCTTGAAGGTGCCGACTTCGTGTATGCCAAGAACTGGAGTTGTCCGGGTGTAACAAATCCAGCCGACTATGGAAAAATCATCTCCAAGGACATGTCATGGACCATTGACGACGCGCACATGGCAGTGACCGACAACGGCAAGTTCATGCATTGCCTGCCTGTAAGACGCGGACTGATAGTGACCGACAGCGTGATAGAGTCGGACAACTCGCTCGTCATCCCCGAGGCCGCCAACCGCGAGATCTCAGCCGAGGTTGTCATCAAGCGTATGCTCGAATCGCTATAAGAGAACGATGCACCCACAATATAAAAGTGGTAATGAGGAGGGTGTGTCAAAATGAAATTTATCAGAAGTTAACAAGAAGTTAATCCGCCTATGGCGGATGGAAGTTCTTGCAAAGCGAGTTAACTTTTACTCATAACTCCTTACTTCCTTTTGACACACACCTTTTTTATAATACACTAAAGCTTCTGATTGAATTGGCTGAACCCGAAAATTGAGTTCAATAATTACCTGTATTTTGTAACAGTGCTACCGACGTTTTGTAGTGATGCTACCAGACTTTGGTAATGTTGCTACCAATAATTGGTATTACTGTTCTTTGATACCGTGGTAAATGGCAATAACTTCACATCACTCTTCATCTTGTTCTTGACGGAACAACGAAAAGTTAACACTTCCATAGGCACGGTGCTCTATGAATCCCGGAACACCCGTGAAATCATTATGCTTGCCATGCTCAAAAACAAGCAAGCCTCCAGGCGCAAGCATGCCCTTATCAAGGATGAGCCTTGGGATTGTAGGCAGCGCGGGGAGGGCATACGGAGGATCGGCGAAGATGAGGTCAAACTGCTGCTTGCATGTCTTTATGAACCTGAACACATCGCCACGGATAAGGATATTGTCCTCGGCAGAGATCTTTTTCATGCACTCACGTATGAAGGCAGCATGGTCACGGTCCATCTCCACGCTGACCACCGGCTTGCACCCTCTCGACAGCAACTCAAGCGAAATGCTGCCTGTCCCGGCAAAAAGGTCAAGCGCGTGAGCTCCTTCCATGTCCATGTATCCATTTATCACATTAAAGATGTTCTCCTTTGCAAAGTCGGTCGTCGGACGCGCCTTGAACGTGCGCGGCACGTCGAAATGACGGCCCTTGTATATTCCTGTTATTACTCTCATCGTATTATATCGTTATGTTCTTTATGTTCTTTACAAATCTGTGAAGTTCCTTCACGAGCGCGTCGCGTCCCGTAACAGAGCCTGCCAGACAGAGTATGTCGGATGGCTTCATTCCCAATGTCTGCCAAACATTCATTATATAATAGACGGCATCGGGCATGAGCGACACATTGAACGAGCAGCAGAAGCGCACGCGTCCTTTACGGAATGCGCACACATCTATGCGCTTGTCGTGAAAATAGCAGAACAGTTTCTCCTGAAACCCTCCGTATGAGTGGCGCAGAAACTCCACAAGTATGGGAGCCAAGAGCGGCATGAACTGCACCGTGTGGAATGTCTCCGTAAGCACGAACTTCAAATCCTTGCCTACAGCATAGGCTGCCACGACGTTGAGCTGGGGAATTGGGGTGCCCTCAATGTCGTCATCTACACACTTGGTGTTGGCATAGTGGTAAAGACGTGGCATTGTAGCCTCGTCAAACTCTTCTGACGGTATCAGCTGAAGTGGCGTGTCCACAAACACAGTGGCTGTGTCGAACACTGGGTGATACTGTGATGCGGCTACCGTTGCATTGGCCGTTGGCGCGTGTGCGTTCAGCATCCGGCAATCGGCAAGTGCCTGGCGCAAGTTGGCTGCCACGGCAATGCCTGCCTTCATGTTGTACTGTTCAAAGTCGGTCTGTCCCTCAATCACCGGATTGGGTGCCGTGAACGTTATTGTCGTGCGTGTTATGCGTATGGTTATCTTCATAGTAGATGATTTGTCTATTCCCAGTTTCCATTATTGTCGTTAGGGGCATCAAGGTCGCCAATCTTCAGGCCGGGGAAACGTCCTGACATACCGGCGGCTGCATTGAGCTCCGCCACGGCATCGGCGTCAAGCCCGCAAAGATAGTCGCTGTAGGTAGCCGAACATTCCATTACTGGCTGCGTCTTGCCCGACCGTGTCACTACCGACGACGCGGCAAGATGAAATTTGCGTGCCTTCGTGTAAGGGATGTATTGCAGCGAGTCGGCAAGATAGCCTCCATCCACAAGCGCTTGCAGACGGCCCGTATATGCTCCATGTTCATGACGGTAGCGTTCGGCGGCTGCCCTTACAAGCAACAGCCGCTGCTTGACAACAGTCTCACGCGCTGCGCGCTCTTTGCCGAACCTCACTGGTGTCCACACACTCCTGACACACAGCACGAGTAGCAAGGCGACGATGACTGAGAGGATGATGTTGAGCGGCCGTGGCGGTATTCTCAGCAAGCGGCTTGCCAATGTGTTGCGGTCGTTGTCGGCACATGCCTGCCTTATTGTTTGTGCCACCTCGCGGGCACATTGGCGGTCGTTGAACCTCTGCTCGGCTATCGCACGCCCGCGCTCGCCCATGCGGCGGGCCTCGTCTGGATGGGATGCAAGATATTCAGTGGCACGCTGCCAGCCATCAACATCGCCATATTCGACCGACATTCCACATCCTTCCTTGTCAAAGTCGACTGGTATCTGCGGATTGCGGCTGCACACGATTGGCAAGCCAAGGGCAAGAGCCTCAACCACGGTGGTGAGTCCGGCTGTATAGCGCGTAGGCTTGCAGCATATCGCAACACATGATGCCCTGGCAACGTCGAGCGCTATCTCATACGGGAGGAGTCCGCAAATCTCATGGACGTCGATGTTGGATGACGGGTGGCAACTGCGCACAGCGTCAAGATTGGGGTTGTGTACATGCGGATTGGGATTAATGCCGATGTAGAGCTTCAGCGGCAAGCCAGAACGGTTGAACGACCCTATGAGCGTTGCCTGGTCACGCTGTTCCTTGCCTGTGGCGATAAAGACGAACGGCTGCCTTGCCTCGCATACGCCTTGTCCGACATCAGTCCGCACGTCCACTGATTGCGCAGTTTGTTGCCTTATCCTGTCATAAAACTCAAGGTCGGCTCCCCAATGCCCTACAACCATGCGCGCGGGATCGGCCTTAGGCGACTGCATGGAGTCGTTGACAAGTTTCTGCGAGAAAAATATCAGGCGGTCCATACCACGGTAGAACAGACGTCCTCCCCACTCTCTGACGCGGCTGGACGGCGTCACGATAGGCTGATGGTGCCACACTACTATTGGCTTGCGGTATAAATGCATGGCACGAAGAAGGATGAGCAGTTCCATACCTTTATAATGTGTGCCATAAACTGCGTCTATGTGCTCACGGCATGTGAGTACGCGCCAGGCCGTGAGCATGGCTGTCAACACACGTGAGTGCTCGCGGTGCGGCGACTTGTGCCACACAACGTCTATGCCTGAATCGCCAAGATGACATGCGCCATACAGGAAATGGGACGGGAACTCGCCATCTGCCATGCGCTTTAGGCAATACTGTATGTTTTGTGTATGATAGAAATATACTTTCATCGTTTTCCTACAAGATAACTATAGTTATACACCTGCATGAACGGATGCAGCAAAGCACGCAACATTGCTATCGGGTCGCGCTCATATGTATAGAATATTACGTGGCGGTACTTCAGGTAGTAGCGCCAAAGCGTCATCAACGCACCCACTCCACTGCGACACTCGGCATCAAGCAGACGCACCCCGTCGGCAAAGATACGGTTGTCAGCAGTAGGTGTGGCTTCCATGTCGGCATGGCGTGCACGCATGAACGCGTCCTTCTCCATTGACTTGCGCCACACCCACTCAAGGAACTCTGCCCGGGCACGGAAGTGGGCATTCATCCACGGCTTCACACGGTGCCAGTTGCGGATGCCATACCACACCATGAACGCTGCATTGTCTGCATGGCGCACACGGCGTGCGTCATACTTCACATAGGTGGCAGCCTCCTCATACCGGCGCTGCCGCACGAGCACGCGGTCAACGAGCCGTATGCTGTCGAGAGCGGCGGCGGCTGTAGCTGTCATCACATCATAGCATGTGCGACGGTAGATGTCGGGGTGTTCCGCCTCGGACGGGATGTAGTCGAGAAGCGTGCGGCGCAGCATCTGGCAATGACCCATCATCGAGGCATAGAAAAGCCTCACAAGATTGCAATTGGGACAGCGCCGGTCGTAACGCACCGGTGCTCCTGTCTCCGAGAAAGGCTCCGAACGGCACACGCACATCATCAGCCTTCCGTCCTCCATCTCCCTGGCTTGCTCCTCTATCTTGGTGGGAAGCCATATGTCGTCCTGGTCGCTCACTGCTATCAGCTCTCCCCGGGCACGGCGCATGGCTGAGAAGAAGTTGCGGTTGATGCCCTGCTGCACCTTGTTCTGGTATATACGCACGGCTACACCATCGGGAGCCTTGGCTGCATACTCCTCAAGCACAGCCATGGTGTCGTCGGTAGAGCAGTCGTCCTGAACCACTACTTCGGACGGCAGGACTGTCTGCGAAAATATGGAGTCGAGTTGTTCGCGTAAATGACGGGACGCGCCATTGTATGTGCACATCACTACGGAAACGGCCTTGTTCTGTTTCATAATAGATGCAAAGATAGTGCAAACCGAGCGGAGAACAAAATGAATTTATTCATTTTTTATCCCGAGGTGAAACCTATCTTATTCCAAAAATTGCTTGTTTAATGGAAATTGCTTAACTTTGTGATTATATACGTCACAAAATATACAGAAAACAAACAAAGACCAAAGCTTATGGCTATACAACCCTACTCCACCGACGTTGCCGTACTCATCCTCTTCTTCAACCGTCCCGACCACCTGCAGCGAGTGTTTGACGAGGTAAGGAAGGCACGTCCCTCCAGACTGTTCCTCTACCAGGACGGTCCGCGCGGCGAGCGCGACATGGCAGGCATCGAGGCTTGCCGCAGCATCGTCGAGAATATAGACTGGGAATGTGAGGTGCACCGCAAATACCAGGAACACAACTTCGGATGCGACCCGTCCGAATACATCTCACAGAAGTGGGCGTTCTCAATTGTCGACCGCTGCATCGTGCTCGAGGACGACGACGTGCCGTCACAGTCGTTCTTCACGTTCTGCAAGGAAATGCTCGACCGCTATGCAGACGACGAGCGCATATGGATGATTGCCGGGTTCAACCCCGAAGAGCAGCTTAAAGACTATCCGTCCGACTATCTGTTCACCTCCGTATTCAGCATCTGGGGATGGGCATCGTGGCGGCGAGTCATCGACAAGTGGGACCCGTCATACGCTTTTCTGGACGACACCGCCGCCATGCGGCAGCTCAACGCCATAATGCGGCAACGGCGCTATTGCAGGGACACGCTGCGGGCATGCTACGACCACAGGGCATCGGGAAAAGAATACTATGAAACCATCTTCTGGGCATCCATGGTGATGAACTCAGCACTTGCCATAATGCCGTCGCGCAATCTCATCAACAATCTCGGGGCAACAGACGGCTCCACCCACTATACCGGCTCACTCAAAACCATGCCTCGCCGACTCCGAAAGCTGTTCACGATGAAGCGCTTTGAGTTTGAGGCACCACTGCGCCATCCGCACTACGTCATCGAGGATGTCGACTTCAAGAACATGGTCTACCGCACTTACGCTTACGGACATCCACTCATCAAAGCGGGACGCTCGCTTGAAGAGCTTTGGCTCAACCTGCGCTACGGCAACTTCCGACATATTGGACACTCCATCACCAATAGGTTATTCAAAATCATCGGCAAAAGCAAGCATTGGTAACTATATGCAAAAATAGTATCATGTATATTCACCGACTTATAGTAATTTTGCAGCCGTAAAGGAAGATATGTAGATTGACAGATTCATTCTTACAAATGAATATACATTTAGGATTTTGTTGCAGTAATTTGACAGGAATGACACGTGAGTGGCATTTTCTCTAATAAACATTCATGAGTAGACACTTATTATACAGGTGTTGGCATCTTAAGTGTAAAAGGATTGTTTTTTGCAGGATATTACTAAAAACAACAAATGTGGATGTGCCAAACAATTCTTGAAACATCCACATTTGCATTATTTCTTGAGCAAGGCTCTCACAACAAACCATGCATGCATGAGTATTGTCGACGGCAGTCCATAGTGACGGCGCATGACACTGAAACGCTCCATAAGAGACGCACGGTGGTTCTTGTTGGTCATTCCGCCGTCAAGGTAGTTGACCACAACCTCAGGAAGCCTCAACAACGGCAAGCCGCGCCTCTCAGCGTTCTTCATCACACGTATGCACCAGTCAACGTCTGCCGAGAAACGGTAGCGCAGGTCATAACGTTCTTCCTTGGCTATGTCGGTACGCACATAGAAGGCTTGATGGCAGACGAGCATGCCATGGCGGAACGAGCGCCACGTGAGATTGTCGGGCGGAGCAAGACGGCGCGGACGGAGCAGCTTGCCGTCTTCGCCAACAATATTGGTATCACCATACAGCACGGCAGGAAGCAGCCCGTCCGACCGCTCGTTCACATCGTTGGATATAGTCTCCAGCGTCTTGTCAGACGGAAACACATCGCCGGCGTTAAGAAACACCACATAGTCGCCAGTGGCCATTCCCAAGCCTTTGTTCATAGCATCGTAGAGTCCGCAGTCGGGCTCGGAACGCACTACTATGCCGTGCCCCGTCTCTTCCTCTGAACTGCGTTGTCGGTAGGCATCGACGAGCGCCAGCGTCTTGTCCTTTGACGCACCGTCAACTATGATGTGCTCTATCTGCCCCCACGACTGGTTGAGCACGCTGTCAAGCGTGCGCTGCAACACGGAGTAGGCATTGTAGGTGCAGGTTATTATCGAAAATTTTATCATCTGTATATATCGTCGTTTATTAAATAATGTATCTCTTGAGAGCTATAAGCTCGTTGTACACCTCTATGTATTTCATCGCTACGCTCTGCTGCGAATAGTTGTGGCCCACCTTCTTGAGACAAGCGTCACGCAGCGCGTCACGATCGGCGTCCAGCAACACCCAACGTATGCCCTCGGCAAGGTCGGCGGCATCCTTGAAGTTGGCAAGATAACCGTTGCGGCGATGGTCTATCATTTCTGGTATGCCACCTACACGAAAGGCCACGGACGGCACGCCACACGCCATGGATTCCATTATTGTGTTGGGAAGATTGTCCTCAAGCGATGGCAGCACATACACATCGGCCGAATTGTATATGCTTGTTATCATGCGGTCGTCGGAAACATAGCCGAGTGGATACGACTTGACGCGCAAACTCTGACACACCTGCTCCGAATTTGCGCCAAGCACAGCCACACTGGTGGTCTTTGCCAAGTCGGGATGGATGTCGGCAAGGCGGTTCACGGCATCAATGAAATAGCCCACGCCCTTGCGCTCATCGGTTACCTTCTGCGACACGAACAGCAACACACGCCCGTCCGCCGGCAGACCCGCGTGCAGACGCGCCTCCTTGCGGTCGGACGGGCAGAACACGCGCGTATCTATGGGATTGGGGATGGAGGATATTCGCTGACCAGTGAGCAGAGAGCTTTGCTTTGCCTGGTCCTCAAGCCAGCGGCTGCATGTCACAAAGTGTATGTTGCTCGCATGATACAACTGCTTCTTTCGCTTCCATATCTTGTGTGACAAGTCGTCGGCAGAGCCGTTAAGGGGCAACAACTGACAGTTATGGCATACTGTACGGAAGGACGAGCACGTGCGGGCATAGTGGCATATACCGGTGGCCGGCCACAGGTCGTGCATGGTCCACACCACCGGCTTGCCGCTGCGCAGAATCTTGCGGATGGAAGACAGTGACAACATGCCCTGGTTTATCCAGTTGAGGTGTATCACGTCTGCCTCACGAAACTCCGGAAGGCTGGTTATGTCGCTGCCAGAATTGGCTATGTCTATCTCGAACAGATGCTTCTTCTGAAATCGCAGATGAAAGAATATTACAAGCCTCTCCCACAGGAAGTGGCGCTTGAGAGCGCGCTTCCATGGCAGGGGCACAACGGTTATCTGACCCGTCTGCTTGTCGCCGACAAGCATCTTTGCCTTCACTCCATTATTCTTCAACGCTTCCATGAGACGGTTGGCCGCTACTGCTGCCCCACCTGTCTTCTCGCTTGTATTTACGATAAGTACTCTCATTGTTTTTCTATATATTCGGCAAACTTACGCATTTTTTCTTGATTAACACACTTTTGAAGATAGAAATTTAAGGATACGCGTAATTTAAGAACAAAACTTACACTTTATAACCAAGAAACCGTCATAAATACTAATTAGTATGGTGTGTACGTACACATAGTTTGATATAAGTCAATAAATAGCACAATTTCCGTACATTCACTTTACAAATATTTGTCAGTTTTGATAAAGTTAGTACCTTTGCATTGTCAAAAGGTTAATAGATTGTTTAGGTTAGTAGTAATAGATTTAGGTTTTTAGTTATTAGGTTTAAGGTAAATTGAACGATTGTTTAACAGGTAACTATGAGGATCCGTGAGGATTTTCATTCTTTACGAAAAGGATTTTTAGTTAAACATAGGCTTTACGGTACTGCTCGTTGAGAGTAGTGCCGTATTTTTTTGTCCTAAAGACAACATACATTTGCCATAAAAACAGTAAAAACAATCAACCGCATCACACATTTGGAGCATGCCCCATCCTTGCCTGAACAAATGAGGCAAGGGTAAAAAAACAACCAATACAACATGTGCACCACCCAAACAACATTCTATAATATTGACTTTATAAGAATGTAGTATTAAGTTGTGACTGTCGTATTGGTTGTTCTCTCTGCTACATGATATGCAGCCAGCGCAGCACGTCATTAAGGTTTGCCACCACCATGAGCAACAGCAACACCCCGATGCCAATATATTCGGCACGTATCATGAAATTCTCGGACGGCTTGCGGCGCGTTATCATCTCATACAAGAGGAAGAGCACATGGCCACCGTCAAGTGCCGGGATTGGCAGAATGTTCATAAAGGCGAGTATTATGCTGAGGAAGGCTGTCATCAGCCAGAACTTATGCCAGTTCCACTGGTCGGGGAACATGCTTCCTATGGCACCGAATCCACCGAGCGACTTGGCTCCCTCGGCTGAGAATATGTACTTCATGTCACCTACGTATCCGGCGAGCACATTCCAGCCATACTTCACACCTGCCGGAAAGCTCTCAAGGAAACTGTAGTCAACATGCGTCACCTTGTCATTGGGGAGCGCAGGATAGAAGCCAAACTTCATGTTCTCCTCCGCCTTGTCCGACGTGTGCAGAACACCGCTCGTGTTGACAGTACACTGCCGGCCGCCAGTACCGCGCACAAGGGTGAGGTTCACGGTCAGCGCCTTAACGCTGTCGGCATGCGTCTTTGCAAAGGCAAGCACGTCGCTGATGCGCCCTACCTCATAAAGGAAATCATTGTGCGATGAAATCTTCCTGCCATTGAACGCCACAATCATGTCACCGTGGCGCATACCCATACGCTGCGCAAGCGACCCTGGAGCCACACTGTCTACACGCGACTCTATGAACTGGGCCATGAACGGAGGCACACTCTTGAACATCTCAAGCAAGTCAAGGTCGCCAGGCATGTTAACGGTCACCTCCTTGCCGCCACGTATGACATAGGCTTGCTTGGCGCGTGCCATGTCACGGAACATGTCGGGACCGAACTTCTTGAACTCACCGAGGTCGGTTCCCACAAGAATGTCGCGGTCATGAAAACCGAGAGCCTTTGCCTCTGTGCTGAACTTCATGCCCAAGGGCATGTCCTTGGGCTTTACATAGTCATCGCCCCACACGAAGAGACACATGGCATAAAGGAAAAGTGCAAGGACAAAGTTTACAAGCACACCACCTACCATAATCAGAAGGCGCTGCCATGCCGGCTTTGAGCGGAACTCCCATGGCTCGGCGGGCTTCTTCATCTGCTCGGTGTCGAACGACTCGTCTATCATGCCGGCTATCTTGCAATAGCCACCAAGCGGCAACCAGCCTATGCCGTAGGTTGTGTCACTATGCTTTGGCTTGAACTCAAACAGGTGGAAGTAAGGGTCGAAGAACAGGTAGAACTTCTCCACTCTCACGCCAAACAACTTGGAAAAGAAAAAGTGTCCGCCCTCATGGAGCAGTACAAGTATTGAAATTGCAAGCATGAACTGCAGCAATTTGATGAGAAAGATTTCCATTAATGTCTAATTACTGATGTTTAGTGGTTGAATATTAATCGCAGCGGAGCATGTCTGCCGCAATGCGGCGCGCCTCGGCATCCGTTGCCACATAGTCGTCGTATGTGGGCTTCGGCAAGAATGTGGCCTTCTGCATCGTGGCCTCTATTATCTCGCCCATCTCCAGGAATCCACACTTGTCGTGGCGGAATGCCTCGTTCACTATCTCGTTAGCGGCGTTGACGATACACGGCATGTTGCCGCCTTTCCTTATCGACTCGTAGGCCAGGCGCAGACAATGGAACTTGTCCATGTCGGGCTCAAAAAACTCAAGCGGCTGCTTGAAGAGGTCGAGACGCTCGCCATTGAGGGGCAGACGCTCAGGGAACGAGAAGGCGTATTGTATGGGCAGACGCATGTCGGGAACACCAAGCTGTGCCTTCACGGCACCGTCGGCAAACTGCACCGCACTGTGGACAATCGACTGGGGATGAACCAGCACCTGTATCTTGTCAGCGTCAACGCCAAAAAGCCATTTTGCCTCTATCACCTCAAAACCCTTGTTCATCATCGACGCCGAGTCGATGGTTATCTTGGCGCCCATCTCCCACGTAGGGTGCTTAAGAGCGTCGGCTGCCTTCACCGAGCGCATCTGGTCAAGGGAGTACTGGCGGAAAGGACCGCCCGAGGCCGTGAGAAGTATCTTCTCTATCTCGTTCATCCCCTCGCCCACTATGCTCTGGAATATTGCCGAGTGCTCGCTGTCTACCGGAAGGATGCTCACATGGTTCTCGGCTGCGAGCCTGCATATAAGCTCACCGGCCACAACAAGCGTCTCCTTGTTGGCAAGACATATCGTCTTGCGGGCCTTTATGGCATGAATTGTTGGCGACAGGCCTGCGAATCCAACCATTGCCGTAAGAACCATGTCAATGGGCTGCGCCTCCACAATATCGTCGAGGGCCTTGGCTCCTGCATACACTTTAATGTCTGGGCAGTCGTCAAGCAATGCGCATAGGGCGTCATAGTGACACTCATTGGCTATCACCACTGCCGCAGGGCGGAAGCGGCGTGCCTGCTCGGCAAGCTGCTCGTAGCGGTTGTTGGCTGTGAGGCAATAGACCTCATAGCGATCAGAATGTTGGGATATCACATCCAGCGCCTGAGTACCGATTGACCCGGTAGAGCCGAGGATGCAAATTTGCTTCTTCATGTTTTTTTTAAGTTGACAAGTTTACAAGCAGACAAGTTTACAAGCCGGCGAACAGCCTGACCTATGTGCTGCTTGCGTCTGTGTGGGACAGACTAAATTTCCAATAATCCCTCCGGAAGCGACATCTCTATCGTCCTGCCTTCGATGTCTATAGACACTATCAGGTCATCACTTGCGGGTATGAGGAGGTCGTTTCCATTAGTTGTGACAAGTTCAAAGAGCGTGTTTATTGTAGAGTCGTCAACTGAGCGTATCTCGCCTATAGCCTCGCCAGAATTGCTGTCAACGACATGAAAACCCACTATCTCTGCCCAGGACAGAGAGTCTGAGGCTGAGTCAGAATGCTCACGCGGGAAATAAACGTCACAGCCTGTCAGGTTGCGGGCCTTGTCCTGTGTGTCGATGTCGGCAAAACTAACAAGAGCTGTCTCGTCCGTCTTGAAGCGATACTCGTCAATGAAGAACGGGACAAGTATGCCGTCGATGTCAAGGATGAGATATTCGGCGTCGGTACGGTCAAAGACATCATCGTCAAAATGGAACGACACCTCACCGTCCACACCATGTGGCTTGCCTATCTTCCCTATCTTGTATACTGTATCTTTCCTTATCATATTAACTACTCTCTCCTGATTTTCGCGCCCAGCGCGTTCAGACGCGCCTCTATGTCCTCATAGCCACGGTCTATCTGCGCTATGTTCTCTATACGGCTTGTGCCCTTTGCCCCAAGTGCGGCTATAAGCAAGGCGATGCCTGCGCGGATGTCGGGACTCGACATCCGGCCAGCTCGCAATTGGCGCTTGTGGTCATGGCCTACAATCACGCAACGGTGGGGGTCGCAAAGGATTATCTGGGCTCCCATGTCAATGAGCTTGTCTACAAAGAAGAGCCTGCTCTCAAACATCTTCTGATGGATGAGCACAGAACCGCGTGCCTGGGTAGCAACGACTATCAAGACCGAGATGAGGTCTGGAGTCAAGCCTGGCCACGGAGCGTCAGAGAGGGTCATTATAGTGCCGTCAACAAACGAGTCGACAACATAGTGTGGCTGCTTGGGGACAACGATGTCATCGCCCTCTATCTTCAGCTTAACGCCAAGACGGCGGAAAGCATCGGGGATGATGCCCAACTGACGCAGGTGAACGTCCTTTATGCGTACCCCCTCGCCAACCATCGCTGCCATGCCTATGAACGAGCCTACCTCTATCATGTCAGGCAGGACGCTGTGCCTTGCTCCATGCAGATGCTTGACACCTACTATGGTTATGAGGTTGGAGGCTATGCCGGATATGTTGGCACCCATATGGTTGAGCATGTGGCAGAGTTGCTGGATATAAGGCTCGCACGCCGCGTTGTATATTGTTGTCGTGCCTTCGGCAAGCACGGCTGCCATTATGATGTTTGCTGTGCCGGTGACGGACGCCTCGTCGAGCAGCATGTATGTGCCGCGAAGTTTCTTGGTCTCAATGTAGTACACCTTGCGCTCGTCGTCGTTGATGAGCTTGGCGCCAAGATTCTTGAAGCCAAGGAAATGGGTGTCAAGACGGCGACGGCCTATCTTGTCACCGCCAGGCTCTGCCACGACGGCACGACCGAAACGGCCCAACAGCGGGCCCATAAGCAACACGGAGCCGCGCAGTGCCGAACACTTGCGCACATACTCGTCGCTTGCAAGATACTCAAGGTTGAGGTTGTCGGCCTGGAAAGTGTAGTCGTTACGCGAGTTGCGAACAACGTTCACGCCCATGTCAGAAAGCAACTTTATGAGGTTGTTGACATCGAGGATGTCGGGGATGTTGCTTATGCGCACCGGCTCAGAGGTGAGCAGCGTGGCCGCTATCACCTCAAGGGCCTCGTTCTTAGCGCCTTGGGGGGTGATGGTACCGCTGAGCGGATGGCCACCTTCTATTATAAACGATTCCATTGACATTGTGTGTGTTGGGGAGTTTTGCTTATTTGCGTCTGCGTTGTTTCTTGTCACAGTTGGCGTTGCCGTTGGATGGCGATTGGAGGTCTATGCGGTCAAACTTGAACGTGTCAAGGTCGAGCTGCACATTGCCGTCAGTGAAATTGGCTATGTCGGACGCCACTTTCTCATTGTCGCTCGAGCCGTGTCCCCACAGCATGAGGTCACGCTTCATCTGGTTTGCGGCGAGCCTTATGAGCTCGTCACGCTCGCGTCCTTTTGGCATGGTCTTGAGCAGGTTGAACACCTCAAACATCATGTGCCCATAATGGCGCACGGGGATGCGCTTCATAGGATAGGACATTGGCTTCGGCTTCTCGAGCATCTTGCGGGCCTCATTGATGTCGCAAGGGTAGTCGATGTCGAGCTTGAAGCCACTCATTAGTGCCAGATGGTCCCATAGTTTCTGCTTGTGGTCGTAGCTTGTGCCTGAGCGTGGAGCCATACGCTCCATCACCGAGATTATAGTCTCGGCACAACGCTGCCTGTCGGCACGGTTTGGCAGCGCAACGCAATGGTCAACCATCTGCTGCACCTCACGCCCATACTCGGGCAGGATGAGACGCTCGCGCTGAGTATTGTAATCCAATCCTGATATTTTCATTCTTTCTGTTCTTTTCGGGTTTTAAAGCAACTTCTTCGACTCCTTGGCTACAAAGTCCTTCAGATAGAACGGGACAAAATATGCCACGTCCTCATACCTCTCATGGGCAATGCGGCGCTCGGCAAGAGGGTACATCCATTTTGCCAGCGGTTCCACGCCCTTTATCAGACGGGCGTTGGGATGGTTTATCACAGCCATGCACTTCTCGGCTCCATTGCCGAAGAAATAAACAGGGCCACGGTCAAGATATTCCTTGTAGGTCTCTGAGTCTACCACATCGGCCTGGATGCCGCGAACCTCATTCAGCGCACGGTCATACACCGCTGAGTAAACCTCCATGCGGCGGGCGTCAAGCATCGGGCACAACAGAGCGCCCTCCTCCACTTCCTCACGAAGAAGCACTGGAACGGCCATAAGCTCAAGCGTCGGGACTGAGAGAAGCTTGAGGTCCTGACCGAAACATATGCCCTTGGCCATAGACACGCCTATGCGCAAACCGGTGTAGGAGCCGGGACCCTGGCTCACGGCCACAGCGTCGAGGGGTATGGCATGGCTGTCGGCAAACGACATCGCCTCGTCTACAAATGTACCGAGCTTCACGGCATGGTTGGGACCGTCATGGTCTTCCTTGGAGAAAATGCAAGCACCGTCCTGGCTGACGGCTACTGAACACACATTGGTGCTCGTCTCAATATTCAAAATACACGACATGCTAAAATAAGTTTCTTTGGGCTACACGCTCCTAAACACCCAGACTATATAAAAAACGCTTTTGGAGCATTTAACAGCGAGCCTTGTATATTATAATATAATGCAAAAATACAACTTTTCGGGCAATATCAATACATTTGGACGGCAGATTTTTAGATTTTATATGATATTTACATGCTGCATGTGACATATTTCATCTAAAAATGGAAGAAAAACAAACATACAGCATTTCAAATGATGCGTTATTACAAAAATAATAGCTATTTTTGCACTATAAAGGATATTAACAAAACATTTAAAAATGATACTATCAATGACCGGCTACGGCAAGTCTGTCGCAGTCTACAACGGAAAGAAAATCAATGTCGAGATCAAATCACTCAACAGCAAGAGCCTTGACCTCTCTACACGCATCGCTCCTCTCTATCGCGAGAAGGAGATGGAAATCAGACAAACCATACAGCAACGACTGCTACGTGGAAAAGTTGACTTCGCCATATGGATTGAGAAAGACGCCTCTACTGACGCCACCACCATCAATGCCGCTCTTGCCGACAACTATTGCCAGCAAATCAAGGCGATAGCCAAAAGATGCAACATCCCTGAGCCTGAAGACTGGTTCCTCACACTCATGCGCATGCCTGACGTGACTGCCAAGACGGAAGTGGAGACTCTCGAAGAAGAGGAATGGAGCGTGGCACGCGCCGCCGTTGATGAGGCAATCGACAAGCTCGTGGATTTCCGCACGCAAGAAGGTGCAGCCCTTGAGAAGAAGTTCGGAGAGAAAGTGGACAACATCGAGAAACTACTCGCAAGCATCGAGCCGTATGAGAAGTCGCGTGTGGAGAAAATACGCGCCCGCATAGTGGACGGCCTTAAGTCTATACCTGACGTGGAATACGACAAGAACCGACTTGAGCAGGAACTCATCTACTATATCGAGAAGCTTGACATAAGCGAGGAAAAACAACGGCTTGCCAACCACCTGAAGTACTTCCGCGAAACCATGAAGGAGGGCCACGGACAAGGAAAGAAACTCGGCTTTATCGCACAGGAAATGGGACGCGAAATCAACACTACCGGTTCTAAAAGCAACAACGCCGAGATGCAGAACATCGTTGTAAAGATGAAGGACGAGCTGGAACAGATTAAGGAGCAGGTGCTCAACGCACTCTAAAAGTCCCTACACAAAGGGGCTCTGACACAGAGGTAAATAGTTGTGCAAAATTACTTTGCACATTTCAATATTTACGCATTTCAATATTTACATATTTACTTATTTCAAGAATGGGCAAACTAATTATATTCTCCGCTCCCTCCGGAAGCGGCAAAAGTACAATTATAAACCGCCTCATGCAGCATCCTGAGCTACATCTGGCTTTCTCCATATCATGTACGTCACGGCCACCACGGGGCACTGAAAAAAACGGCGTAGAATACTTCTTCCTCACTCCCGAGGAATTCCGCGAACGAATACAGAATGACGAGTTTCTCGAATATGAGGAGGTGTACAAGGACCGATTCTACGGCACTCTAAAACAACAGGTGGAGACACAGGCCGCACGCGGCGAGAATGTAGTCTTTGACGTCGACGTGAAAGGCGGCTGCAACATCAAGAACTTCTACGGCAACCGCGCGCTCAGTGTCTTCATACAGCCACCGTCTATCGAGGAATTGCGCAAGCGGCTTTACGGCCGTGCAACCGATGCTCCCGAGGTGATTGAGCAGCGAATACAGCGTGCGGAGTTTGAACTGTCATTCGCCCCAAAATTCGACAAAGTGGTTGTCAACGACAATCTGGACCATGCTGTGGAGGAAACACTTGGCATTGTCAAGCAGTTCATTGGGGAATGAACACGTCACATATATAATATGAAAAAAATACGTACTGGCATTTATGGCGGGTCGTTCAACCCCATACACAACGGTCATCTGGCAATAGCGCGTCAGATGACCACTCTCACCAACATTGACGAGGTGTGGCTTATGGTGTCGCCGCAGAACCCGCTCAAGAGAAGTGACGACTTGCTTGACGACAATCTGCGGCTCGCCATGTGCCGCAAGGCGGTTGAGAATATTAACGATGTAAGGGTGAGCGACTACGAGTTCCACCTGCCGCGTCCTTCATACATGTGGCACACTCTGCACTCGCTCTCAAACGATTATCCAAACCGTGAGTTCGTCCTTCTCATCGGAGCCGACAACTGGACTGTTTTCGATCACTGGTACAAAGCCAAAGAGATAATTGACAATTACAACATCTACATCTATCCGCGTAGAGGATGCTCCATCAACCCCGCCACACTTCCATCAACAGTACATATAGTAGACACTGGGCTATATGATGTCAGCAGCACTCAGATACGCAAAATGGTAAAGCAAGGAGAAAGCCCTGATACACTAATACCCGAATGTATAAGCAAGGAGGTAAACCTTTACTATAGATAGCTGGGAGAGAGGGCATCCTCGCCCCCAGTTATTAAGACCATTTTCAGCCATTGTGTCGAGCGAGGATTTCGACACCTCCAAACGCAAAAAAGGTCTCCAAAGTCGTTAGACCTTGAAGACCTCTAAGT
>CALBYK010000207.1 GCA_937889855.1 uncultured Prevotella sp.
CCACAATGCGCTTGCCCTTGTTTTCGGGACGCTGCGCAAGTTGGGTGGCCGCGAAGACCGCCGCTCCTGAGCTGATGCCCACCAGCAGCCCCTCCTCGGCAGCAAGCTGGCGGCCGGTGCGTATGGCGTCGTCGTTCTCCACACGCACAATCTCGTCAACGATGTCCGGGTTGTATGTCTTTGGCACAAATCCGGCGCCAATGCCCTGAATCTTGTGCGGACCGCTCTTGCCACCGCTGAGAACCGGTGATGACGCCGGCTCCACGGCGACTACCTTTATATTAGGGTTGTTCTCCTTCAGCCGCTTGCCTATGCCCGACACGGTGCCGCCAGTGCCCACACCAGCAACAAAGATGTCGATGTTGCCGTCGGTTTGGTTCCACAGTTCCACACCCGTTGTCTCGTAGTGGCGCTGCGGATTGGCGGGATTCTCAAACTGTTGCAATATTATTGAGCCAGGAGTGGTGTCGCGCAACTGCTCGGCAGCATGTATGGCACCAGCCATTCCGTCCTTGCCAGGCGTGAGTTTTACGGTAGCGCCGTAAGCTTTCACAAGGTTACGGCGCTCCACACTCATTGTTTCGGGCATTGTGAGAATGAGCTTATATCCTTTTACGGCAGAGACAAGAGCCAAGCCGACGCCTGTGTTGCCGCTTGTAGGCTCGATGATTGTGGCTCCGGGCTTCAGCTTTCCGCTGCGCTCGGCATCCTCTATCATGGCTAACGCCACACGGTCCTTCACGCTGCCACCGGGATTGAAATATTCCACTTTGGCTATGATTGGTGTCTCGACGCCCCGCTTCGCAGAGTAGGCATTGAGTTCGAGCAATGGCGTGTTGCCTATAAGCTCGGTGAGTTTCTTGGCTATCTTTGTCATAATAATGCTATAGTTGGGTTATTACATTGGCGGCGTACATGATTCCGCCGTTCCTATTAGCTCGGTGTCGAAGACCCTTAGATGGCGTCAAACGCCTGCTTGAGGTCGTCGATGATGTCGTCAATGTGCTCGGTGCCGATACTCAGACGTATTGTCGATGGAGTGATGTGCTGCTGGGCAAGTTCCTCTGGCGACATCTGCGAGTGGGTCGTCGTGGCAGGGTGAATTACGAGACTCTTCACGTCGGCAACATTGGCAAGCAGCGAGAATATCTGCAGATGGTCGATAAACTTCCACGCGGCCTCCTCACCGCCCTTTATCTCGAAAGTGAAGATAGAACCGCCGCCGTTGGGGAAGTACTTCTCGTAGAGCTTGTGGTCGGGGTGAGACGGCAGTGACGGATGGTTGACCTTCTCCACCTTCGGATGCTCCGAGAGGAACTTCACAACCTTCAGCGCGTTCTCCACATGGCGCTCAACGCGCAGCGAGAGCGTCTCAAGTCCCTGGAGCAGAATCCAGGCGTTGAACGGAGAGATTGTGGCACCGGTGTCGCGGAGGATGACGGCACGTATGCGCGTCACGAAGGCAGCCTTACCTGCCACGTCGGCAAAGATTGCGCCATGATAGCTTGGATCGGGCTTGGCGAGCGACGGGAACTTGTCGGCATTCGCCTTCCAGTCGAACGTTCCACCGTCGACGATCACGCCGCCAAGGCTTGAGCCGTGTCCGCCGATGAACTTGGTTGCCGAGTGCACCACCACGTCGGCTCCATGCTCTATAGGACGAATGAGATAAGGAGTGCCGAAGGTGTTGTCTACGATGAACGGGATGTTGTGCTTGTGTGCCACGGCTGCTACGGCCTCAAGGTCAGTAACGTCAGAGTTTGGGTTGCCGAATGTCTCGGCATACACCACCTTCGTGTTGGGCTGGATGGCAGCCTCAAGAGCCGCGAGGTCGTTGACGTTGACGATGGTGTTAGTGATGCCCTGTGTGGCGAGTGTATGTGTTATAAGGTTGAATGAGCCTCCGTACATGTTGTCGGCTGCAACGATGTGGTCGCCTGCCTGCACGATGTTCTGCAAGGCGTAGGTCACGGCTGCGGCGCCTGATGCCACGGCAAGACCGGCAACGCCTCCCTCAAGTGCCGCAACGCGGTCTTCAAACACTCCCTGTGTGGAGTTGGTCAGACGGCCGTATATGTTGCCCGCGTCGCGGAGCCCGAAGCGGTCGGCTGCGTGCTGAGAGTTGCGGAACACGTAGGATGTGGTCTGGTAGATAGGCACGGCTCGTGCGTCGGTAGCCGGGTCGGCGTGTTCCTGACCTACATGAAGTTGCAGTGTCTCGAAGTGGAGTTTCTTGTTGCTCATTGTTTTTGCCCTTTCTTTTGAGTTATTGTTCGTGTTTTCTTTGTTTATGAAGACTTGAAGCGCATTGCCCACGTTGACAATTATATATAGTTATGGCTTACGTTTTGTGGACTTTACAACTTATCTTGTTTCACGGTTGCAAAGTTACGGCAAAAACAGGTGACAAACAATAGCATAAACAAGTCATTTGGCATACCATAAGTGTGGTATAATTTACGAATCGGCTTTACGGTGAGGCCAAAGACAAACATTACAAGGCTTTGGTAGAGACACTACCATAACCCGGTAATGGCAATACCATGCTTTGGTAGCGGGCTTACCATAGCTCGGTAACAACTATAAGAAATCTGTAGGAGGGTATGGCAAGGATGCCATACCCTCCTAATATATGTAAAGATAATTTTGCACAATTACCTATATCCTACTTAAACTCGAGACTTCAGTATCCTATTTGCGGCGCGACTCGTTCATAAGCTGCCTGTCGCTTATAATCTGCCGCTGTGTCACCAAACCTTCGGCATATTCCTTTGGCGACATGCCACGGTTGTTCTTGAAGCAGCGGTTGAAATAGGGCACATCGTTGAATCCCACCATGTAGCACACCTCCGTCACGTTGAAGTTGCCCTGACGCAGGAGGTAGCATGCACGGTCGACACGCAGCTTGTTGAGATAAGTTATATACGTCTGTCCCGTAGCCTTCTTGAAGAAGGTGCAGAACGACGAGCGGTTCATGCCCACATGCTCGGCTATCATGTCGATGGTTATGGTGCGGGCATAGTTTGACTGTGTGAACTCCCTCACCTTGCTGATGCGCTCTGACGTGCGGTCGGTCTCGGCAAAGCGCCCCACCACCTTGGCGGTGCGCTCGCGCTTGGATATAAGGAGCAGCATGCGGAACACGTAAGGAATGAGCTCTGACGACTGCTCACGCGACATCTTCTCGAGCATGTCGGCTATAACAGACGTGGTGCCCTCGTCAAACGAGAGTACCGACGACACCGCCTTGACGGTTTCCAGACGCTCGGTTAGTTCTGGAAACGCGCTCACACAACGGTCGATAAGCTCGCTCTTGAACGTAAGAGTATAGTGCGATATATTTCCTTCACTGTCGACATGGTCGTTATCAAATTTCCAGCAATGTGGGATGTGTGGCGGGATGAACACAAGGTCACCTTCAGCGAAATCAGTTTCTGTGTCACCCATGACGCGCCTGCCTTTGCCATATATTATATACGTCAACTCCCATGTGTCTTGCCTATGAAGAGGAAGTTGCTCAAGCGGCTTTACCCGCTTGTATTCCATTTTATACAAATCCATATTGTAGTAATGCTAATGTCGTTATTATAAAAAGCAGTTTTCTGTGCAGTTCTTTTATTGTGATTGTCTACCAATGATTTGCAAATATACGATTATTAATCCAATTTTCACCGATTCTTAACATTAAAAAGTGTTTAATCGTATTGTTTCACACGTCGTACAAACGCCTCATTAAAAACATACGCCACATGTTTTTTGCAGAATATTCATGTATAATGCAAGTTATGCACATTTCAGCATGCATCTCATTATCCGGTAAATAATGCGCAACAATTAAGACTTATTGTTGTTTTGCGGCAGATTCCGCCGTCATGTCGCGGCGCGACTTCGACTTTATGACAAGCCAAACTCCACCGAACACGAGCACAACAGCCACTGCCTGCTTCCATGTGAACACGCACATGCCGGCTGCAAGGCTCACCGCCACAGCCACAACGGGCTGCACATAGTTGTAGATGCTCACGACTGTAGGGCGCAGCGTCTTCTGTGCCATCTGCATGAGCAGATAGGCTATGTATGTGCCGAAAAACACCACAAAGCCTGTACCGAGCCATCCCGTCACGGTGACGGCACCCCAGTCGGTTGACGCCACATGCCCGCCTATGAACGGCGCGAGAAGCACTGTCGCCCATGTGAACATCCACTTGCTGACGGTTATTGGCGAATAGCGGCGAAGGTAATCGCGGTAGAGGGCCAGATAAAGGGCAAACGAGAACTGGGCGAAGATGCACATTAGGTCGCCGCGTATGTCGCCGACGCGGGAGTCGTGGGCAGCGGCACTGCTGAGAATGAGCATCAGCGCACCGGCACAGCCAATGCCCACGCCAAGAGCCTTCTTGCCTGTGATGGGTTCCTTGAGCACTATGGCGGACAGCAGCATGGCAAAGATGGGCAGCGACGTGGTAACTATGCTGGCGTTGGAGGGCGACGTGATGCTGAGCCCTATCGTGAACACGCACTGGTTGCCTATAAGCCCAAGCACACCGGCTCCCATAAAGGCAAGCACGTCCTTTACAGGCACGCTCTCACGCACGGTAAACAGGGATGTTATCCAAAACAGGACAGCACCGCCACAGGCGCGCAGAAACACAAGATCAAGACTGTCGATGCCGTTTTGCATGGCTGTCTTGCCAATGGGAGACATCAATCCCCAAAATACACATGCCATCATTATGCACAGATGAGCAATGAGTGGCCGTTTGTTATCCATATTTTTCACCTTAAAAATTGTATAATTCACTGCAAAGTTATAAAAAATACACTTCTTCCACATACACTCTACTGATTAATTTCTTAAATTTGTGGAATAGTTAACGTAACGGAAAAAAAACTTTACATCTTATGAAATACGCCGAATACATCAAACAGATAGAAATAGACTCGCTATGGAGCGGACGCCGACATGTGGTATGGAACCTCGACCGGCAGGTGAACATACTGAGCGGAATCAACGGCGTCGGCAAGAGCACCATACTGAACAAGGTGGTGAAAGGACTCTCTGCCGGAGGCGAGTTTCCAAGCCACATGCTGAAAGGCGTGCGGCTGAAGGTTGAGCCGGAGGACGCCAAGTGGATAAGGTTCGACGTGATACGGTCGTTCGACCGTCCGCTGCTCAACCTCGACGCCGTCGGCAAGCTCAACACGGCACTGTCGGACCTCACAACGGAGCTCGACCTGCAGCTGTTCTTCCTCCAGCGCAAATACCTCGACTACCAGGTGAACATAGGCAACCGCATAATAGAGTGTCTGCAAAGCGGCGATACCGACGCGGCTCTTCACGCGCAGCAGATATCGGCACCTAAAAAGACTTTCCAAGACCTCATAGACGACCTCTTCTCTGAAACCGGCAAGAAGATTGTGCGTACCGAGAACGAGATACGCTTCTCGCAAATAGGCGAGATGCTGACGCCTTACCAGCTCTCGAGCGGCGAGAAGCAGATGCTCGTCATACTGCTCACCGTGCTCGTCGAGGACCAGCGGCCATACGTGCTCTTCATGGACGAGCCTGAGGTGAGCCTGCACATCGACTGGCAGCAACGCCTCATTGACCTCATCCTGACGCTCAACCCCAACGTGCAGATAATACTCACAACCCACTCTCCTGCCGTGATAATGAACGGATGGACCGACAGGGTTACGGAAGTGAGCGACATAACGGATAAATAACCCCCAAAAAACGTCAAGCTTATGGGCAAACGACTGCGCGACAACATCACGTCGCAATACATAGAGGCTGCCAACAGGCTCAACTCGCAGCACGCACGGCGACGCATAGTGGCTTATGTGGAAAGCTACGACGACATATTCTTCTGGCGCTCAATACTCTCCCACTTTGAAACCAAAGAACGCTACTTCGAGGTGATGCTGCCTTCACGCCTCGAGCACCTGGAGCGCGGCAAGAAGGCTGCCATCATGAGCCTCA
>CALBYK010000208.1 GCA_937889855.1 uncultured Prevotella sp.
GACTGGTGCGTGAAGTCAACTACGTATGTCTTGCCTGCCTCAAGCTTGAAAGCCGGCGAAATAAGATAGTCGTTAGAGCCTGAGTTGTCGTCCTTGATACCATAACCCCAGTTCTGACCTGCTGTCGAGTCGTACATGTATAAATGGGTAAACGTATAGCCCTCATTCTCGCTCTTGTCTACTATATTCCATTTTTTGTCAGCATCCTCAAAAGTAAAGTTCTGGTAGAACGGAAGGCTCTCTGTTGCCACCTCTCCACCAGGATTCTCGCCTGGGTCAGAGCTTGCCTCCTCTATGCTTGCTCCGAAGAAACGGAAATACACGTAATTTTCCATTCCCTCACATTGTGTGGCGTGGAAAGCTATGTAGCACTCGCCGCTCGACTTCGCGGTGAATGTATACTCGTCGGTGAATTCCTGGTCTTTATCCGTGCAACTAATATGAGTGCCAATTACCTCGAATGTAGACAAGTCGTCCTTGTCGGTGCCTACCTCAGCCGTAAGATTGGAATGGAAATTAGGATAAGCTTGAACACCGTGCAGCTTCACTGTATTCGACTTACCCTCCTCTACATTGATCGCTGGCGACACATAGTAGTCGTCGGGTGTGCTGCTGTCTTCATCCATAGAAACGCAGTCCTTCCAAACGCCACTAACAGACTTGCTGCCTTGCGTCCAAGTCTTTCCCGGCGCATGGCTGTTGTCAACCGTAGTCCAACCGTCCTGCGATCCGTCAAATTCTGATGAATAAGGCACTGCCACCTGTGCAGAAGCCATTGCCGAGCTGAACAATGCCACAAACAATGACGCCATAGTTCTGTGTAAAGTCTTTCCCATACGCAAAATTGTTTTAAGTTTATTTTTCGTTCCTTTGTGTTTAGTTTAGCGCAACTATCTTTCTGTATACGCGCACAATATTATTGTCTTTAAGACGCATTTTTACACGCTACAGCATCGTTGTGTATCTATATTGCAAAGTTAACAAACATTTTGCAACATACAAACTTTTAAACAAAAAAAATCTTACTTTTTACGTATTTTTGTTGATAGACACTTTTATTTGTCTATTATTTCACCGTGTGTACGGTCCATTTCATCAGTCATTACAGAGAAATTGTGTTCAGTACGACACACTTTCAAGAACATTTCCGACAAATCTTCATCGCAGTCGGAAAAATCGGCAGCCTCGTCACACAGCAGCACATTCATGGCGTCAAGCAACAGGCGGAACAGCGTTGGTTGCCTGAATTTAGATATGCCATTGTCAGTCTGACCCAAACCTCGGGCATAGGCATGCATCACTACACGCACTGTAAGCTCAATGGCACGGTCGGTGTCGAAGTCGTCGGCTGTCTCCACATCCGAGGAATGTGCTGCGAGATGGTCGGCTACAGGCAGGCAGCGTCCACCAAGAAGTGCCGTGAAGTTCGTCTTATACTCATCAACCATCATGTTGTACATTGCGTCCGATGCGCATGCAGTCCTCACAAGTGCCATCATGTCATCGCCCCTTTGCTGAGCCTCACGCACCACACGCTCTATATCCTCATAACTGAAGTTCATTGCAGCAAGCGGGAAAAACATCGTGTCAAAGAACACGGGGGCGATATGCCCGTAATGGTCGAGCATGGCCTGCTTTACGTTCTTAGGCTTGCGACGCTCGGTCACAGGCACGTCGCTCGTGTCGATGACACCAGACGAGAAGGCGTCAAAGAACGAGCGAACAAGAGCTGCAAGAAGCTTACTCTTATTTCCATTACATAAACATCATGCAGTCCACCCTTTGCACCGCCATACCACTGCTCAATGGTCTTGTCTATCATCTCTTCGGGACGTATCCGGCTCTTGTAGAGCTTGCGGCACTGGAGCGTAAGGCGAGCCTCTGCGAACGTCACACATCCATCTTCTGTCTCGACAGGCGTGAGCGAGCACTCCTCAGCCTTGTCATAGTCGCGCCCTGACTTTGAACCGCAGAAATTGTAGGTCTTGCGTGCTTCCTCCGACTTGCCGAGGAACACAAGGTTAACGTTGTCGCCCTGCTCGATAAGCTCATGAGTGAAACGCTCCGGTCGGATGAACGCAACCGCCACAGGCTTGTTCCAAAGCCAGCCAAGACAGCCCCAAGAGGCGGTCATCATGTTGAACTTGTCCTTAGTGCCTGCCGTCACAAGCATCCACTCCTTGCCGATTGTTGTAAACACATTGTCGTGCAACTCTGATACTTCTATCTTCTTCATATCTTACTTGATTGTTTTTAGAAATTAATACAGAACAAAGATATTATGAATAATCCACACTAACAAATTTTTCACCCCCATTATTTTTTGTATGAAGCATATTAAAGGAGAAAAAGCCAAAAGGGAATATGCCTCACGGCATATTCCCTTTTCAACAAACCTTAAAATCTACCTTATACCAAAAACTAACTGCTAATTTTAAACCAATTACATGATGTTTAAAAAACAATCTACTTACTAAATTAACCTATGCTATGAACAACAATCAAATGCTCTTTTCGTCAATCTAATGCTCTTTTCGTCAAATCAAGTAACCTTCTTCAATAAATCATCCTTGAAAACAATCTCTTATTCCTTAAGTTATGAAGACCCCACCTTTTGTTGATTTGAAGTCTTTTTAACTCGCAAACGGTGATGTTGCGTCACCGCATTTTAGCTTCTTTTTCTGATGCAAAATTACAACTATGCCATCATACAAAGTGTCAAAATACATTCAAAAAAAGGTAAATTTTCATCAAACTATAACATTTGAGCAAAAAACGCACCTTTTGTGAACGATATTTTGACACACCATGATTAATAATTAAGGCTGCTTGCCTATGTAGGCAAGTATGCCACCGTCAACATAAAGAATATGTCCGTTGACAAAGTTGGAAGCGTCGCTCGCAAGGAAGACAACAGGCCCCATCAAATCCTCTGGAGTGCCCCAGCGCGCAGCAGGAGTCTTTGCTACGATGAAACTGTCAAACGGATGGCGACTACCATCAGCCTGACGCTCACGAAGCGGAGCGGTCTGTGGAGTGGCAATATATCCTGGACCAATGCCGTTGCACTGTATGTTATATTCACCAAATTCGGAGCAAATATTGCGCGTAAGCATTTTCAATCCTCCTTTAGCGGCAGCATAAGCAGAGACTGTTTCACGTCCAAGTTCCGACATCATAGAGCATATGTTGATAATCTTACCGTGTCCCTTCTTCTTCATTCCGGGAATGACAGCCTTCGAAACAATAAACGGAGCGTTGAGGTCGATGTCCACAACCTGCCTGAAATCCGCCACACTCATCTCCTCCATCGGTATGCGCTTGATGATGCCTGCATTGTTGACAAGAATATCTATCACACCAAGTTCCTTTTCTATGTCGGCCACCATCTTCCTTACCTGTACCTCGTCAGTAACGTCACAGATGTAGCCACGCGCGTCGATACCCTTTGCCTTATAGTCGGCGAGGGCCTTATCCATATGGTGCTGCGAACGACAGTTAAAGGCTATCTTTGCACCCGCGTTGTGCAGGGCCTCAGCCATTGCGAAACCAATGCCATAGGCGGCACCAGTGACGAGAGCTACCTTGCCCTCAAGAGAAAACATTTTATCCATGCTCATATTCTTCTTTTTTATATTTAACTTCGTTTTATATCCAAATATTTTTTGACATAGCCTACTTCAAGTCAGCAGTCTTCACCACTTGCATGTCGCCATAGTCGAGATTCTCGCCAGCCATGCCCCAAATAAATGTGTAGTTGCTCGTTCCAGCGGCACAATGTATTGACCATTGCGGCGAGATGACGGCTTGTTCATTGTTCATCCACATAGGACGCGTCTCCTGCGGTTCTCCCATGATATGACAAATGCGCTGGCCGTCAGGAACATTGAAATACAGATAGGTTTCCATGCGGCGCAGGTGGGTGTGTGCCGGCATGGTGTTCCACACGGAGCCTGTTTTAAGCTCGGTCACACCCATCTGAAGCTGGCAAGTGCGAACACCTGCCACACCATTTATGATGAGCTGGTGTATCACGCGATCGTTGCTCTCAGCAAGACTGCCTGCCTTGATGTTCTTTGCCTCCTTCAGCGTGACGCGTCTCACTGGATACGACATGTGCGCTGTAGCGCTATTCATATAAAACTTGGCTGGATTCTTTGCGTCCTTGCTCTTGAGCACCACACGGTTGGGATTATTCCCTGTGGAGCGTCCCACGTATATGCCCTCCTCAAAGCCAAGATCGTAGTCCTTGCCATCTATTGAAACAACACCAGGTCCGCCTATATTGATGATGCCAAGCTCACGGTTTTCAAGTAGAGTCTTGGCACGCAACGGCTCTATAGGATTAAGTTCTATTGGAGTGTCCACTGGCTCAGCTCCGCCTATGAGGAAACGGTCGTACATAGTATACGTCCAGTTCACCTCATTAGGAGCGAACACCTTCTCAATGAGGAACTCCTTACGCAGACGACTTGTGTCGTAGTGCTTGGCATCCTCAGGATGATTAGCCCAGCGCACCTGGAAGTTGGTTGTCTGAGCCATAGCCGACAGCGACATTATCGCCATGGCAGCTGTAATGAATATCTTCTTCATACTTTATTGTTGTTTTTCTTCTGCTATTATCTTCTTTCTATTATATATCATCATGGCCACTGTAACTGCCACAAGCACTGCCGCTCCGACATACTTGCCATAACACACGAGCTTGTATATGCTCCAACCGAGGAGAGACGAGGCGAAGTCGAGCGCACCGCCATCAAAACCGTCAGGTATATGGGCTGCCGCGTCCTGCGTGGCAGCATATACGGCGTTGGAGGCGAGGGTGAAGTCGGGAGCCATGTCAGTGACGAAATATAGACCTATGGCGAGTGCCACAAGACCCACAATGAAAGTCTTGACGACATTGCCCTTTGTCACGGGCAGCACCATAGGAAACACATAGAACATTCCGGCAAGCGAGGCAAGCGGCAGGAACTGGTTGCCTGGCAACACCACGGCAAGTCCAAGTGTCACGGGGATGAGCAAGAGCGACACGACAAGCGTCGTGGGATGACCGATGACCAACGCCGGGCTCATGCCTATAAACACCTTCGTGCCCTTAAAGCGACGTGCTACCACTTCTTTTGTCTTTTCCGACACGGGCATCAGTCCGTCTATGAATAGACGTGTTATACGCGGTATCAGTTCCATTACCGCTCCCATCGTCACACCAAGGAAGAGTATCTGCTTCACATCAAGGTATGCCAACGCTCCTATCAGTATGCCCACTATCACACCAAGCACAAGCGGCTCGCCAAGCACACCAAATTTTCGTTTCAGTCCATCGGCGTCGATGTCAAGGCGCGAGAAGCCTGGTATACGGTCGAGCAAACGACATATCACAACAGCAAACGGCACAAAGCTCTGGCAGAATGGTTGCGGAATGGAGATGCCGTCGAGATCCTTATAATAGCTCTGGAAACGACCAGCTGTGAGGTCAGCCATGACAAGGGTTATAATGTAGCACACGATAGCGGCAAAATAGCCCCATGCAAGACTGCCGTCCATCACGAAGTAGGCTACTGCCCCAATGAAGGCATAATGCCAGTAGTTCCAAAGATCGATGTTGACGGTACGCGTGGTCTTTGTGACGAGCATCAGAAAGTTGATACCGAGACATATGGGGATGATGAGCGCTCCTACTGCCGTATTGTAAGCAACAGTGGCTGCGGCAGGCCATCCCATGTCAAACACCTTAAGCTGTAGATTATAGATCTCGGAGTTTTCGGACAGCGGGTCGCCGAAGTTGTTGGTAAGCAGGGCGGTCACTATACCCAGTCCTACGAAACCGACACCTACGTAGAGTCCCGACTTGAGCGAGCGCCCGAATCCCAAGCCTATGCACAGACCGATGACTGTGAATAGGATAGGCATCATAACAGGCGCTCCGAGACTGATTATATAACTGAAAACCTGTTCCATTTATTATACCTTTG
>CALBYK010000209.1 GCA_937889855.1 uncultured Prevotella sp.
TTATCTTCTGCTTGTCGGTTAGCTTCTTAACCTCGTTCTTGAGGAACGTGCCGTTGATAGACGACTGCCAGCTGAAGTCCTTGCCCTCTATGATGCGTGCGTTGAGCGAGAGGTCAACACCTGTGTTCGACACCTTACCGATGTTAACCATGTAGGCGAATCCGCCAAGCGCATTAGATGTTGAAGTGCTGAGGAGGGCGTCGGAAGTCTGCTTGTTGAAGTAGTCAACCGAGAACTCCAAGCGGTTGTTGAAGAAACCGAGGTCAAGACCAAGGTCAAACTGCTTTGTCTTCTCCCACTTGATGTCAGGAGTAGCTATACGGCTGAGGTTGTAGCCTGTGACAGGTGTAGACGTGCCGAAGTAGGTGCTCGTTGTGCCGAGAAGGGCGAGAGTTGAGTACGGAGAGATGTCCTGGTTGCCGATGATACCATAGCTTGCGCGTATCTTCATGTTGCTGAGCACGTCGCGTGTGCTCTCCATGAACTTCTCGTTGGTGACGGTCCATGCGGCTGCGATAGACGGGAAGTAGCCCCACTTGTTGTTGGTGAAGCGGCTCGAGCCATCAGCACGGAACGTCCCGGTGAGCATGTAACGGTCAGCAAAATTGTACATCACACGACCAACGCCTGAGAGCAATGTCCACTCCGAATAGCCGTTAGAGGCATTGCGTGTGGCAGCGTTGCTCACGTTCCACCAGCCCACATTCTCAGTTCCGAGATTGTTGCCGCTGATGCCCATGCTTCTCGTGTTGCTCTTGGTTGCCTCCCATACGCCTGTGGCTGTAAGGTGGTGGTCGCCCCACTGTCCTACATAAGTAAGGTTGTTGGTAGACTGGAGCATGGTGCGCTGAGAGTTGCTGTTGCCCATGTTGGCCTGGTGGTTACGCAGCACCTTGCCGGAAGAAAGGCTGTATGATGTGCCATTGTAATAGTCGATGCCGTTGCTTGTGGTGAAGGTCAATCCAGGAAGGATGTTGAACTGCAAGTCGATGTGTCCGTTCAACACGTCGCGGCGGCGCTCACTCTGGTTGCCGATGAGCATACCGAGAGCGTTCACCTCGATAGTGCCGTACGGGTCCTGGTTGTAGTTGCCGTTGGCGTCGAACATATCCATAGTCGGTGACGAGTTGAAGGCAATCCACAACGGGTTCTGCGTGCTTCCCTCAAGGCCACTGATACCCTTGCCGATACCGCGTGACGCGTTGAAGTCGAGGGTCACATTGAGCCACTTCTTAATCTGGCTCTTCAAGTTCACCTTAGCTGCATAACGCTCATACTCACTTCCGCGGAGCGTTCCCTCGTTCTTCATGTAGTTGCCCGATATGTATGACTGCAGGCCTTCGGTTCCCTTGGTGAACACAACCTTATAGTTCTGTGTCACGCCTGTGCGGAACATCTCGTCCTCCCAGTCGATGCCAGCCTTTGTGCCGTCAAGATAGTCCTTCACGTCGTTCTCCGTTTTGCCGCCATAGTCGATAAGAGCCTGTGCGTAGTCCTTTGTGCTCAGCATCTTAGGCAGACGTGTGGCATTGGATATGCCCCAAGAAGCGTCAAGAGTTATCTTGCTCTCGCCCTTCACACCCGACTTTGTCGTAACGATGACAACGCCGTTGGCACCACGCGAACCGTAGATTGCGGTTGAGGACGCGTCCTTCAACACCTGCATGCTCTGGATGTCCTCAGGGTTAATGCCCTCAAGACCCGACTCACGCACCATGCCGTCAACAACATACAACGGGTCGTTGCTCTTGGTGATGGAGTTGGAGCCGCGGACGCGCACCTTGACAGAACCGCCAGGAATACCGTCTGACACCACGTTGACACCAGACACACGGCCGTTGAGAGCATCGGAAGCCTGTGTGATAGGCTGGTCCTTGAACGCCTTGCTGTCCATCACGGCAACAGAGCCAGCCAAGTCGGCCTTCTTCACCGTACCGTAACCGATGACAACAACGTCGTTGAGCATCTCGGAGTCTTCTGAGAGAGTGATTTCTATATTGCGCTTGCCTCCGACAGCAACTTCCTGCTGCTTATAGCCTACGTAAGAGATGACAAGCGATGATTTCGGAGATACATTGAGTTTGTAATTGCCGTCAACATCTGTTACTGCTCCGTTAGAGCGGTTGCCCTTCTCCACAACGCTAACACCGATAAGCGGTTCGCCATTAGAGTCGACAACACGTCCTGTCACCTGTGTCTTCTGGGGAGCCTGGGCGATGTTATTGACGTTTCTTTCCTGTTCTGTAACTGCGGAAGCGTTTGTTGAGCACATCAACATACCCACAGCAAACGGGAGCACCATTGATTTCGTAATCATGGGAAATAATGGTCGGTTTACATTTTCCATAGATTGTCTGTTTGTTAATTAGTAATTTGCAGTTTTTTTTACTGTGTCTTAGGTATAGATAAAACATTTTCAAAAATTGGTCACTTAATTCATCTTGGGGTGTGTCATGGTTAATAAGAACTTCTTTCTGATGTTTTGCTCTATTACATTAGGTCATGCAACCACATGCCGTGCGCAACTGCTTGGCAACACTTGCATCGTTGAATTGCGGTTGCAAATATATACATTTAAATAATCCCTGCCAAATTTTATTATGTTTTTTTAGGTTTATATAGGGAAAATATTGGAAAAACTGGGGAGTATATTACTTTTAGAACTCTTTTATTCCCGAAAAAAAACAGTAAAACTTCTTTTTGACACATTTAAAATTAGCATTTTTAAAGATAAACTTTATGGCAAATATGCTTCCTGATATAAAAAATAAATACTAACTTTACACCATATATATATTATATTATGGAGACAAAAGAAACAATAGAACGCCTTGAGGCGAAAGGAGTGAAGCCCACCGCCAACCGGATAATAGTGCTCAAGACCCTGCACGACATACACAGCCCAATGAACTTGAAGATGCTTGAGACACGGCTTCCGTCAATGGACAAGTCAAGCATATTCCGTGTGCTGTCGCTCTTTCTTGAGCACGATGTGGTGCACTCCTTCGAGGACGGGCGCGGGGTGATGAACTATGAGCTTTGCGAGCACGCCGGACATTGCAGCCATGACGAGAGCCACATCCACTTCTACTGCGAGAAATGCCAACGCTCGTTCTGCATGACAGAAGCGCACATTCCCCATGTATGTCTGCCAGAAGGATTCGAGGCCCATTCCATATCGTTCGTCATAAAAGGGTTATGCCCCGGATGCAGCAACAAGAGATAACTGCGTGACGCGATGAATATGCTTGAATTGGGTGACAAATAAATGCATTACTGTCATTTCGTGTGGAACGGGAGCTCGAAACTCACAAAGGTAAGGCTGGTACCAAACAACGGTAGAATCGCT
>CALBYK010000210.1 GCA_937889855.1 uncultured Prevotella sp.
CCATAGGGATGGGATGCATATGCACATTCGCGAGCTATTTCTCGCGCAGCGCCGACCTCACAAAATCGGCTGTCAACATTGTGGCCATCGACTCGCTCATAGCCATTCTTGCCGGACTGATGATATTCCCGGCTGCATTCTCCGTTGGCGTCAACCCCGACTCGGGTCCATCACTCATATTCATCACCCTGCCCAACGTGTTCCGCGACGCGTTCGCCACAATGCCAGCCATAGGCACAGTCATAGCCACGCTGTTCTACCTGCTGCTGTCGCTCGCCGCCCTGACGTCGCTCATATCGCTACATGAAGTGTCGACAGCCTTCTTCTACGAGGAGCTGCGCACCACACGCAAGAAGGCGGCGCTCCTCGTCACCGTGTCGTGCTGCGTGACGGGCGCGTTCTGCTCGCTGTCCATCGGCGGACGCGACTGGCTTGTGTTCGGCGGGAAATCGCTGTTCGACCTCTTCGACTTCGTGACAGGACAGATATTTCTTCCCGTCGCGGGTTTTCTCACATGCATATTCCTCGGATGGGTGGTGCCGCGCAAGACCGTTCGCGACGAGTTCACCAACTGGGGCACTCTGCGCTCCACGCCTTTCGGCGTGTACATGATTCTGATACGGTTCGTGTGCCCGTTGTGCATAATCGCAATATTCCTCAACCAGTTTGGAGTAATCTGACATTATAAGAACAAGCATACTATCTATTATGGAAAATACAGGCAGAACAAGTTTCGGCACCAAGCTTGGCGCCGTCCTCGCCACAGCAGGTTCGGCTGTAGGCCTTGGCAACGTGTGGCGGTTTCCATACATGACGGGAGAGGACGGAGGCGCGGCATTCATCCTTGTATACATATTGTGCGTTCTCATGCTCGGCATCCCGGGCATGGTGAGCGAGTTCATCATCGGGCGGCACGCCGGCTCGAACGCTGCCCGCGCCTACCGCCGCCTCGCCACAGGCAAGGGTTGGATGGCGATAGGCGTAATGGGAGTGTTCACGTCAATGATTATCCTCGGGTTCTACTCCGTAGTCGCGGGATGGTGCCTGCAGTATCTTTACGCATCTATTGCCGGGCAGCTGTCGGGCGACACCGGGTTCATAGCCAACTACTTCACCGAGTTCACCCACAACCCCGTATTGCCGTCATTCTGGGCCGTTGCGTTCATCGGCATAACCCACTTCGTGATAGTGCGCGGCATACGCAGCGGCATAGAGAAGGTGTCGAACATGCTCATGCCCACCCTGTTTGTGCTGCTTGTTGTTCTTGTCATTGCCTCATGCATGCTGCCAGGAGCAGGAAAGGGCGTTGACTTCCTGCTACATCCCGACTTCTCAAAGATGAGCCGCACGGTTTTCCTTGACGCTCTCGGCCAGGCCTTCTTCTCCCTGTCGCTCGGCACCGCATGCCTCTGCACATACGCCTCATACTTCTCGCGCAGCACCAACCTCGCCAAGACTGCCTGTCAGATTGCCTTGATAGACATGTTTGTGGCCATCCTCGCCGGACTTATGATATTCCCGGCGGCATTCTCGGTGGGCATAAGTCCCGACTCAGGCCCCGCGCTGATATTCATCACGCTGCCCAACGTGTTCCGCGAGGCCTTCGCCTCCATGCCGGCAGTAGGATACGTCATCTCTGTATTGTTCTACATTCTTCTTGCCCTCGCCGCGCTGACGTCCACCATCTCAATGCACGAGATTGGCACGGCGTTCTTTCACGAAGAGCTGCATTGCTCACGCGGCACAGGAGCGGCTATTGAGACAGTGGCATGTTGTGTGATAGGCGTTCTGTGCGCACTGTCATGCGGGGCTTACGATGGGCTTACTGTTGCCGGACGCTCCCTGCTCGACTTCTGCGACTTCTTCACTGCACAGATTCTCATGCCTGCAGGAGCGTTCACCACAAGCTTGCTCATCGGATGGTTTGTGCCGCAGCGCATAGTGCGCAATGAGTTCACCAACCGTGGCACCGCATGGACAGGTGTATATAAGGTCTATCTATTTGTGGTAAGGTTTGTGTGCCCGGTGTGCATCATGGCCGTGTTCCTTCATCAAGCCGGAATAATATAAGAAGGAACGGCACAAACAAAGTGAAAACGACAAAGGGTTAAAATGTTGAATGTCAACATCTTAACCCTTTTTCTGTCGGGATGACAAGAGTGTGACTTTTGGGACCAAGTACTTCACACGCCTGCAGGGACTGGGCACGGCGTTCGTAGATGCTCGCGTGTGACATTCTTCGCTCTTCACTCTTCACTTGTTTTGTCGCCTTTTCTGTCGCCACGCCGACTGCTTGCGGTTCGCTTAGGACTGCTTGCGGTCGGCGTTTTTGCGTTCTCCTTAACGCTTGTGGCGGCTCGCTCCGCGAACTCGCCAAGCTACACGCTGCCGACATCGAAGCCGTGCAAGGCGTTGGCCCCACAAAGGCGATGGCACTGCAAGCCGCTTTCGAGCTATCCAAGCGCATCGAGAGCGAAGCCGCCGCCGACCGCACCGAGTTCGGCTCCGCCGATGCCGTTTGGCGATATTTCCGCCCCACGCTCGGCACTGCCGACCACGAGGAAACCCACGCCCTACTGATGGACAACCGACTAAGGCTCGTCAAATCCGTGCGCCTTTCGAGTGGCGGACTCACAGAAACCGCTGTCGACGTGCGCTGCATCCTCCGCGAAGCTCTTCTCAACAACGCCACCGCGCTCACGCTCATACACAACCACCCGAGCGGAAACCCACGACCGAGCCGCGACGACGACCAAATCACGCAGAAGCTGAAACGCGCGTGCGAAACAATGCGCATTTATCTTGTAGACCACGTTATCGTAACGGATGCGCAATACTTCAGCTACTCCGAGGAAGGCAAGCTATAAGCCAAGCAAACCGACATCCCGACCATTTTATTGACACCACGAAAATGGTCGGGCACGGCTTTGCCGCGTCTGCCCGACCGCCCACCCCTGAAGCCCGCCGCGAAAATGCCTGCACCATTTTCGCGGCAGGTCCCGAGAGGTAAAAAGCCACCGTTAAGAGGCTTTTTGAGGATTTTCTTTAATTTGTTAACAAAAAAGTTATCTTAAAATTTGAATAGTGTTAACTTTTTTGTTAACTTTGCATTGTCTTAATAAAACAAGACACATAGTTCTCTTACATCATGAAACATTCAGAATTGATTAGGGCTTTGATTAAAGCAGGATGCTTTATCAAGCGGCATGGTGCCTCACACGATGTTTGGGTTAATCCTAAAACCGGTGGACGGACAATGGTTCCAAGGCACGGAAGTAAGGAAATCAAGAAAAAGGCAGTCAAGTCTATACTTGAAGACCTCTTAATCGACTAACAAGGTAGGCTGCCCGGAGAGTCCGGGCGGCTTCCTTATCTGAATGGGCAACGGGGTGAGAGAACTTTACTTATAAAAATAAACATATACAATATGAAAGTTGTTGCAAATATTGAAAGACAACCAGGCGAGAAAAATTATTCTTGCTATATGAATGTCAAGCCATTAAAGACTGGCGTTCTTGGATTGGGATCTTCTGCAAAAGCAGCTATAAAGGATATGCTTAGCGGCTGGAATGATGCGTCAGAAGATCTTAAAGAGGAAGGCAAAGAAGTGCCTACTCTCGAAATAGAATACAAGTTTGATGTAGGCTCGCTCTTCAGCTATTACGACTTCATCAATGCTGCCGGGGTCGCGCGTGAGATAGGTCTTAGCCCTTCCGTCATGCGGCAGTATGCCATCGGCACACGCAAGCCAAGCGCGGAGCGCAAGGCACAAATCATCAACGGCTTCAAGAGTCTTGCCAACAAGATGCAGACCGCAGCCTTATATTGATTTTGTTTCATGGTGACATGAATAAAAATAAGAGAACTATTATTTGGAGCCTTCGGTGCGCGACGCATCGGAGGCTTTTTCTCAATAAAACAAAAGAATAATTATGCAATACTCCGACACACAGCTCGCCGCCGCCGACCTCGTCCTCAAGACTCTGCTCGCACACAAGAGCTTTGCCAATGACTATCTGATTCCTGGCATGGTAAAGAAGCAATACGGCATCAAGGCCACATTCGTCATCGACATGCTCAAGGACGACGGACTTATAGCGCAGCACGGCCAGGCTTTTCTGAAGCTGACATCAAAATTGCCTACCTGCTGCGCAACACCTACCCCGTCACCGAGCTGGAGGTCACCAAATACATGACCGCCCTCGGCTTCGAGACCGCCACGTTCGACGGCGAGCCACTTTGGCGTCTCTACGAGCTTCACGACTACGAGGTCTGAGCCAAGCAACAGCATCTACATTTTTAAGGTAAAACAATAAATTCTGCGGTGCGTCCCATGTGAATAGGGCGCACCGTTTTTTGCGTTTATTCCCCACCGACAGACAATAAAAAAACCCGAGGTGGCTCAAACCTCGGGTCGCGTGTGATAAAAAACATGTTCCACTTTTAAGCTAAATGGACTGAGCCTATTTGTCTTGCAATGTCCTGCACGGCATTGTTGAATGTGTTCTTTTGCTCGGCGTTGAGAGTGTATACCTTGCCTCTCACCTCGTTGCCGTTGAGCCGCTGATAAAGCCAGGCACGGCTCTTGCCGAAGTAGTGGCGGGCGATGTAGGCTATTGGCAGCAATGAGTATTTGTTTTCAATCTGCTCACGCAATGCGGCAATTGACTTTGCTTCTTCAGCAATGCCATTGTCGATGAAGGTGTTGAGCGATGCCTGGTTCTCGTCACTATCGCTATGGGCTTCTATCCATTGCAGCAATTCTTCTTTCTTAGCCAAACTGTCTGGGTCTTCCAATCCCATTATAGGCTTCAATTCCTGGAGTTTCTTTTCGTATTCTGTCATATCCTTATTTTTTTTAAGTTCTTCCCCCTCTTTTGAGGGGAGAACACTTGTAGGTTAATCCTTTTTGCGTTTCTTGTAGAGTCTTGAGAGGTCATCAAGGAAAGCGTTGATTGTTGTCTCATACTTTTGGCTGTTTGCCTTCGACATTTTTGATAGTCTGATGTAGTCTCCCAAGAGCGTCTCTTTGTACTTGATTTCGTTTTCTAAAATGTCGTCCATTTCTTTCTTTTTTATAAGTTCTACATGTTTCTTATCACATTGCAAAGATACATAACCTTTCGCTTATACACAAGTTTTTCACCAATTATTTTCTGCTTTTCCGCCATCGTTTTTTGTTCCACAATATCTTATTTATATACATTACCTTTGCCCCCATACTGATCATTTCGACATTTTATTTTATGGGGTTCATTAATAGATTTCTTCTCAGCTACGGCTACGGCAGCGCGACGGCTCTGTTGCAGAGCGTGTTTCCTTCCACCAAATACGTCGGCGTAGGGCAGAGCCTCGCGCTCTCGTCGCTGTGGGGTCTGATATGCACCGCGCTCGGCATCTGGCCCGTCCTTGCCTTCGCCATGGTCATCGTTATGGTCGTGGAGCTGGTGTCGGGCATTGTGGCGAGCCACAAGCGGCAGGAGCACTTCGAGAGTGCCAAGTTCTCGCGCTTCGTACTGAAGCTCTGCATCTGGTTCTTCCTCTTCGTGGCGTGCCAGCTCTTCGAATACTTCGCCGAGCAATACGGCAGCACGTCGCTCACATGGCTTGTCGGCGCGTGGTTCTTCGACCTGCTCACCGTCATCCTCATGATAGCCTTCGTCACCGAGAACACCACCTCCATTCTCGAGAACATGGCGTGCATCGATGGCAAGGACAAGAGCTTCTACATCGACATGGTGAAGCGTGCCATGCTCACCGCCTACGACCGCATCTTCCGCACCACGCCCAGGCAGCAGACGTAGCGTCCGTGGCTCCCCCGTGGCGGAGGTCTCCGGCCTCCGCAGCACCCGTCGGCTTCATTTCTTCATATAGGTATAATAGTAGTTTTAACCACAAGCAGTTTTTTGTTTTATGACAAATGTTAGTGTAAAGTGGCCGGCCCTCGTGCTGGTCTTCCTCGCGACTCTCGCCGCAGCCTTCGCCCTCGGTCGCTGCACCGGGGCAGGGTCGGCGGAGGAGCCGCCCGGCTATCCGCCCAGTTACGACGACCCCTTGCTGTCGCTCCCGACAACAAAGGATTCCATATATGTGCCGCTGCCGCAGGAGACGGTACGCGTCGAGATACCGGCTGTCGTAGACACCGATGCCATAATTTCCAGCTACTTCTCGCGCCACATCTACCGCGACACACTGCGTGCCTCGGCTCCGGGCAAGCTCGGAGGATTTGCCGTGCGTAAAACATCAAAGTCGGTTACGGATAGAAAAGAGGCCGTTTTCATTTCAAAAACAGCCCCTTTCTGTATCGAAAACGGCTTCTTTTTTATCTGTAACTCATTTTCCAACCTAAAAACACAATACACCAATGACACAAAAACAAGGAGATTTCACAATCCGCACCTACGGGCGCACGGAGCTTGCCGAGATGTATCTGCCGCATCTTTCGCCCAACCGCACGTGGCGCAAGCTGCAAGAATGGATAGCTGTTGCACCTGGACTGGAGCAGCGGCTAGCCCAGCTTGGCTACCGCCAGAGCCAGCGCATGTGGACACCAAGGCAAGTCGGCGCGATTGTCGAGGCGCTGGGCGAGCCGTAAGAGCCACAGCTGCGCAAAAATAGCAGATTAAGTGCTCAAACGATGTTGACATGCCCAAGAGCCAAAGCAATGTAGCTGCCTATGCCGAGAGCGACTCGCCGCTGAAGACCGACAACCGCATAGCCTATTCCGCCTACAAGGACTGCCGCGACTTGAGGTTTATCGACAACGACTTCTATATTGTTTCCGTGAAGAACTACTCCAGCAAAGCTGCCGTCGAGAAAATCAAGGCCAAGGAAAACTGCTACGACAAACAGGCAACAGCCACATACCAGTTCAAGATTGGAGGTCCGAACAAGTTCTACAACACCTACAAGGGCGGACATTTCGGCGTGTATGAATAAAGTGATGACGGCGTTTTGTGTCGAAATCCTGTCCATTAAACGCGGAAAATAATGGATAGTTGTGGAAAATGGCGCGACATCATACCTCTGCCGTATCTTTGCACCATGCCAATGAAACAATATCGGCACAGGTTGCAACCTACACAGAAACTGGATGTCTAACACTTAAAATTTTCTTACAACTATGATTCGTTATCAAAAGTATCAAAACAAGCGCAAAGGCAATTTTGAAAACATGTGGTATGTCCGCGCTGTGAGCGACGAGACCGTCGACCTTGAGGGGCTCGCCAAGCACATGGCAGCCCACAACACGCCCTACTCGGCCGGCACCATCCACGGAGTGCTGAAGGACATGGTGGCGTGCGTGAAGGAGCTTGTGCTCGACGGAAAGAAAATAAAGCTCGCCGACCTCGCCATCTTCTCAGCCGGCATATCATCCTATGGAGCGGAAACCGCCAAGGAGTGCGGCGCCGAGAACATACGCGACATACACCTCTGCGCCCGACCCACCGGCGACCTGCGCTCGCGCATCCTCACCACCGAGGCGCGCAAGATGCAGCTGCGCGAGTACAGCGTCGATGGCGAATAGGCAACCATCATGCGCAAAATCAATCTCATCATCGTCCACTGCACCGCCACTGTCGAGGGGCGCGACTACACGGTGAGCACCATCGACCAGTGGCACCGCCAGCGCGGTTTCGACTGCATCGGCTACCACTATGTCATCTACCGCGACGGCACAGTACACGCAGGCCGCTCGCTCTACAAGGTGGGGGCGCACTGCAAGGGTCACAACACCGGCTCCATCGGCGTGTGCTATGTCGGCGGGCTGGCCCGCGACGGCTCGCCCAAAGACACTCGCACGCCGGAGCAGCGCGACGCGCTCGCCAACCTGCTCATGCGCCTGAAGCGCCAGTTCCCACAAGCCGTCATCCGTGGGCACCGTGACTTCGCCGCAAAGGCTTGCCCGTCGTTCGATGCCACAGCCGAGTACAAGGCCATTTCCGACATGTAGCCTATGACAGCACAACCTACCTCTGACCCGAAGGCGATGACAGCCGACGAGTTCAACCAGCGTGTCAAGGCGTGGGGCGACACCGTGCGATCGCGCTCGCTCGGCACTCTTATAGCCGAGACGCAGGTCTACAGCGGCGACCTCCGTGGCCGACTGAAGGCTGCCGTCAACACCGCCCGCGACGATGGCTTGGCTCATGCCGTGGCGTTCAAGTTCGTGCGCTACGGCGTGTTCGTGGCCTACGGCGTGGGCAACGGCTACATCCGGCAGAACGGCCGTGTGGTGCGCGGCTCGCACGACCCCAACCGCCATGTCGCGCCCGGTCCCATCCGACGCCGACCCGTCGACTGGCTCGACAAGAATGTGGAGCAGCAGATGCAGCATCTCGCCGACATCGCCGCCGACTACTACGGCGACCGCGCCGCCCGTGACGTACTCGAACAAATCGACCGCGTGACAATCGTCAAGCGGCAACACTAAAAAAGGCAGGGAGCTAAACGGTTAAGCTCCCTGCCTTTTCTTATTTTCTCCTCCTGATTGGCTGCTGCCAATACAGAGCTTTTAGGTTCCTGAGTTTTTCAAGCGTCTTCCCTGTGAAAACCCAGTGGTTATATCTGTCGAGCACAAGGTCTTTCTTGCGCATCTGTTCTATCAAGTAAGGATTATTCAAGTCTTTCTCTATATACATCGGCAACCATTGTCCGTCACGAAACATCATGTCGTGCTTCTTCATTTCCCAATAATATGTTGATGTATAACCCCATTCCTTTGCAGACTTCAACTCATAGTTTGAGTCTTCCACTCTATCCATGAACTTCTTGCCGCTTCGTTTTGTGCCTCTTACCATAAAAAGTACGGCAAGAAAAGCGACTAAAAACATTGCTTGTATGGGTGTAAGGTGATACATAATAGTCAGTTTGTTAGGTTTATTTTTCGTTGTAAAGATAGCAATTTTTCTGACATACGCAAGTTCTCGCAAGACTAAAATTGCGTCCTTTGCCACTCGTCATTAATCCTCTATTTTTGCAGCATTAAACATTGTTATATATGGCAAAAACTTATAGTCGCACCGTCACTGTCTACATTGACGGTTCAAAAATAGACAATAGCATCCCAGCTATTCAGAAGAAGGTGCGTGAGCTTACGCGCGATGTCAAGAAAATGACTATCGGCACGGATGAATACAACAAGACGGTGAAGAGCATTGCCGAGCTTAATTCCATTCTTGCCGAGCACAAGAAGGCCGTGCGCGGCGTGGCTGAAGAAACAGAGACTCTTGGCGAGAGACTTGGCGGCATGGCCGACTTTTTCAATAAGCTGCGCAAGCTCTACGCCGAGCGCAAGGGTATCACCGACGCTTACGGCTCCGACCTCGAAAAAGATGCTGTCGGCTCTCAGAGTTCGTCAACCTTTACCAACAATCCAGCCTCGGCTCAGTCAGGCTTAGGGAGGCCCAGTAAGGCCCAACCCTCTCACAAAGGCACCAGCAAGCCCGACCCCGAAGTTGTGCGCCAGAAGCGCGTCCAGAAACAACTCGACTCCATCACCGCCGACTACGAGTCCAAGCGCACCCAGGCCAAGCAAGCCTACCTCGACGGCACCATCGACACCCAAGAGGACTACAACCGCCGCATCGAGGACCTTGAACTCGAGGAGCTTAACAAGAAGCTCGAGGTTGCAGGTCTTGAGCCAAAGAAGCGTGCCGAGATTGAGAAGAAAATTCTCGACTACAAGGTGAAGCTCTACGACCAGCTCCGCGAGATTGAGCAGTCCTTCGGCGACACCGAGGAGGAGCGTCTTGCCAACGAACTCGACACAATCAAGCAGAAGTACAACCAAGACCTCGCCCTTCTCGACAACCTCCACGACAAGCAGCTCATCAGCGAGGAGCAATATCAGCAAGACCTCAAACAACTGAAGGAGCGTTACGACAACGACAAGCAGAAAGCCAACCGCGAGTCTGCCGACCGCGTCATCAGCGACGCAAAGAAGACTTTCGACGAACTGATGGAGAGCCAGCGCAAGGCCAACATTAAGAATGGGCGTATCGACGAGCAGAGCCAGACCGACCGTCTGGAGGCTTGGCAAGGCTACCTCCAAAAACTCCTCGATAAAACCTCTCTCTCTGCCGAGCAGCGTGCCGCCATACAGCAGCAAATCGACGATGCCGAGGTGGAGCAGACCGAGGAGACACTGAAGAAGAAGCAGGAACTGGCGCAGAAGTATAATGACATTGTCTGCGAGACCATCGTCTCTTCCGGGCAGAAGCTCGGCGAGGAGCTTGGCAAGGTTCTGCAGGGCGAGCAAGCCAACTTCAAGGACTTCCTCCGTGGTATACTCTCGCTTATGATCGATGCTCTCGAAAAGGCAGCCGTCGGCAGTTTCGACACCGGCGGCTTCACTCCCTCCGGCTCATGGGACAAGCCCCAGGGCATCGTCCACTCCAACGAGTTCGTCGCTAACCGCTTCGCCACCGCCAACCCTGCCGTGCGCCCCGTGCTCAATCTCATCAACGAGGCGCAGCGCAGCGGTTCCGTCTCCCGTCTGTCCGCCGACGACATCGCCGCAGTCGTGCCGACAACCCAGTACCAGCCCTCCACAAGTTCCCACGGCTCAGGCAGGCTTAGAGAGGCCCAGCAAGGCTTATCACCAGAGTCGCTGCAATCATCAGCCCTCACCTCCGTCCTCTCACGCGTCGTGCGCACCCTAACGTCCATCGACCGCCGCTTCTCGTCGCCCATCGTCGCCGAGACCTACGCCACGGGCAAGCACGGCACCATCGAGGCGGAGCGTCTTGTCAACAAAATGAAGTCCAACGTAAGCAGAAAAAGAAAATGATTAAGCTCCTGATTAATGGCAGCGAGGTACACCTTGCCGCCGACATATCCCTTGAGTTCTACGACCGCAACCCCTTCTTCACCTCCGAGGGCCAGCACACGCTCGACATCGACATCTCGCTGTCCGACCCGCAGAACGCACACATCTACAACGCCATGCACCGCATCGATGTCACGGCGCGGCCCGAGAACCGTCAGGCTATTCTCTACTGCGAGAAGGGCGTCATCATCCGTGGCACCGAGATTATTCTTGAAATCGATGAGCGCAGCGCAAAGATTCAGATTGTGTCGGGCAACTCCGAGTTCAACTTTCTCGCCGGAAGCGACAAGTATCTCCACGACCTCGATCTCGGCGAGATTGACAATCTCACCGCCGAAGAGGCACGCCGCTCGCTCTACAGCCATTATCCCGACTCCGAATATGTCTGCACGCCCGTAGTGGCGAAGGCGAGCATACGCAATGGCATCGGCAATATGCTCCAGTCATCGTCAACTATATACAATGAGGTTGACGAGGTGGCAAAGGCCACTACCGTCAACCTCAAGTCCGGCACTACGCTCTGTCCTCAGCCTTATCTCGCCACTGTCATTGCCCGTGTGCTCAAGGCTCTCGGCTATACTCGCTCCTACGATGCCATTGCCGGCAGTCCCGAGTTGAGCCGACTGATTCTCGTCCATGGCTACCAGACCACAAAATACAGCGAAATGCTTGAGAACTGGACTGTCTCTGACTTCATCTCCGAGGTGGAGCACCTTTGCGGCGTGTGTCTCGTCGTTGACAACCTTGTCTACCACAACGTGGCGTATAAGTTTCCTTCCACCAGCATCTACAAGTTCTACGCCCTCGACGACGATTTCGCCCGGCGCATCGAGTATGTCGACTGCCCCGACCGCCTGCCACAATACCGCAACGATTATGCCTCGCTCTATAATATATGGTATAAGATATCGGGCGACAACACCGATTTCTACAAGACCGACGACGACGCGCCTAACTCCGTAGTCGCCTCCTATCACTCCATGGTGGCCTACTACGACCGCAGCTTCCACTGGAGTGCCGACACGCCAGGGCGGCGCATACCGCTGGAGTTTCCCTTCATCGTGCGCTCCATCGTCAAGAAGGGCAGCAACAGCGGCGTGTCCAAGTGTACGCGCCTCGGCATGGTCAACCAGTTCGGACCGCGCATCGACGAGAACTCCGACGACAAGATGGAGCTGAAGATTGTGCCCGTGGAGAATGTGTTCTGCCGCTTGCACGACTACTATTCCTATCCGCTCCCGGTCATTGAGAACGGCGACGGCGACGTGGGCAACATCACCGACGAGGACGAGGGCAAGGGCGTGGCGGAGCGTCTTGTGCAGGGCGAGTCGACGGAGCGGTCGGCTAAGGACAACATGTATGTGGGGTTCTATATGGGCGTGAGCAAGTTTGAGTGCTGCGGCGAGGAGCGCGGCGACAATTACCCCGTCGTGCCCGTCACCATCAACAGCCGCCTTCAGATGCGTTCCATGCCCAGCGGCACCCTCGGCTACAAGTTCTGGGATATGCAGCAGGTGAAGTATATGGATGTCAACGGCAACTACGACCTCTCCATCAACTCCGAGCACGGCATGTACAACACCCACTGGCAGATTCCGCAGCAGCTCGACCTCACCACAGTCTATGTCATCAAGTTCCGCTCGCTCCAACGCCGCGACGCACGCCACATCTTCAATATCGGTGGCCGCAAGTTCTACTGCCAGCAGCTCAAGTACCAGGTTGTCGGCGGTCGACTCTCCGACATCATCGAAGGCACGTTCTATCCGCTGAAGTAGCCGCCAAGCTGCAGCCTTTCTTCGTGGCGGAAGTCTCCGACCTCCGCTTCCGCCATTAGTAGTGTCAGAAGTCGTCCTCGTAGTCCTTCAGCTCCGCGTTCGCCCTCTTCATATCGTGCGGCACATATATGTTGGTTATGTCTATGCTCGAATGCCGCGCCTGGTCGCGCACCGACACCGTGTCGATGTGCCGCCGCAGCATGTTCGTTATGCCAGTGTCCTTCAGCGAGTAGAACTTGTACCGCTCTGGGAAGTCCAGCTCCTTGCGCAGCACGCGCTGCCAGTAGTCCCTGAAGTACTTCTCCGAGCGGTACTCCCTTCCCGGCATGAAGCCGCGCGAGAAGAGATAGTCGCTGCCCGGATGATTGAACACTCCAAGCTCAATCATCAGCAGCAGAATCTTCTTCGGCAGCGTCACCACCGCGTCGTTGTGGTTCTTCGCGTTCTTGCCATGCACGCAAATCACCTGCTTCTTTATCTTTATGTCCTCTATTTTCAGCAGCGACATCTCGTGCGGTCGCAGGAATGTGTAATATAATATATAAGTGGCCAACAAAAAATGCTTGTTGTGCATCTCCAAGTACTCGCGCAGCCTCGTCAGATCGCGCTCGCTTATAGTGTCGCGGTTCTTGTTGTGCGCGTTTCGCATGATAGCCTGAAAGCCCTCCGTCGGGTTCTTCGGCACATACGACCGCATTACCAAGTATTTAGCAAACGTCTTCAGCCACGCCAGATAGTTGTTGCGCGTCTGAAGCGTGTTGTTGCGCTCCACGAACACATAGTCAAGAAACTTGCCGACGATGCGCCGGTCAAACTGATATATATAATGCACGTTCTTGTCGGCTATCCAGTCCTTCAGTATCTTCAGATAGCTCATGTAGCTTGCCACGGTCTCCAATCGGTAGCCGTTCTCCTTCGCCATCTTGGCAAGCCACTCCTCATACTTCATGCACACCTCGTCCCACGTCGTGTACTCCGCAGGGTTCTCCGCCTCAATCCACGGGTTCCATCCGTCGAGCAGCTTTTCCGTCAGCCGTTGCATTATCTGCCTCGCCATCTCCTTCTGCATCCGCTTGCTCTTTATGCGTCCGAGCATAATCTTCTTCAGCTTCATCTTGCCCGTTGTGGGGCAGAATGCCGTGAACGACACATAACACTCCGACGCCTGGTGAAACACAGGCGGCGTCCAGCCTTTAAGCTGATTTATCACCGAGTTTTTTGGGCACATTTTTTTGTCCTCTACGTTTTTGCGCCGAGGACTCCGGGTTAAACAATCAAAATCGCGCCGCTCCGTTCCGCACCGACTTGTCGCCGAGTGCTTAAAAGCGACAAAGGGTTAAAATGTTGAACGTCAACATCTTAACCCTTTTTCTGTCGGGATGACAAGATTCGAACTTGCGACCCCTACGTCCCGAACGTAGTGCGCTACCAACTGCGCTACATCCCGATTGC
>CALBYK010000211.1 GCA_937889855.1 uncultured Prevotella sp.
CATAAATACGATGGCATTGCCGCATTCAAGGGCGTTGCGCAATGCTGTTAGCAGCTTTTGAACTTTCTTATAATGTATATAGTTTTTGAGCATGACTTATGTGTTTCTGTTGCAAATTTAGTCACCATGAGTACAGCCTTTTTGCACGCATTCTTCCACTTTTCATAGGAATATCACTACCAATCAATAAGTATCTCCAGCTTTATTCTTTAATTAAAAACAAATCATTTATTTTTGCGTTTGAATCATTAAAAAGAATAGTGATGGCAAAGAAAATCAATCGCATCAAGGTGGTGCTCGTAGAGAAAGGAGTCACCAGCAAATGGCTTGCGGAGCAACTTGGCAAGAATGTCACTACGGTGTCAAAATGGTGTACCAACGACAACCAGCCCAATCTGGAGACGTTGCTCATGATAGCGCGGCTGCTGAACGTGGAAGTGCAGGACTTGATAGCCAAGGATGCTGAAATATAACAAGTTTTTACGACTTGTGCAGAAACAATGCACTCGTTGCAACTATTTTTGCGCACACTCATTTATGAATGGTATAAAGAATATTGATACATAACAATGGCAAACGACGTTGACATCAGTGAGAATGACCTTCTCCGCTCGCATCCCGAAGTGCTCAAGAAGCTGCTTCTTGATCACACCACCCACAAGAACATCTTCTGGGCTACCGACTCGTATGCGCATCTTGGCGAGGGCTTCGGCTTCGACGACGAGATTACAGTGGAGCACATCACGGGTGAGAATGGTCAGGTGATACAGCCTCGTGCCGTGAAGGCTACTGAGGTGCAGACGCAGCGAGCCAAGGACATGGCGGAAGTGTTCACCCCTTCGTGGATATGCAACGCACAGAACAATTTGTTGGACAGTGAGTGGTTTGGGCGCACCGACGTGTTCAACCACGAGAACAACGACCATTCGTGGACTCCCACCGAGGGCAAGATTGTCTTTCCCAAGGGGAAGACATGGCGCGAATACATCCTCGACAACCGTCTGGAGGTGACATGCGGAGAGGCTCCCTACCTCGTCAGCCGCTACGACTCGGTGACGGGATTGCCCATCAATCCGCTCAACTACCGCATCGGCATACTCGACCGTAAGTTGCGCATCGTGAGCGAGAACACGGAAACTTCTGGCGAATGGCTCAAAGCTGCCAAGGAAGCCCTGTGTGCCACATACGGCTTTGAGTGGCAGGGCGACAACCTGCTGTTGGCTCGCGAGGCGGTGTTCTACACCTTCTGCGACTACTACGAGGCGAAGTTTCACAAGCCTGTGCCGGAGAAATCGCTCGAAGGCATGGCTTACATCATCTCGTGGAACCTCTGGCAGATGGACGGCCTGCGGCTTGTCATACCAGGTTCGTGCGACAAGGTGTTCCAGCGCCGCATGTTCGGCGAACTCGAAAAGATAGAGTGCCTGGGCTGCAAACGCGGCACGATGGACGGACACATCGGCATACA
>CALBYK010000212.1 GCA_937889855.1 uncultured Prevotella sp.
GGGGTGTGATCATTCATGGCAGGCTCCATGTGCCTGGCCCCGTTAGGGGCTGAGAGAGATAGCCGCGCAGCGGCTACCAAAAGGGTGGGTGGGTGGGCATCATAAGCGCGAGCGCAGCGAGCGCGAACAAAAACACTTGACAAATGAGGTTAGTTTTGCGTAACTTTTGATAAAGTTTTGACAAATACACAAAAGATTGTTACACAAGTACTTAGAAGCGGTTGATGAAGTTAGATTTTCGGTTTTTGGAAAAGTAACTGCGGCTCTACTGAGCCGCAGTTTCCAAAACCATCATAAATATTTACATCAAAAGTTTTCACAATCTCTTGTATAATCTTGCAATTGATCTTGCATATCCATACACGCCTGTCTAAGAAGTTCGCATTTATCCAAAAGCTCTTGACCCTGTAAATGCATATTTTCAAAGTCAACTTGAATATTTTTGCAACAATCTAAGATGAGTGCGTTGTGTGCTCTCTCCAACTCATGGAGCCTGTAACGATAGCCGAAGTATTGTAACAACTGCTCTAATCCTCGCAAAAAACTCTGATCATACCCTCCCCTCTCGTTTGCATCCTCAATTATAGTGCGGAGTTTGTTTGAAATGATCCTGTCCATGCGCGTAGGCTCGCTCTGTGTTGTCAATCGTACAGGCTTGTACACCTCTGTCCCATCCCATCTTATTGGCCAATAATCCGGGCACCTATCCTTACGCTGAGGAGTGCCATTGCGTGTCTTGGAAGGCACTTTGAACCAAAAATATTTTTTGGCCAAAGACAAAAACAACAGTAGACACCTGTCCCGACTGCCTAAAGTGTGCATATCTATAGGATACATGACCTGTGAGCCATCCTTACGTATGTCTTTTACATCTCCTCGTACAAAACCTTTGATGGTTGACTTGATAGAAAACTCCAACCTCCATATATGGCGCACCTTATCCAACATATCCCTCAGTTGTGCTTGGTATGCGTTGAGTTGTGCTCTCATACTCTCTCTCTCCGCCCCTTTGCAGTTGGCCATTTTACGTCTGAGGTTGTTGATGTAGTATCTCGTATCTCTGATGTCAAGCTGCATTTTATTGTCGTGGTCTGTTATCAATCCAGCCGAAAGCCATTGGTCTCTGATATAGAATTTATCCTTGACTTCGGACAACTCCATTGTCTTGTCGTACATCTTAACGCTGATGGCTGACGTTGGGCATCCCCATGACCAGCTGTTGTACTGACGCCCAAACTGCCTATCTATGCCATGACCGCTTATATCTGACCCGACAACTTCGACACCTCTCGGCGTGATGGTTGACAAGTGTAGTTTGAAATACTTCTCCCTTGCATAATCCTGGAGGAAGTCACCAGGCATGGAGCCATCATCCAATTTGTAGAAGTCCAAGCACAAGTCAACCCGACTAAACGACTGAAAAGAAAATCCATGGGCATCAAGAAAAGAGCGCAAATACTTTATAGGATCCTGCAAATAACACGCTCGGTTAGTCAATCGTATATGGCATGATTCGGGCTCAAATACTCCTCCATCCTTTTTTAGAGAGTAGGGGTTACGCCTAACCTCCACCATGGCAAACTCATTATCCATGATGGAGAACATCTCCCGATATTGTGGTGTCCCATAATCACGGACTTTAACAGACAAGCCGAGGTTGCGGAAGTACTCCGCGTCCCTCGGCTTGGCAAAAGGCTCGAGGCAGTAAACCTCGAGCCAATCGAAATTGAGACATCTCATACGCAAACATCGAAAATAAGCATATATGTGGTTTTGCTGCCGTCCTCTACCTTGACAATCCATCCCTCATCATTGGCGAATGCAGCCACCATCTTGTCATAGCCATCGTCCACAACCCCTTCCGCTGGTTCAAACTCTGCGAGTAGGTTGTCTTTCAAAATCTTTTTTATGGCTGGCAAGTTACCCATGTTGCAAATGAGGATAACATCGGCCACTCTAAAAGTGTCCATCACCTCCTCCGATATGGTGCCGCCACTATACATCACCTGTGTGCCATCGTCATAGACAAAACCTGTGTAGTCGTTGTACGACACCATGCACTCCATTTCATCAAATGCTATTTTTTCCATGGCTTCAAATTTCAAAATGGCAAGTCATCTTTTTTCTCGGGCTCCTTGGTTGCAGGGGCCTGCACTCCCTTCATCTCCATGTCGGTGCGAGGGCTGCCGCAAAGCTCCAACTCCTTCACATAGACATTGACCCCTGCATGGCGTTGGCCATCACGGCTGGAGACAAAGATTTTAAGCTCCATGTTTCCACGGACAAATACTCTCTGACCTTTTTTGAGGTAGGGCAACAAGTTGGTGTTATCCCCGTCCATGGAGCATGATGCCCATGTGGTTGATGATACCATCTCGCCCGTCTGCTTATCCGCAAACTTGCGCGTCTCTGCGACACGAAACGATACATACTTTTTTCCGTTGGCTTCACGGAGCTCGGCATCAGCCCCGAGGTTGCCGATAATTTCTAACTTCAACATAGCTATATTTTTTGAGATGTGTGCTTAGGTTTTTTACGTAACCGAGTGCTGGGAGACCCGGTTACGCGGATAATATCAGGGACTATTTATCAATTGCTATGATGCAGCGAACCTGCATCCGGTGCGTCTTGTTGACTAAGCGTAAAAACACGAAATATCTCACGAGTGTGCGGACAATGGTCTCCACGGCATCGTACAGGTGGACGATATGAGCCTGCACGGCTCTCACATTACCGGAACAAAGCGTGTGGGCGAGTTTATACAAATCGTCCTGCTGCTCATCAGACAGGGTGAGCAAACGAGAGCCCAACAACCTGATCAGGGCACGATGTGCGATAAAACCCAACCCTTCTTGGGTGCGCATGCGCAGAGGGTAAAATTCTCCTTCGAGGTCAACTACGATTTGACCATTACAATAGCAAGCCGATAACTCACGGCATGTGCTTTCGACAAAAAATCTAACCGAATTGTTCATGATGCATATTTTTGTGATTACTTTTTTAAAGAGAGGGGGCGGCTTTACCTGCCCCCTGTCTCCCATATACTCGGTGTCATACGTTCGGAGGTCGCTCCTCAGCGTTGCCCCTTATCCTTTGACGCCAGCAAAAATAGAGGTAATCTTTTGAGCCACCAAATATTGGCCAATTATTTAACAGACATTTCATATCTCCGAAATAAAAAGAAGTCACATTTCACAAAAAAGGCCGAAACTCTCACGAGCTCCGACCATAGTAATCACAAAATTTGCACATATTTACATCTATCAGCCAATTGAAACCTTGTGTCGGGGGGTGTAACTCCATTGCACGTGGAGCCATGGGCTTTTGCTGTCGGGCTTTTCGAGCAGGACGAGGTCACACAACGGCTGCACCGCTATGAGCTTTGCGGCCTTGCGCATATCGTCCATATTGTCAAATACTATATCGCAAGCTCTACCATCCAAATGGTAGCTATTGCTGACACCTCCGACCACGATATTAAGCCGCTCGCACCTGTAGCCCGAAGTGATGCGAAATGGTATGCCCATCTGCATCCTCGGTTTGAGCAAAACACTATTGGCCAATATTGACAAGTTGGCTAATACATACTCAGATGGCGTGTTGTCTATCCCCAGGCGTTCAGCCGTCGACGATCTGGTAAACTCGGCAACGGAAAAATACCTGTTCAAGTATCGTCTATCTTCTTTCATATTTCTATTTTTTGCAGATTTTACAAAACATCTCGTGGAGCACGTGTAGCGCTACCAACAAATATTTAACGATTGATTTCATGTTTTATTGTTTTTGTTTAGACTATCGAAGCGATATTTAATATAAGAGAACACGCCAAAGCTGGATGCAGCGTACATCAGACATTGTCCAAAATACCACAGTACACTATCATTGATGATGTGGTCAACGGACATGAAGAAGGCGAAGAAGCTCATCAAGATGCCCGAAGCAAGAGTGACCATGGCTGACAGGAGCATTGCACTATCCTTTGTCATGTCAAGTACGCAGATTTTGAGACAAGACCATCAGCTATCATCACCAACCCAACAGCAACAGGCTTTTTTGCCGATGACGGAAAATTAAAAAAAAGATATGGAGAGCTTTTATCAGTCGTAGTGTTAATCTGCAAATGCGCCCTTGATCCATCGCCAAATGGGGCAAGATAAATAAAATCCTCGGCCGAACCGATGAACAACTGAGGGTATTTGAGCAAAGCATCCTCCTGGGGCCCATCAAAGATAAACGGCACAACGGACCGATGCCTGTAGACATTATCATCTCCATTTATTTTATAAAAGACATCCAAAATCAAGACAGCCCAATCCTTAACCCTATTAGCTGCAAAAAACCAAGACAATTGCCATCGTTTGATGGTATCTGGCGAGCCCCATAAACCAATGGGAGGACCTGGAGTCTGCTGTTCGGGAAAAATGCCCATCCGAATTGACCATACAGGGTTAGTAACGACATTCGTTGCAACAATACGCTCGCCCAACCCCCATGCCATCGGCCACCGAGCAACAGGTATAGAGTTAGCTGAGACAAAGTCAACCTTCACGTTCTGTGCTAACCTAAAGTAGTCGGAGCGAGAGATGAATTTTTTGACAAATGGGTAAAAGCGAGCGGCATCTGCAAAATGCTCCGCTTGCTTCCGCGTGGCATCAGAGATAGGATGAGATACTGCCCTGTCCTTCGTGACCTGCTTGCCGTTATAAATAGCATATGTATGGCTTGCCGTGGAGCCCGAGCGCAGCCCGAAAAATGATTTAGATTTTGCCATAATGCGATAAATTATAAAAAAAGGGCGGCAACAGCCGCCCCCGTGAGAAATCAGTAGTTAGAAAGGAGACATGGTGACGTTGTTGCCCAAATTGAGATATTTGGTCGAATCCGCTGCCGTTGTCTTCTTGATGTATGTGTCCTTGGCGGCATCGTAAGAAGTGAAATCTGCAAGGTTCTTGATGGCAAACTGCGCGTTTGATCGCTGCCAAGTCTTGCCATCATCATTCAGACGGCTAAGGATAACGGCAATGGCGTAGATGCCAGTGGTATCGGTGCCACCTTCCTCTGCATCCTCCACAAAAGCTACAGGCACCTCGCCCTCCTCTTCGGTCCATAAAGTGACGCCCATCATATTCTCGGAGCCTTTCAACTTCGGCATCAAACGTCCGCCCTTGACCTCGAAATCGTTTGCATCCTTCAGCAAAGCCGTGTCCGAGCTGCCGTCAAACTCCAGCTTCAAACGCCATACACCATATGTCACGTATGATTGCAGATGAGACGCGACACCTGTGTCCGGGTCAATATCCCACTGATAGTTGGAGCCAGTGGTGTAGCCAAAGACAAACGAGATCTGGTCACCGACATTCAGCCCGTTGGCGTCCATAAAGTACTGCAAATTCTTACGCGTCAAGTCGGCCGTGCTATCTGGCGTGGTCTCCCCTCCCTGAATATTGACGCTCGCAGCCTTCAACGAGCACGATGCGGCAGAGTTCTCCATCGTGTCCGTTGCAAACTTCGCGTTAATCGCAGGCAAGGTACCACGAGAGATGCGGAATGCAGCAACGCCAGTGTCACCCATACCCTTTGGCACGTACTGGGTGGCATACAGACTTCCGGTCAAGTTCAGCCGTCTAAACTCGTTGACAGACTTCGTTCCATAGCTGACGCCTTGGAAGGAGTGGTTGATGAGTGGCTCCAGGATGCGAGCGGCAGACGCCACCTGCACCAGCTTCAAACGCTGCTCCATCTGGCCATTAGACTGAGGGTTCGCAACCTTCGTCACGCGCTCCTTCGTGACCTGCTTGCCGTTGTAGACAGCATAGGTGTGGGTGGCCGTGGAGCCCGAGCGCAGCCCGAAAAATGATTTTGATATTGCCATAATTTTTGTTGTATTGTGTGCGCGCGGAGCGCGCACCGATTATTGTAGGAGTTATGTAGGACTTTCGCAGGGCGTTCCCCTGTTGCTGCAAATGTATGTTTATTCATTCATTCATGCAAACCATTTCTTATTTTTTAACATTATACATTTTTATATTCGTGTAAATATTTATGCATAATCTTTTACCCTCCCCAAATTAACACAAATTAACGGCAATCGGCACACGTTGCCCATCCCCTTAAACCTCATCGGGGCACGCTGCTCCCTGTCGAGGTCGGAGCCTGGGCGTTAGCCCAGGCGGAGACCGAAGACAGGGAGGAGCGCGACCCGATGAGGAAGGGTGGGGGGGCGCCCGAGGTGTGGGGGGCGCTCGGAACAGGCCGAACCCCCTGTTTGCTGAGGGGTGGAGCGCAGCGACACCCCTCAGCAAACAGGGGGCGAGGGCTGGGCCGACACAATCAACCGGACTGCATTTCCATGGGGCCATATCTTTGAGTGATGGCGGAGAAAAATGCGAAATGGCCGAGCAATAGGCATGCAAAGAAAATGGGGGCGCGGCGTTAGCCGCGCCCTGGGGAAGGGGGTGGAGGGGGGCGGGGGCTATGGGGGAGCCCCCCCCTCAATGCGGCCGAGCCGAACCCCCGAGGGAGGGGTGCCCCCTGGCGCAGACAGGGGGCAGACCCGACCGAGAGGGGCGAGGGGAGGGCGCATCGGCCTATTTATTCATAATCGCTGTTATAGATGGCCCCCGATTCAGGGGGTGTGTTGCGCCTGCGGCACCCCCTGCATCGGGGGGCAGCTATAATGTAGGTTGCGATTATGATAATATAGGCCGTGACGGCCATGGGGCGTAATTCTCCCCCTCGGGTGGGGTATTTGGGGAAATTGGGGCCCCAAATAGCCCCACCCGAGGGGGCAAGCGGTTTGCATGGCCCCCACAGGGGCTGAGAAAGACCGGGGTGCCGTTAGGCTCCCCGATACCGCTGACGAACCGAGCGAGGGGGCGTGCTTAGCGGCTTTAGGCTGTGGGCAACGCCCCAGCCGTGAGCCGATATGGCACGCCCTCTCGCGAGGGGTGGGTGGGAGCGAGCTTTGCGAGCGTGGGAGGGCCACTGAGTAATGGTTTGCGTTGTTGTGCCTGGCCCCGTTAGGGGCTGAGAAATGTGGCGGAGTTCTCGGCTCTGAGGGCGAAGCCCATGGGCCGAGGGCTCCGCAACCGCTATTCTATCAGTCTGCATGGCCCCGTTAGGGGCTGAGAAAGACCGGGGTGCCGTTAGGCTCCCCGATACCGC
>CALBYK010000213.1 GCA_937889855.1 uncultured Prevotella sp.
CTACATTTCATTGATTAAAGAGCACAAGAACTTGCTTTGTCTAATTTTAAACAAAGTAAGTTCTTATACTCATTATTTTAACTTATAGTGAGAAGCCTCTTGGCTTTTTTATCCAATCAGCCACTTGCCAACCTTCGGTATGCGTTGCACCGCCACGCATACCATAGCGACAATAGCAAAAGAAACGACTGCCGTGGCAAGAATCTCGACAGGTGTTGTCCACACGCCGAGCGAGCCGTTCGTGCCCACGCCGAGCGTAGAGCGCACCCACGTAACCGCAGCGCCGAGTACGAACATATGGCACAGATACATGCCGTAGCTGGCACGCGACAACGGCAGCAGCATCTTGCGGTAGAACTGTCCCTGGCCCTTTATCTTGCGCAGTACGAGGAGCCACGCCACTACCATAAGGGCAACACCGGCAGTGTCGTTCATCCACGGCGACTCCCAAAGAGCAGCCGAACTTACATCGCCACTAACGGGAAAAACGCCACCAGATGTTTGCATCACGCCGTGTATGAAACCGCAGGAACAGACTGCGAAACCGGCAGCAAACGACGGAAGGGCAACAGCCAAGGTCTTGCGCCACGACAGCTCGCCGACAAAGCGGCGCAGATAAAGACCAAGGAGCATATAACCCACGAATCCGCTTAGATAATAGAATGTGCCGTAAGTATTCCAACTCGCCTCGCCCCAAAGTGGATACTTTGTTATGTTGGGTATTCCGGTAGGACCGAACACTACGGGCATCGGTCCGCCCATCCACATGCGGATATACGGGATAAGTGTCGTGAAAGCCCACACGCCGAGGTAGACCTGCAGCTCGCGCTTGCCGACACGCTCTGCCCATGGCGAGAGCATCGGCACGAGAAGGTAAAGTCCGACGAGCATGTATACAAACCACAGGTGTCCGGCAGCATAGTTGAAGTTGAGTGCGAGCGACTTAATGTTCTCAACCGGTGTGTCTGACGTGAGGGCGTAGGCGAGAGTCCACACGACGAAGGGCACGAGGATGCGTCCCATTCGCTTTCGCACGAATTCGCCCGTAGCATAACGCATAGGCAGCAACAGGTAGCTCGAAGCCACCACAAATAACGCCACGCAAGCGCGGGGCAAGGCATCGAGCGCTCCCACCCAGAAGGCGTCGGAGCGGGTGAGCACGAGCGTGCCTTCGCCGCCAAGATAAAAAGGCTCGTTGGAGTGGGTGAGCATCACGAGGAAGCATGCCACCACACGTAGCCAGTCAATCCATACTTCTCTTTTTGTTTCTGTTTTCTGTTGTAAGGTTTTCATTTTTCTGTTGTAAGGTTTGTGACAGTTGTTTTAATGAAGTTGATTTAACATAACTGAAGTCTCGGATTTAGGCAAAACAGGCTGCGCTCTGTTCTGCCACTTGTATATAAATCGGAAACTAAAGTATTGAAATCTCAGATTTGGAAAAACGGGCGCAGCTAAATTAGCTAAATCAGAAACCAGGTTATTTTATTCTCGCTCCTGCTGCGGCGTCACGCCAGTATGCTTTTTGTAGTAACGGCAAAAGAAGCTTGCGTCAGAGAAGTGGTATTCCCATGCAATCTCCTTTATGCTCTGCGTGGTGCGCTGCAGTTGCATCTTTATTTGTAGCACGACATATTGGTCGATGATTATTTTTGGTGTGTGGCCGGTCACTTGGCGCACTATTAGCGTGAGATACTTTGGCGTGATGTTCATCAGACGCGCGTAGTAGTTCACGTCGCGCGAGAGCTTGTAGTCGCGCTCCATGAGCATCATGAAATTGTTGAATAGCTTGCGCACACGATAGGATTTCACCTCGTCGGAGCGGTACTCGGGATTGCGCTGCAAGTATTCATGGAATCCAATGAAGAACGATTTTAGTTGGCAGAGCACCAGCTGGGGTATGCAAGTGCAGTCGGCTTGATTGAAATACACTTTTAGCAATGCAAACATGCAGTTGATGATGTTTGTGACAATGGGCGAGTCCTGCCGGCAACGGTCTTCGCGAAGCGATGAATATACGGTCTGTTCCATTTGCAGGCTTGCCTCACGCAGTAGCGATGCACTGTATTTTAGGATTTCCACTTCGAACGAAGGCCTGCTCTGCCCGTCGCAATGGCCACCGCTTTGGAGGGAAGGCTCGCAATGAGCTTCGCAATGGTCGCTACGAAGTTCCACGACGTCGTTTGGGAACACCGTGATTACGGCTCCCTCATATATCTTCCATTCCTTATAGTTCACCCTTAGCACTGCCTTGCCCTTGCGGCAAATGATTATGGCTCCATATGTGAGCACCTGCGGACCTTGTTGCCATTCGTTCATTTGCGAGAGCGAAAGGCTTGCTTCTTGTGGGGCTTTTATTTCCATTGTAGAGTACATTTTATCATGATAGGGTGTGCCTTTTTCTCTTTTATTCTGCAAAAGTACGCAATTAATGTGACAAAAGAGAATTATTGTTCTCAAATCGTCCATCCACTGCGCTAAATTTAAAACGCCACATTGCCTAAATCGCCGTACCTTTGCATCCGAGTTTTAAGAGATAACAACATTCTTCATAAATTATAATCAACAAAACAAGATAGATGATTAAGAAAATCATGTTTGCAAGCCTTCTGTTGTCGGGAGGCTTAACATTGGTCGTGGCTCAACCTACCAGTCGGGTTGCTTCCGAGGTAGCGTCGCAGTTGGCCAGCCAACAGGAAAATCAAGACAGTAATGTGCAGACAATGACGCTCGAGTCGCTTTACAAACTTGCGGATGAAAACAGCCAGAAAGTAAAGGTGAGCGA
>CALBYK010000214.1 GCA_937889855.1 uncultured Prevotella sp.
GACTGAAGTATATAGGTCAGTGTGCGTTCTACAACAGTAAGGTGCGTGAGGTGGTGTTGCCGTCGACATTGTTGCAAGTACCGACAGGCACATTCCAAAAATGCACGAGTCTTACAACGGTACGAATGGGAGCTAACACAGAGCTGATTGGCGAATATGCATTCGATGGCTGTCCGCTCGCCGACATATACATCACGGCCACTATGCCGCCAGTATGCTATGCAAAGACATTTGCCACGTCGGGCAGCGACTTTGTGAAAACCTGCCGGCTTCATGTGCCCAAAGGCCGAAAACCCTATTATAGGGCAAACTCGCTGTGGGGAAAGTTTGAGAATATCATTGACGATTTGTAATGACAGAAATAATGAATACACCAGAGATAGAGGAATTGAAGCTGCTCGTCGAACAGCACTATGGCAAGAGCCTGTCCACGACAACCGACTTTGAGGAGTTCACGGTATTGCTTCAGAAAAGGTATGGCCTGGTAGTGTCGTCGTCTACGATGAAGCGTCTATATGGTTATGTTGGCGACAGCCACAAGCCGCGTGTTGCTACGCTCGACATACTTGCCCGATACATCGGGCATAAAGATTACGCCTCGTTTGTGCAGTGGCTGAAGAAAAGTACGCGCTATAATTCGTCGTTCTTTGATGCCAACCAACTTGTGAGCAGTGACTTGCAGTCTGGCGGTTACGTGGAGATAGGATGGTCGCCAAACAGGTTGTTGCGTCTTGTGTATCTTGGCAACAGCACGTATCGCGTTGTTGAGTCGAGCAACAGCAAGCTACATGTTGGCGATATGTTTATGACCGGGTGTTTCATAAAGGGGCAGCCGTTGTATCTGCCGTATATAGAGCGTGGTGGTGAGCACACTCCGCCGTTTGTGGCTGGACGCAACGGTGGACTGTCGATAATGAGAAAGATAAGTGTTAATGACAATGACAGACAATGACAAGCAATCCACTTCGGGGTATACCGATGATATAAGCCGTGAACCCGACTTTGCAGCCGCCTACAATGACGGTGGGTTCTCCAATATCAACGAGTATTATGTGTCGCAGTCGGGCTATACTCGTATGTTCACAGCCGTGAGATACGGCAAACGTTATGTGTTGAAGTGCCTTAAGCGCGACTTCCTTTACACGCCAGTATACCGTCAGGCACTTAGAAAGGAGTTTGAGATAGGTTTGCAGCTCGACCATCCAGGCATCTGCCGCACGATAAGTATGGAGAAGGTGGGCGAGCTGGGCGACTGTATCGTCATGGAGTATATTGACGGTGAGCCGCTTGAGACGTTTGTCGTGAGCGGTAGACTCACAGCAGAACTGGTTTCAAAAATCATCGCCCAGCTTCTTGATGCACTTGAGTATATGCACGGCAAGCAGATAGTACACCGCGACATTAAACCGTCGAACATAATGCTCACCAACAAGGGAAAGAATGTTGAGCTTGTAGACTTCGGACTTTCCGACAGTGACTCCTTCTGTGTGCTCAAGCAGCCAGCCGGCACACGCGGTTATATGGCTCCCGAGCAGTTGCTGCCAGGAGCCATGAGCGACACGCGTGCCGACATCTATTCATTCGGAAAGGTTGTGGAATATATGGCATGGGCTGTGCGCAGTAAGCGTTTGATGAGTATAGGAAAGTCTTGCGCCTGTGATGATATCTCGCGGCGTCCTGCCGACATAGCCCAAGTGAGGTTGCTTATGAAGAAAGCCAGCAGATGGCTGGCAGTTGTGAACATGTTGCTTGCCGTTGTGGCAGTGGCGTTGATGTTGGCTATTTGGATGATGACGCACGGCCGACAGTCGGCCGAGAGTCACTTGCAGCAAGACTCTTCAATGCATTATGGAGGCAACGAAGTGGTGAGCAGCGATTGCTGGAAATGAAAAACTTAGGGGGCAAGATTCGCAATTTTACATTCTGCCACACCCTCGTTCATTTGAGTTTATAGAACTTCACCCAGTCTATCTCCATCTCAACAGGCAACTGTCGATGGTCTGCCTTTCCTACCCATCCTCCTTCAATCTGCATGTCGATGAGCAGATAGTAGGGCGAGCCGAAGGGGTATTGTCCTTTGTCGGTGGTCTCAATGCGCGGGTATGAGAACGACCGCTTGCCGTTTATTGAGAACACAAGCTCATCTGGAAGAATTTCCACTGCATAGGTGTTGAACCCGTCGCGGTCGATGGGTAGTGTGGAGCCGTGCGGCGGCTCGTTGTCCTTCTTCAACACGTAGGTGTAATATGAGTGTACGGTCTGGTAGGCTATGGTGTCGTGGTTGAGATGCTCCATGATGTCGATTTCGCCGCCGTCGGGCCACTCACCCTTGTTGGGCAACATCCATATTGCCGGCCATGCTCCTTGGGCGCATCCGAGCTTTGCGCGTACCTCTACCTTGCCGTAGCCGATGGTGCGCTTGTCCTTGGTATAGAGTCCGCCGGTGATGAAGCGTGCTGTGTCTTGCTTCTCTGTCAGGTTGTTGACACCGCGCAGGACGAGTTTTCCGTCTCTGACGGCATAAAGCGAGTCGGCGGCGGACATGTGGCGGTTCCAGTCGGCCTTGCCGCGTGGAATCTTTGTCCATGAGCGACTGTCGAAAGTCTTGCCGTTGAAGTTGTCCTGCCATATGAGGCGATACTT
>CALBYK010000215.1 GCA_937889855.1 uncultured Prevotella sp.
GAGCGACACGGCACCCTTGATGATGCCCCACGACTTGATGATGCCGATGATGCCTGCCATGGCTATGCCGCCGATGCCGATGCTCTTGCCGTAATACTTGAATATCTCCTCTGCCGACATGGCTCCGACGGTCTGTGTTATCTCCGGGTTCCACATGTCGAGCACCTGGTCGTGGAAGATGATAGACATACCAGGCACTATGAGCCACCACACGGCGAACGAGCCGAGACAGATGATGAAGGCATACTTCAGTCCGATGATGTAGCCCAGTCCGAACACTGCCGCACCGGTGTTCACCTTGAACACCAGTTTGGCCTTGTCTGCCAGAGCCACCCCATAGTCTATGACGCGAGTGGTGAAGTTCTCGTTCCACCATCCTACGGTAGCCACGATGAAGTCGTACAAGCCGCCGACGATGCCTGCCACGAGCAACGGCTTTGCCTGCGAGCCGCCCTTCTCGCCGCTGACGAGCACCTGTGTGGTTGCCGTCGCCTCGGGAAAGGGATACTTGCCGTGCATGTCCTTCACAAAATACTTGCGGAATGGAATCATGAACAGTATGCCTAATATACCGCCAAGCAGAGACGAGAAGAACACCTTGAAGAACGACACACTCATCTCCGGATACTTGGCCTGCAGGATGTAGATGGCTGGCAGCGTGAAGATGGCTCCCGCCACGATGGTGCCCGAGCATGCTCCGATGCTCTGTATGATGACGTTCTCACCTAATGCCTTGTTGCGCTTGGCTGCGGTAGACACTCCAACGGCGATGATGGCGATAGGTATGGCTGCCTCAAACACCTGTCCCACCTTCAGTCCGAGGTAGGCTGCGGCTGCCGAGAACAGCATTGCCATGACGATGCCCCACGTCACCGACCACACGTTCACCTCCGGATAAGTTCCTTTGGGCGACATGACGGGCTGATACTCCTCGCCCGGCTTAAGCTCTGTGAAGGCGTTGTCGGGCAACTGGATTTGCTCTTTTTCTTTTTCCATATGTATATTGCTTTGTTTGTTAATAGTCGCGCTTGTTTCTGCAAAGTTACAATTTTTGTACGGATTAACCTTCTTTTCCTTGTCTGTTTGCTTTTCTTTTTGTACATTTGCCATACAATCAACAGTTTACAATCTGCGATTGGGGCTACATTGCCACCATTTACTATTAATCCTTAAACAACCGTAAGTCTATGAATGAAAATCTTATCATTATGAACGCGAACCCAGTTGTGCGCTCGCTTCAGAAAATGCCAAACGAGTTTACCAAGGACGACATCATCGGCTACATTGAGCGTGAAGGCATAGAGATGGTCAACTTCATGTATCCAGGCGGCGACGGACGCCTGAAGACACTTTCCTTCTCCATCAACTCACGCCAATATCTCGACACCATTCTCACCTGCGGAGAGCGTGTTGACGGCTCATCGCTCTTCTCCTTCATCCAGGCTGGCAGCAGCGACCTCTATGTGTTGCCCCGTTTCTCAACCGCTTTCCGCGACCCGTTCTCCGAAATACCTACTCTGTGCATGCTGTGCTCATTCTTTGACAAGGATGGCAAGCCCCTTGCTTCGGCTCCCGAACACACGCTTGTAAAAGCAACGCGTGCCTTCCGCGAGGTCACGGGCATGGACTTCCATGCGATGGGTGAACTCGAATACTATGTCGCGAGCGTAGCCGAGCAGAAGTTTCCTGCCATCGACCAGCGCGGCTATCATGAGTCGGCACCGTTTGTTAAGACCGGCGACTTCCGCCAGCGGTGCATGCACGCCATAGCGCAGTGTGGAGGACAGATAAAGTATGGCCATTCGGAGGTTGGCAATTTCACCATGGACGGTCTGTGCTACGAGCAGAACGAGATAGAGTTTCTTCCGGTTCCCGCACTTGATGCTGCCGACCAGCTCATGATAGCCAAATGGGTGATACGCAACATGGCGTGGCGCGAGGGCCACGACGTCACATTCTCACCCAAGATTATAGCCGGCAAGGCAGGGTCAGGACTTCACATCCACATGCGCATGATGAAGGACGGGAAGAACCAGATGGTTGAGAACGGCATGTTAAGTGAGGCCGCACGCCGCATGATAGCCGGAATGATGGATGTGGCGGGTGCGATAACGGCTTTCGGCAACAAGAATCCGCTGTCATATTTCCGTCTTGTGCCTCACCAGGAGGCTCCCACCAATATCTGTTGGGGCGACCGCAACCGCTCTGTGCTTGTTCGGGTTCCGCTCGGGTGGACTTCGGGAAAGGACATGTGCCATGAGGCAAATCCGCAACAACCTTCCACATGTGTAGACACTACGGACAAGCAGACCGTGGAGATGCGCTCTCCAGACGGGTCGGCCGACATATACCAGCTTCTTGCCGGACTGTGCGTGGCTTGTCGCCATGGGTTTGAGATGGACAATGCGCTCGACGTGGCCGACCGCACCTATGTCAACGTGAACATCCACGACGCAGCCAACGCGCAGCGCCTCGCCCAGCTTTCCTCGTTGCCCGACTCGTGTGTGGCGTCAGCTGATGTGCTTGAGTGTCAGCGTGAGGTATTTGAGCGGTATGACGTGTTCTCGCCTGATATGGTTGACGGGATAATAAAACAGTTACGCGAGTTTGATGACGCAGACCTGCGCTCTCGTGTAGAGCACAACCGTGAGGCTACTGAGCGGCTTGTACACCGTTTCTTCCATTGCGGATAGGGCTTACTTTTTTCTTGCTTGCCAAGAAGACACAAACTGCTAAGCAGATATTCAATATATGAGGGTGTGTATGTAAATTAAGTCAACTTCATATGGCTATGAAGTTGACTTAATATTGATCACATGAAAAGTTTTACTATGTTGCCTTGTATTTATCTTTGCCAACTTGTTCTTCCTGATAATATGAGGCAAAAGGCTTTTCAATATTCGTCTATCTTCTGCGCCTTGCGGTAGACATCGAGTTGTTTCTGAAGCAGCCTTGTTACCTTCTCGTAGCCAGGCTTGCCATACAGGTTGTTCTGCTCATGAGGGTCGTTCTGCAAGTCGTAGAGCTCATTATAGTCAACGACTGAGTCCTTTGGCTCGAAATAACCGATATCAACGAGCGATTTCAGGGTGTTGTTCTCGCGTGTTCCCTCTACGCCCTGATATTTGTTCTCCGGCACAGCGTCAAGTCCTCCCTTGCCATAAAAATGGATGAGCTTGTAGCGGTCGGTGCGCACACCGTCGTGCTTGCGCACCATATGGTAGGTGGGATAATCATAGTAGTGATAGTATATGCTTGACCGCCAATTTTTCTGTGCGTCACCGTTGTCTAATACAGGCAAGAGGGAGCGCCCCACCATATATTGCGGCTTGCTCACGCCCGCCAAATCAAGGAATGTCGGAGCATAGTCGATGTTCTGCACGAGCTTGTGGCACACGCTGCCGGGCTTTGTGTGCCCCGGATAGCTGACGATGAGCGGCGTGCGCAACGACTCCTCATACATGAATCTCTTGTCAAACCATCCGTGCTCGCCCATATAGAATCCCTGGTCGGAGGTGTACACAATGACGGTATTGTCGGTAAGTCCGTGTTTGTCAAGATAGTCGAGCACGCGTCCTACACTCTCATCCACACTGGCTATAACCGACATGTAGTCGCGTATGTAGGCCTGGTACTTCCAGTTGTCAAGTTCCTTGCCTGTAAGATGTGCCTCCAGCAGCTTTCGGTTTCTCGGGAAATAGTACATGCCCCAAGCCGTGCGTTGTGCCGGTGTCATGCGGTTTATCTCTCCCATCAGCGAGAGGTATGAGTCCTTACTGTCGCTGTTGGTGGTGTCGAGCATCTCCGGCACCTTGAAGTCCTGCTCCCATCGCATGTCACGTCTCACCATCATCTTCTGCGTCTTGGCAGCCGAGCCTCGTGTGGCATAGTCGTCATAGAATGTTTCGGGCTGCGGAAACTCCACGTTGTCGTACATGCCGAGATATTTGATGTTGGCTTGCCAGTTGCGGTGCGGAGCCTTGTGGTGGAGCATGAGGCAGAACGGCTTGTTTGGGTCGCGGTGCTCCATGAAGTCAATGGCATGGTCGGTGGATAGGTCGGTGCTGTAGCCTTCCTCCACGACATACTTGTTTCCAGTGTCTGTGCCGCGATACTGAGGATTCCAGTACTGGCCTTGGTCGTTGTATATGTGGTAATAGTCAAATCCCTTCGGCTCGCATCCCATGTGCCACTTGCCGATGACGGCCGTCTGGTAGCCGGCATCCTGCATCAGTTCGGTGAAGAACGTGCGCGTTGTGTCGATGCCCTCGCCAAGTTGGCGCTGTCCGTTCTGGTTGCTGTACAGTCCGGTCATAAGGCAAGCCCGTGAGGGAGTAGACAAGGAGTTCTCCACAAACGCCCGGTCGAACCGCATGCCGCGCTGCGCAAGACGGTCGATGTTTGGTGTCGGCGCCAACTTGGATATTTCGCTGCCATAGGCGCTGATGCATTGGAAGGCATGGTCGTCACACATTATGTACACTATGTTTGGCCGCCCTGCAGCCGCCTTCTGCTGTGCTTGCATGGAGGCTGCAAGACATGATAATGCAGCCACTGAGAATAGGGTTTTGTTCATTGCAATAGATTTTGTTTTAGTTGTTTGTAAAACAAAGTTACTATTTTTTATTCAATGAACGAAGTATTGTGCGATAAATTTACTTTACCCTTCCTTCTATGAAGTTGCGCATGATGGCATGCCCGTCAGGTGTAAGCACGCTTTCAGGATGAAACTGTATGCCGTGTATGTCCATCTGCCGGTGGCGAAGAGCCATTATTTCGCCATCATCAGATGTTGCCGTAACATCGAGACATGCTGGCAAAGAGCCGCGTGCCACCACCCAACTGTGGTAACGTCCCATGCGTATGCGGGCCGGCAGCCCGTTGAAGATGTAGTCGTTGCCAAGTTGTGTGCCCTCCGTCTGCACACCGTGGTACACCTCCTTAAGGTTCTCGAGCCGTGCCCCGAACGCCTCGCCTATGGCCTGGTGTCCAAGACACACGCCGAGGATGGACTTGCGCCCGGCATACGTGTGTATGACGTCAAGCAGCATACCTGCCTCTGAGGGTATGCCTGGTCCAGGCGAGAGTATAATCTTGTCAAACTGCTCAAGCTCCCGCATCTTGAACATGTCGTTTCTCAGCACTGTCACCTCCACGCCGATCTCCTTCAGCAGATGGGCGAGATTATAGGTGAACGAGTCGTAGTTGTCGATTATTACTGTTTTCATTTTTCCGCTTCCATTATAGCCTTGCGCAGAGCGCCAAGCTTGTTGTTCACTTCCTGTAATTCGTATTCCACATCACTCTTCGCCACAATACCGCCTCCTGCCTGGAACCACAGCTCCCCACCACGACTTACAAACGTGCGTATGGTTATGGCCTGGTTGACATTACCGTTCATGCCTATGAACCCCACGCATCCGCCATAGGCTCCACGGTTGTGTGGCTCAAGTTGGGAGATGATTTGCATGGCACGCACCTTTGGCGCGCCCGACAGCGTCCCGGCAGGGAACGTGTCGATGAACGTCCTCACAGGGTCGGCGCCGTCATCGAGTGTTCCGCTCACCCTGCTTACAAGATGAACCACATGCGAGTAGTACTGCAGGTCTTTGTAGAATTCCACCTTCACCCCATGGCAGTTGCGCGAGAGGTCGTTGCGGGCGAGGTCAACGAGCATTACGTGTTCGGCGTTCTCTTTAGGGTCGTTGCGCAAATACTCGGCCGCGCGGCGGTCGGCGTCCTCGTCGCCTGTGCGTCGCGTTGTGCCAGCAATAGGGTCAATGAATGCCTTGTCGCCAGTTATGCGGCAGTGGGTTTCGGGTGACGATCCGAAAATGCGGAAACCACCGAAGTCGAAGTAGAACAGATATGGGCTGGGATTGATGCTGCGCAGCGTACGGTAGAGCTTAAAGTCGTCGCCCTCGTAATGTTGTACGAACCGGCGCGACAGTACCACTTGGAACACGTCACCGCGCAGACAATGCTGTATGCCGCGCCGTATGTTGGCACGGTGCTCGTCGTCGGTGAGCGTTGAGACACATTCGCCTACAGCCTTGAACCCGAAGTCTTGCTCGGTAGGCGAGTTGAGTGCGTGAACAATGCCGTCAACAGCCTGCTCTCCGCCTAGCGACAGCACCGTAAGACGCGAGTTGAAGTGGTCGAGCACAACGATGTCCCGATACATTATATATAAGATATCTGGCGCGTCGTTTTCTTCCTTCGTCTCGTCCTTAACATTGATATGCTCAAAATAGCGCACGGCGTTGAACGTGGTGTAGCCAAAGAGTCCGTACTCCTCGGCATGCTTGCCCAAAATGTCAAACCGCGTTATGAAAGCGTTTATGGCCTTGTCGCATGTGTAGCAACTGTTTATGGCATTACGCTCGATGGTCCCGTCGGGCATGTGCATGGTAGCCACGCCATGTGCGATGGCTATGCTTCCGATGGGATGTATGGCCACAAAGGATCGTGCACTCGCACGGTCGTGGTAGTCGGAACACTCCATGAGCGCGCTCTGCACACCCTTGTAGCGAAGTCGCATGTACATAGACACCGGTGTGTAGAGGTCGGCAAGCAATGTGCGTACCGAAACCTCATATTTGAATTTAGAATTTTCCATATTCTCCAGCCATTTCCTTGTTCTTGAGATAAGTTTCCACATCCTTGTCGCCACGTCCGCTCACGGTGAGCACCACCACATCGTCTTTCTTGAACGTGAGGTGCTGCAGGGCGGCAATGGCGTGTGCTGACTCTATTGCCGGAATGATGCCCTCCATACGCGTGAGCTCGTAGCCTCCGCATATGGCCTCATCGTCCTTGATAGCTAGCACCTTTACGCGACCTTGCTCGGCAAGGTTGGCATGCATCGGTCCTATGCCGGGATAATCGAGTCCGGCAGATATGGTGAACGCCTCCTTTATCTGTCCGTCATCAGTCTGCATCACGAGAGTGCGCGCTCCGTGCAGAATGCCTTCCGTGCCGCAATGTATGGTTGCGGCTGTGTAGTCAGTGTCGATGCCGTGTCCGGCAGCCTCGGCAAGCACAATCCTTACTTCGGGGTTGTCTATATAATGGTATATAGTTCCTGCGGCGTTGCTTCCGCCGCCAATACATGCCACAAGATAGTCGGGGAAGTCGCGTCCGGTCTTCTCCTTAAGCTGCCATTTAAGTTCCTCTGAGATGACGCTCTGCATACGTGCCACTATGTCTGGATATGGATGCGGTCCCATGGTTGAGCCGACGATGTAGAAAGTGTCCTGCGGATGGCAGCACCAGTCGCGTATAGCCTCCGAGCAGGCGTCGCTAAGTGTCATGTTGCCTGTAGTTACGGGATGCACGGTAGCTCCGAGCATGCGCATGCGCTCCACGTTGGTGTGCTGGCGCTCAACATCGGTCTTGCCCATGAATATCTCGCACTTCATATCCATCAGGGCGCACACAGTGGCAGTTGCCACTCCATGCTGGCCAGCGCCGGTCTCGGCGATGATGCGCGTCTTGCCCATGCGCTTAGCCATGAGTATCTGCCCTATGGTATTGTTTATCTTGTGTGCTCCGGTGTGGTTGAGGTCCTCGCGTTTAAGGTATAGCTGGCAGCCATATTTCTCGCTCATGCGACGGGCGAAATAGAGGGGCGACGGGCGGCCAACATAGTCGCGCAGCAGCGAGCGGTACTCGCGCTTGAACTCTTCGCTCTCGATGATGGGCAAGTAGGCCTGCTGGAGGTCGGTGACACACTTGTATAGTATCTCTGGGACGTAGGCTCCGCCAAAGCGTCCGTAAAAGCCGTTGGGTGTTGGATTGGATTTTGTCATGACTTTAGTGCCTCAATTAAATTTTCTAATGCCATTTGCGGGTTGTCGGTTTCTCTGAGCAGCGTGACGAACTTGCTTCCTATGATTGCTCCGGCAGCGTTCTGTCGTGCGCTCTCAAGTGTCTGGCGGTTACTTATGCCGAACCCAATCATTCGCGGGTTGTTAAGGTGCATAGCGTTGATGCGCTGGAAGTATTGCTGCTTGGCGTCGTCGAAGCTTTGCTGTGCTCCGGTGATGCTTGCCGAGCTTACCATATATATGAATCCATCGGTATGCTCGTCGATGAACCGTATTCGCTCCTCGCTCGTCTCGGGCGTTATCATCATCACGCAGCGCAGGTCGTAGCGGTCGGCAAGCGGCTTAATCTCGTTGATGTAGTCGTCAAACGGCAGGTCGGGGATTATGAATCCTGACACGCCGCACTCCACGCAGCGCTGGCAGAAACGCTCGTAACCGTAGTGCATGATGACGTTGAGATATCCCATGAGCACGAGCGGTATGGTCACCTCGTTCTTGACAGCCTTCAGCTGGCTGAAAAGCAGCTCAAGCGTCATGCCGTTTCTAAGAGCCACCGTTCCTGCACTCTGTATTACGGGGCCGTCAGCTAAAGGGTCGCTGAACGGTATGCCCACCTCAATCATGTCTATGCCGCCACGTTGAAGCGTCAGTATCACGTCGCCAGTCATGTCCACTCGTGGACATCCAGCGCAGAAGTAGAGCGACAGCAGCTTGCGGTCGCCGCGTTCTGCAAATAGAAGGTTTATCTTGTTCATAGCTGTTTTCTTATTGTTTTGTTACACTAATGCAGTTGTTGTGTCGTCTTCTTGTTCGACAAAAGTTCTAATGTAAGTACATATAAGTTGTCTTACTGCGGTCGTGGTAATTGCTTACTGCGGTCGGAGTAATTGCTTACTGCGGTCGGAGTAATACAACATTAACAGTATCAAAATACAACATTAGCGGCTTGCTTATCCTGCTTTAACTTGCTTGATAAATTTTGCGAGCAGTTCAATGTCCTTCACTCCAGGCTCTATTTCGAAGCGAGAGTTGATGTCGATGCCGGCAAACTGTGGGTGGTTGATCTTTCGTATGCGGCCAATGTCGCCATAGCTTATTCCTCCGCTGAGCAGGAATGGAGTGGACTGTTGGTAGGCGTTGAGCATCGACCAGTCAAACCGCTTGCCGCTTCCACCGTGACTATCGCACTTGGTATCGAAGACAAACATGTCGACAATGCCTTCATACTGTCGGCAAATGTCGAAGTCGCCGGCAGACGCCATGCCCACAGCCTTGAATATTTTCAGTGTAGGCTTGATGTCGGGGATTATAGTAGAGCGGAGGTTACGTATGAAAGTTGGCGTCTCCGTGCCATGTAGCTGTATGGCGTCAAGGTCGAACGCCACCACGCGCTGGATGATGTCCTGTACCTTGGCGTTGACAAACACTCCGACCTTTTGCGGCCCTCGTTTCTGGCGGCCGTTGCCTATGCCGGCTATTTCCTTTTTGGCATTGTCGGGCAGCAGACCTGTCAATGAAGACTGCATACCGACATAGCGGCTGCTCTTGGGATAGAATATGAAGCCCATCATGTCGATAGACAGCTGTGCAACGGCCTGTATGTTGTCGGGGTGGCTCATGCCGCACACTTTTATGATAAAATTCTTGTCCATAAAGTTTGTGCTATTAGGGTGTCGAGCTCCTGCCCGACAATTAATGTAGAAAATTTTTTAGAGCCTCTGCCGGGTTGCTCTCTGCCATGAATCTCTCGCCAATAAGAAATCCACTGTATCCGACGAGCTTTAGCGCGTTGAGCGTTTCGGCATCCTTCAGTCCGCTTTCGCTCACGCGACAAATGTCGTCCGGCAGTAGACTTGCGAGACGGAACGAGTTCTGCACGTCGGTGCGGAATGTTCCGAGATTGCGGTTATTGATTCCGCACATATCGGGTAGCAGGTCGGCATATTCGGTCTCAGCCTCGCTGTGCATCTCAAGTAATGCCTCCATGCCGAGTTCACGCGTCATACCGAGCAATGCACGGCACTCTTCCTTACTCAAGCAAGCGGCAATGAGCAGCACGGCAGAGGCTCCGCATAGCCGTGCCTCGAATACCTGATATTCGTCGACGACGAAGTTCTTGTACAGTATGGGCAACAACACACCCGACTGTCTGGCTGTCTTGATGTCCTTATCCTTACCACCGAAGTAAGGCTTGTCGGTGAGTATACTGATGGCGGCAGCCCCTGCTTGCTCATAGCCGAGCGGTACAACAGCCGCATCCGCGTCTTCCTTTATCCATCCTTTTGACGGCGAGCGACGCTTGAACTCGGCTATTATCCCGTTAGCGCTCTTCATGAGCGACTGGCGCATGGAAGGAACAGTGCTGCCTTCGTCAATAAGTAGTTCAACCTGCCGATGGATGTCGTGCTCTGTGTATGTTGCCTTCATGCGCTCAATGTCAACGCGCTTGCGGGCCACAATCTCTTCAAGTATATCTGTCATTGTCTGTAAATTAGTGGAGAGTGTGCAAGAATTAAAAATCAATACGGATAATCACTATTTGATAATTTTGACACACCCTTTTTGTTTTTCTTGCTTTTTGTATCGAGCAGGTGCTCGACATCTCCTATGAGTTGATTTCGCGGAACTTGCGGAACGTGTCAAGCGCACGTCCGCTCTCTATTGACTCGCGTGCCATCGCGATACATTCTTCTATGGGTTTCGTGCCCCTCTCGAAAGTCTGTATACCGAAAGCGGCATTGGCTATGACAATGTTTTTCTGTGCGGGGAGTGCACGGTTCTCAAGCACAGCGTCGAAAATGGCGGCGGCTTCCTTCTCTGTCGCTCCGGCAACGAGCTCTGCGGGAAGAGCTTTGCTGAATCCGAGGTCGGCTGGCGAGAAAAGCCGCTCATAGCCGTTGGTGGCAACCTTGAAGTCGCCGGTGAGTGATATCTCGTCATATCCGTCAATGCTGTTGACGATGGCATAGTCGGTGCCGATACGGCGGAACACCTCGCTGTAGAGCTTCATCTGCTCTAATGTTGCCACGCCGAGCATTTGGCATTTGGGCTGCGACGGATTGACAAGCGGCCCTAACAGGTTGAAGCATGTAGGAAACTGTAGTGCCTTGCGTATCGGGCCAACAAACTTCATTGCCCTGGCAAAGAGCTGCGCGTGCAGATATACTATGCCGCACTCGTTGAGTGAGCGGTTCAGCCGGTCGATGTCAGCTGTGAACTTGACCCCATGCTGCTCTATCACGTTTGACGCGCCCGATGTGGAAGTGGCTGAATAGTTGCCATGTTTTGCCACCTTATAGCCGGCTCCTGCTATGACAAAACATGACGTGGTGGAAATGTTGAATGTGTTCTTGCGGTCGCCGCCGGTGCCGACAACATCGATGTATCGGTCGCAGTCGAGCGGGGCGGGGATGCCGGTTTCAAGTATTCCGTCACGGAAACCGAGCAGCTCGTCAACCGTTATGCCACGCATCTGCAAGGCTGTGAGCAATGCCGAGATTTGTTCTTTAGGGTATTCATCGTGTGTAATGCCGAGCAAAATGTGCTTTGTCTCTTCGCGCTGGAGTTTTTCACCGGCGAGCACCTTTTCAAGTATTTGTTTCATTGTTTCCATATCTGTCTGTCTTTTGTCCTGAACAATGTTCGTGTATAAACTAAAAAAGACCTGCCACGTGAGCGACAGGTCTTCTATTTGCTTTATCTTATTGTTAAAATAACGCGTAGGAGTAACCCACTCACGACTTTCTGAATCTTGAGTTACGCCACCACCAAAGTGTAAGTTGTGCATTATTCATAACATTCCCGATTTAAATGGTTCTTGATAATCTTTCCGATTACAAAAGTAAGAAATAAATATTGTTTCACAAGTTTTTACCGCAAAAAATTGATAAAATGCTTGAAAATAATCGTTTTTGATTGATTATTGACTTGCAGCAGACTGCTATCACATTATTATATATAGACGAGTACACACGAAGAAAAAAATCCCCAAGAAAGTATTCACTTTCCTGAGGATTCCTTATTTTGGTAAAGTTGTTGTCACTCCAAAGCCTAAACCTGGACAACCTATGCTTATTTTGCATAAGCCACCGAGCGAGTCTCACGAATTACCGTGATTTTCACCTGTCCCGGATATGTCATCTCTGTCTGAATCTTGTTGGCAATCTCGCCAGAGAGTTTCTCTGTTTCCTTGTCATCCATCTTGTCAGCGCCT
>CALBYK010000216.1 GCA_937889855.1 uncultured Prevotella sp.
TAATAATGTGAACAAAACAGTTATGAAATCAATATTCTATAATATCCTATTGCTGGCAAGTATTGTGACATTCTTTGCTTGCAGTGACGACGATTCTTATACGACGTCTCCCGGCAACTTGCTGACATTCTCTGCTGATACAGTCCGCCTTGATACGGTGTTCTCTACAGTTCCGTCTTCTACCCGTTCTTTTTGGGTCTACAATAAGTCGGGCGATGGCTTGCGCAACATAAGCGTGCGGCTTGAGGGCGGCAACCAGTCGGGCTTCCGTGTCAATGTGGATGGAGCTTATCTGAGTCCGGAACAAGGCTATAAGGTCAATGGGGTTGACGTGCGCAACAAAGACAGTGTGCGTGTTTATGTTGAGCTTACCTCAGCGGCTGCAAACAGTGACGCTCCTCGCCACCTGAACGATAATCTGCTGTTTACTCTTGAGAGCGGACGCGAGCAGAAAGTAGTGCTTGACGCATGGTCTTGGGATGCTCAGTTCATGCGCGACGTGAATGTGGCCAGCGATACAACATTAGAGTCAAGCAAACCTCTAGTAGTATATGGCATGATGACTGTAGGGGAGGGCGCTACGCTCACGATAGCCCCAGGAACAACGGTTTATTTTCATGGAGATGCCGGACTTGACGTGAAAGGACGCTTGGTTTGCAATGGAACAGCCGACAAGAATATTGTGCTGCGTGGTGACCGCCTTGACCGAATGTTTGATTATCTGCCATACGATAATGTGAGCGGACAGTGGCAGGGGGTGCGTCTGCGTGGACAGTCGTACGACAATGAGATATCCTATACTGACATACATGGCTCTTTTGACGGAATTGCCGTTGACTCGTCAGATGTAGCGCGCCAAACGCTTACGCTTCTTAATTCTACAGTCCACAACTGTCAGGGCAACGCGCTCGGCATAACAAATGCGAAGGTGTCCATCGTCAACTGCCAGCTGACCAATGCTCTTGGCTCTTGCCTTTACATAAACGGTGGCGACGTCAGCGTTAACAATTGCACAATTGCTCAGTTCTATCCGTTTGACGGCAACAGGGGCAGCGCGCTGTACTTTTCAGGTGTGGACAATCCGCTGGTGTCATTCCAGTGTGCAAACACGCTGGTGACTGGATATTCGGATGATGAACTTATGGGTGGCAAGCCTTCTGCGGATAGCGGCAATGCCTTCAACTACAGCTTTGCCAATTGCATAATACGCACACCTGAGGTGGACGATAAAGAAAAGCCACATTTTTTGGATGTCGTATTTGAGGACGTTAAAGACACCGTCGGCTGTGGGCGAAAGAACTTTGTCCTTGTGGATGGCGACAACCAACGCTATGACTTCCATCTTGACAAGCAGTCGGTGGCAGTGGACAAGGCCAATCCCGGTACGTCAACAAAGACAGACCGCGACGGACGTGAGCGTGACGACAAGCCTGACGTGGGGGCATACGAATTATTTAGAGAAGAACAATAATAAACCTAAAATCAGTAGCGACTATGAAACATATTGACATTAACATCCGCATCGAGCACAAACAGATTGACGAACTGACAAATGAAGACCGTCAGCTTGTTGAGCGTGCGCTTAAAGCAACGGACAATGCATATGCCGAATACAGCCATTTCTACGTTGGGGCAGCCTTGCGCTTGGACAATGGCGGCATTGTTATTGGCGCCAATCAGGAGAATGCCGCATTCCCGTCGGGGCTATGCGCTGAGCGTACGGCAATATTCGCAGCCCAGGCCAACTTTCCCGACCAGCCCATCACAGCTATAGCAATTGCCGCGTGTAACGACAAAGGGTTGCTTGACAACCCCGTGAGTCCTTGTGGGGCGTGCCGTCAAGTCATTCTTGGTATAGAGGACCGCTATAAGCGTCCCGTCCGTATAATGCTATACGGCAAGAGCGGCGTGTATTGCATATCCTCCGTGAAAGACCTTCTGCCACTGTCGTTTGTGGACGACAGTATGAAGTGATAAACTTAAATAATTATAATCGTTTCTGTCTTTCCTATTTTTTTCGTAATTTTGCATCGATTTGTGAATTAACGAAACATATATAACATATTGAAATATGAGCAAACAAGTAGAAAAAATCAAGGAATTGGTCGCTAAGCGCGAGCAGGCTCGTCTTGGTGGTGGCGAAAAGGCTATCGAGAAGCAGCATGCACGTGGCAAGTACACAGCGCGTGAACGTATTGAAATGCTTGTCGACGAGGGTTCGTTCGAGGAGTATGACATGTTCAAGAAGCATCGTTGCACAAACTTCGGTATGGACAAGAAGCACTTTTATGGTGACGGTGTTGTTGCTGGTAGTGCAACTGTCGGAGGCCGATTGGTATATGTATATGCTCAGGACTTTACCGTGAACGGAGGCTCACTCTCTGAGACCATGGCTCAAAAGATCTGCAAGGTGATGGATATGGCCATGACAATGGGCGCTCCAGTTATCTGCATGAACGACTCGGGTGGTGCACGTATCCAGGAAGGTATCTGCGCACTTGCCGGCTATGGAGAGATTTTCGAGCGCAACATCCTTGCTTCGGGTGTGGTGCCTCAGATATCGGCTATCATGGGTCCGTGTGCTGGTGGAGCCGTTT
>CALBYK010000217.1 GCA_937889855.1 uncultured Prevotella sp.
AACCACATATTTCTTCTCGGTCTTTGCTTTGGCCAAGGCGTTGTCAATCTGCTCCATTGGGTCGATTGACTCGTTGTAAACTTTCTTCAGCGCTTCCTGCGCGTTTGCGGTAGTTATAGCCATGGCAACAGCTATGGCTGTAATGAAAATCTTTTTCATCATATTTTCTTTTTTTTGTATGTTGTTTATATGTTTTTTAAGACTTATGTCTCAGCAACGCCACATCTCATAATGCAAAGTTAGCATTTTTTATTGCAACAAATATCAATTTATCTTACAAACTATGCCAATCGGTAGAGTAAGTAATCATTATAAGTAATGTAAAATGACTGTTATAGTTGTCTCACACCGTTCGGTGTGAACACTCATATCGAACGTGAAGAGTGCTCATATCGAACGTGATGAGTGCTCATATCGAACGTGATGAACAAATATGCATTATCTTCTTACATGACACACAGACCATGTCACATAACTTTTAAGGTAAGACTGGCTAACAATTCAGTTTTTGTAAGTGTTCGACAATAACCTTATAATATGGCGAAAGATGCAAACGAAAATTATTTTTGATAAGTTGCTTAGACATTGCTTTTTGTTGGATTGTTGAATATTATCGCTAACTTTGCACAATCAAAACAACAGAAGACTATGGACAAAATAACAATGCTCGGCACAGGCAACGCCTTGGTAAGCCAGTGCTACAACACTTGCTTCGTGCTTGAAACCTCCACCACACGCCTGCTCGTTGACGCTGGCGGCGGCAACGGGATATTGACACAGTTGAGGAAGGCGAATATCAACATCGCCGACATCCACCATCTGTTCGTCACCCATGCCCACACCGACCACATACTCGGCGTGATATGGGTGATACGCATGGTGGCGCAGTGCAAGGGATATGAGGGCAAGCTCGACGTGTATGGCAACGACAAGGTGATGCTGGTCATCAAGACAATCATCAATATGGTTCTTGCCAAGAAGCAATTAGCAAAGGTGGCGGAGCGCGTGGTGTTCCACGAGCTGAACGACGGCAACGAGTTCAGCGTGGGCGACATGCGCCTGACGTGCTTCGATATTCACTCAACCAAAGAAAAGCAATATGGCTTCTGCGCCAGTCTACCCGACGGCACCATTCTTGCCTGTCTTGGCGACGAGCCTTACAATCAGCTCAACCGCCCCTACGTGGAACACGCTGACTGGATGATGTGCGAGGCATTCTGCCTCTATGCCGACCGCGACGAGTTCAAGCCCTACGAGAAGAACCACAGCACTGCTCTCGACGCCGGCAAACTTGCCAACGAGCTTGGCGTAAAGAACCTCATCCTCTACCATACAGAGGAAAAGACGCTCCATACACGCCGCGAGACCTATACTCGCGAAGCTGCCGAGAACTTCAAGGGCCGCATCGTCGTGCCAGACGACCTGGAAGTAATTGAATTGTAATTGTAGGAGAGGGCGTGTAAAAATACGAAATCGCAGTTTTATCCGTAGCGAGTTTTGACACACTCTCTCCTAAAATAAAGATATTTCCAACAACCACTAAAAAAACAACGCCAAGCATATGAGAAAAGGATGTTTCATATTAGCATTTTTCCTTGGGGGCATTTCAATATCCAATGCCCAAGAAGTGGAAACGCCTATTAAGCCCTTGCCGCAACAACCTTCTCATGAAGAGTCGCACTTCATGCAATACGACATGCCTGGACTGGAGCATATAGCAATGCCATACAACGGCCATGCAGAAACCCCTATGCTGACATATGCAACAACCAGCAACGCCGCCCTTCTCGACTCCTCCACCTACAAATACCAACCGCTCCACCTTCCTTTCATCATCAGCAGCTCTAACCAAAGCTACATCGGATTGATGGACGTGAGGTCTGTAAGCGGCAGTGTGCGCTACGACTTGGGACGGTTGACACTGGCGGGCGGACTAACTGCCAACAGATTCCTTTATTACGGAAAATCCGTATCGCAGTATGGCGTGTCGGGACGACTCTCATATAGCTTCAGTCCAAATCTCTCAATGACTTTTTTTGGCGAGTATTACAGTTCCAACCCATTCATAAGCATGGCTGCCTACCCTTACATACCCACAACAAAATACGGTGGCTACATGACTGTAAAAAATGACCGGTTCTTCCTGGATCTCGGTGTTGAGCAACGCTACAACACCATCACCAGAAAAATGGAAACCGTGCCTATTATAACTCCCGGATTCAAAGTCTCAAAGAAACTCGTCATCGGCTTGCCATTCGGCGACTTTGCAAAATATCTCTTCATGGAATCCTCATCAAGAAAACAAAGGCCAATGGTACCACCAAGAAAGAAATAGAGAAAATTTAAATAATGCGGACTGGAAGCCCTGGGCTACGAGCTTTATGGCTTTCAGCCTATTACGCCAAATTCGAAACTCAAGTAACAAATTTGGATAATGATTCTACATAAAGTTAAATTTGTTAATTTTCTATAGGGGGCTATTATTTTTATATTTTTGCACCCGATACAATACATATATAAAGCATACACGGCTTATGAATAACAGAATGACACTTCTTTCAGGCTTGCTCTTAGCATCGACGCTTAGCGCCAGCGCACAGGAACTGACCACACCCCAAGACACCCTCTCAATGGAGAAAATCATGCACGACCTGCCCGAGGTGATGGTGAAAGGCTCGCGCCCTATAGTCAAGGCGGAGCGTGGCATGCTGTCCTACAATATGCCGCAGCTCCTGAAGCAACTGCCTGCCGACAACGCCTACGAGGCCCTTACGCGCATTCCGGGAGTGAGCGACGCCGACGGCGGCATAAAGTTCTCGGGCAACGAGGTGACGCTCATCATCAACGGACAGGCCACAACCCTTACGCAGGACCAGCTCACCGAACGGCTGAGAGCCTTGCCTGCCGCGCAGCTTGCCAAGGCGGAGGTGATGCTCGCCGCCCCGGCACGCTATCATGTGCGCGGCATGGCGATAAACATAGTGACGAAGGATTACGCAGGGACCAACCATCTGTCGGGACAGGTGGAGGGCGGCTGGCTGCAAAGCAAGTACGCCAGAGGAATAGGCAAGGGCTTTCTGTCATTGCAGCACGACAAGTTCGGGATGGACGCGCAATACTCCTACACCTACGGCGACTCATACGGCGAACGCACTGCCACAGCCAATCATCCGTTGGCTGACAAGCGCGTGCATTACAGCGAATACACTTGGCAGAAGCCTTTCGGCATAAGCCACAACTACCGCCTTGGCATGAACTACGCCTTTGCCCCTAACCACCGCCTTGAGGTGGCATACACCGGCAAGTGGAACAAGGGAACCACCAACAACCACACGACGGGGTCGAGCCTCAGCGAGATATACTACAGCAGCCATACGTATCTGCACAACGTTGACCTCAACTACTCGCTGCCGTTCGGACTGCGCCTCAGCGGTTCGTACACCTACTACCGCACGCCGCAACAGCAGTCAATCGACGGAACAATAAAAACCGACGACGACACATCAGCCACCGAAGAGCGCAACCTCACAAGCCACAGCCGACAGACCATCAACAAATGGATGCTCGCCGCAGACCAGAGCCACTCGCTCAAGAACGGCTGGGGACTGTCGTATGGCGTGAGCGCACAGTTCACCGACAACAACAACTATCAGACCACACTCGATGCGTCAGGCAACATACTGCCCGACGCGACCAACAGCGTTGACATCAACGAGCGCATATGGAACATGTATGCCGGGTTCAGCAAGCAGATAACCAGGAGCCTCAGCCTTGAGGCGTCGGTAGCCGCCGAGCAATACCACTCAACGCTGTGGAACAAGTGGCACGTGTATCCCTCGCTCAACGCGCTGTGGAGCGTCAACGCCGACAATATCCTCAACCTGTCGTTCAACTCCAGCTCGGAGTTTCCGAGCTACTGGTCGGTAATGTCGGGCCGTTTCTACTCCTCCACCTACACCGAGGTGTGGGGCAACCCCGACCTGAAACCTTACTCATACTACAACCTCAACCTCATGTGGCAGATAAAGCGCCGCTACACGCTCATGGCGTTTGCGAGTCTGACACCCGACTACTTCGTGCAGATGCCTTATCAGACCACGGAGCGCATGGCTGTGATAATGAGCGAGACCAACTTCAACTTCAGCCGCCGCTTCGGACTACAGGCTTCGGCAATGTTCAACGTGGGCAGTTGGCTCAGCGGCAACGTGTATGCCGTGGGCACATACAAGCACGATAAGAACGACCGTTTCTTCGACCTCCCGTTCAACCGCAAGCGACTCATCGCACTGCTCGGCGGCACCGCCTCCGTAAAGCTATGCCGCACACAGAACCTGCGACTCATACTCAACCCATTCTTCCAATCGAAAAGCATCCAGGGCGTGTACGACATCGGTAACGTGTTCCGCATGAACGCCAATCTGCAATGGACATCGCGCAACGGCAAGTGGGCACTGCACATCAACGGCAACAACATCTTCAACAACAAGATCGACACGCGCTCCGTGCAGGGCAACCAGGACTACCGCATGAAGGTGAGCAACTGGGCGAGCGGCACGTTAGCCGTGATTTATAAGTTCGGCGGATACAAAGAGAAGAAAGTGAAGGAAGTTGACACATCAAGAATGAAACAATAACGGTACAATGCTTGTCAGCTTCATTTCTTTTGGCTACTTTTGCAGCCATGAAAAAGAAAGAAATGTGCTACATAGCGATTGTAGCTTTGCTTGGCGTGTCGCTGTTGGCGGGATTCGCCGTAGAAGTGTTCAACGTTGACTTGGGCCGTTGGTCATGGGTGTCGCACTGGGTGTCTTCGCCCGTCGCGCTTGCCATAGGCTTCGCGTTTGCCTTGCTGTTTGGCAAGGTGTTCCCCGATTTCAACAAGACGATGTCGAAGAAACTGTTGCAGTATTCGGTCATCGGCCTTGGTTTCGGCATGAACGTCAACAAGGCTATTGAGTCGGGAGCCGAGGGCATGATGTTCACCATCGTCAGCGTGTTCGGCACGTTCGCCCTTGGCTGGCTGTTCGGACGGAAACTGCTTAAGGTAGACTGGCAGACAAGCTATCTGTTGTCGTCGGGAACGGCTATATGCGGCGGATCCGCCATTGCAGCCGTCGGTCCGGTGATAAAGGCCAAGGCAGAAAGCATGTCGGTGGCATTGGGCGTGGTGTTCATTCTCAACGCCATCGCGCTGTTTGTGTTCCCATACATAGGCGATGCCTTGGGAATGACAATGAAGCAGTTCGGCATGTGGGCGGCAATAGCCATTCACGACACGTCGTCGGTGATGGGTGCTGGAGCAGC
>CALBYK010000218.1 GCA_937889855.1 uncultured Prevotella sp.
AGGCACTGTATATCCCGTCCGCTCTGTCGCTCATAGCCGACTGGCACGAGGGTAAGTCACGCTCGCTAGCCATAGGCATACACATGACCGGACTGTATGTGGGCCAGGCCGTCGGCGGCTTCGGAGCCACAATAGCCGCGTCGTTCTCATGGCACAGCACGTTCCACTGGTTCGGCATCATAGGCATCACCTACTCGGTTGTGCTTGCCATGCTGCTCCACGACAAGCCCAAGACCCAGACCGTTGTTGACGTCACGTCCGCACAGCCCGCATCCGCTGGCGACAAGGAAAGCATGTGGCGCGGGCTGGGCGTCGTGCTGTCCACATGGGCATTCTGGGTTATTCTTATATATTTCGCCGTGCCGAGCCTTCCCGGATGGGCAACCAAGAACTGGCTGCCCACGCTGTTTGCCACCAACCTCGGCATTCCGATGTCGGAGGCTGGCCCAATGTCCACAATCACTATTGCCGCATCATCGTTCGTAGGCGTCATCGTAGGCGGCGTGCTCTCCGACAAGTGGGTGCTGCGCAATGTGCGCGGCCGCATCTACACAAGTGCCATAGGCCTGGGCATGACCATACCAGCACTCGTACTGCTCGGCTTCGGCCACAGCATAGTGGCTGTGGTGGGAGCCGGGATGCTGTTCGGCATAGGCTTCGGTATGTTCGACGCCAATAACATGCCCATTCTCTGCCAGATTATCTCCGCCAAGTACCGCGCCACAGCCTACGGCATAATGAACATGGTGGGCGTGTTCGCCGGTGCTGCCGTCACACATATGCTTGGCAGCTGGACAGACGGAGGCAACCTCGGACTTGGTTTCGCCGTGCTCGGAGGCATAGTCCTCTTTGCCCTTGTGCTGCAGCTTGCATGCCTCAGACCCCAGACTGACAATATGGAATAATTGTGGCTCACACGCAAATCATCAATCAAAAGACAAATCATTAATCAAAACAATATATTGACTATGGAAAAAATTGTTGGACTTATCGACGCACCGTTTACCCCATTCCACGCAAACGGCGACGTAAATCTTGAGCCTATCGAGGCTTACGCCAAGATGTTGCAGAAGAACGGACTGAAGGGCGTGTTCATCAACGGCTCGTCAGGCGAGGGCTACATGCTCACAACAGAGGAGCGCATGCAGCTTGCCGAGCGATGGGTGGAGGTAGCTCCCGAGGGCTTCAAGGTTATTGTACACGTAGGCAGCTGCTGCCTGCGCGAGAGCGTGCGCCTCGCCGAGCATGCACAGAAGATTGGCGCATGGGGCATCGGCTCGATGGCACCTCCATTCCCGAAGATTGGGCGCATAGAGGAGCTTGTAGAGTACTGCGAGACCATCGCAAAGGCAGCCCCTGACCTGCCGTTCTACTACTACCACATTCCGGCATTCAACGGTGCCTACCTGCCAATGGTCGACCTCCTGAAGGCTGTTGACGGACGCATACCCAACTTCGCCGGCATCAAGTACACATACGAGTCGCTCTACGAGTACAACCAGTGCAGGCTCTACGGCGGCGGCAAGTTCGACATGCTCCACGGTCAGGACGAGACCATCCTGCCGAGCCTTGCACAGGGAGGCGCACGCGGCGGCATAGGCGGCACAACCAACTACAACGGGCGCGAGCTCACCAGCATCATCGAGGCATGGAACAAGGGCGACATAGAGACAGCACGCGAGAAACAGAACTTCTCACAGGCGGTCATCAATGTCATATGTCATTTCCGCGGCAACATCGTAGGCGGCAAGCGCATCATGAAGCTCCTCGGTTTTGACCTCGGCCCCAACCGTGTGCCGTTCCGCAACATGACCGACGGGGAAGAGGCGCAGATGAAGAAAGAGCTCGAGGAGATAGGGTTCTTCGAGCGTGCCAACAAATTCTAACCTTAATCATCAGCAATGGACGCAAAAGAATACATCAAGTCGTGGGCCGACACATACAAGAAGGAGCTCACCGAGAACATAATGCCGTTCTGGATGGAGCACGGCTGGGACCGCGAGAACGGCGGCGTTTACACATGCCTCAACCGCGACGGCTCGCTGATGGACCCCACCAAGTCTGTGTGGTTCCAGGGGCGCTTCGCCTTCGTGTGCGCCTTCGCATACAACAACGTGGAGAAAAACCAGCAGTGGCTTGACGCCGCAAGGTCAACGCTCGAGTTCATCGAGAAGTACTGCTTTGACGAGAACGGGCACATGTACTTCTCCGTAACAGCCGACGGGAAGCCCCTGCGCAAGCGCCGCTACGTGTTCTCCGAGACATTCGCCTCGATAGCCATGTCAGAGTATGCTCTCGCCACCGGTGACCAGCACTGGGCAAGACGCGCCATCAAGGTGTTCGAGGACACACAACGTTTCCTCGCCACTCCAGGATTCCTGCCTGCCAAGTTTGAGCCAGGCGTGGAGCTGCAGAGCCACAGCATCATCATGATTCTCATCAACGTAGGCTCATGCATACGCAAAGTGGTAAACGACCCAAAACTGACGGCACAGATAGACGAGTCGATAGAGAAGCTGAAGAAATACTTCATACACCCCGAGTTCAAGTGCCTGCTCGAGACCGTTGGCATGAACGGCGAGTTCATAGACACCAACATGACGCGAACCATCAATCCGGGGCACTGCATCGAGACCTCATGGTTCATCATGGAGGAGGCTAAGCAGCGCGGATGGGACAAGCCTATGCTCGACATGGCACTACAGATATTCGACTGGTCGTGGGACTGGGGATGGGACAAGCAGTATGGAGGCATAATCAACTTCCGCGACTGCAAGAACCTGCCGCCGCAGGACTACTCGCAGGACATGAAGTTTTGGTGGCCACAATGCGAGACCATCATCGCCTCGCTCTATGCATACCTCGCAACAGGCGACGTCAAGTACCTGTACCGACACGAACGTATCAGCGAGTGGACATATGCCCACTTCCCCGATACAGAGTACGGTGAGTGGTATGGCTATCTGCACCGCGACGGAACAGTTGCCCAGCCAGCAAAGGGCAACCTCTACAAAGGTCCGTTCCACATTCCGCGCATGATGGTGAAGAGCTATACGCTTTGCCTGGAGATATTGAAAAAACTGGAATAACAGGAATGATAGTGTGTATATACACAAAATTTAAACTTTATCCGTGGCGGAGGTCTCTTGACCTCCGCCGCAACCATTATCCACAATTAATATGATTCTGCTGAGAAAAACAATTCTCACCGCCACATTATTTATTTATTTTACCGCCAACACTACCGCCCAACACATAAGCAACGTGCAAGGCTTTCCGTCGGCAGAGCCGGGTTATGAATTGGGAGTATCGGCATGCTATGCCGGATTCATCGGCGACCGGCTTGTCATGGCGGGCGGATGCAACTTTCCGACACCTGGCAACAAGACCTACTACTCGGGCATTTATGCCGCGACCGTGGACCGCGACACCCTCAACTGGCAGCTCGTAGGCTCACTGCCCGAGACGGCAGCCTACGGCACCACGGTAGCCATCGGCGACAGCCTGCTGTTCATCGGAGGCTGCAACAACAGCCACAGCCTCGCCACTGTCTACAGCATACGTCTTGACGGCACAGACGGCATGGCCGTCGTGACACGTCTTGCCGACATGCCGTTCACGGTTGACAACGCGGCTGCATGTATTGCTGGCAACAATATATATGTCGTTGGAGGCAACCAGAACGGACAACCTTCAGGCAACGTCCTTATAAAGGACATGGACCACACGGCATGGCGCGTTGGAAGCACCGTGCCGCATGGCCCATGTGTACAGCCTATATGCGCTACTGTCGGCGACGAACTTTTTGTGTGGGGAGGGTTTCATGCCAATGGCACCGACAGCCACGTTAACACCATTGGCGCAGCATATAGCCTCAACACAAAGTCATGGCGGACGCTTGAAGCCCCTACCTCATCCAGCGGCAAGATGACGCTGACAGGCGGCGTGTCGTGGACACATGGCGACACAATATATGCCACGGGCGGCGTCAACAAGGACATCTTCCTTGACGCGATAAGCCAGCGCTATGAACGCGTGGACAAGAACAAGTATCTCGACCAGCCAATAAACTGGTATAAGTTCAGCGGCAACCTTTACAGATATGACACCAAGCACGGCAAATGGCTCCGTACAACATTTGCCGACAAGCGTCTTGCACGTGCAGGAGCCGCAGCCGTTAGCACCACGAAAGGAATGTATTACATCGGTGGCGAGCTTAAACCGGCAGTGCGCACACCGCAGATTGTGTTGCTCGAATATTAGCCTACTGGCCAACAATCTCCTTGAGCACCTCAACAGCGTCGCCCACGGTAGGTATGCCCGTGACAACCATCGACCGTTTGCCGTTCACCTCCTTAAGGTTGCAGCGGCGCGTATGGGCAGCGATGTAGTTGAGAGCGCAACCGAAAATCTGGCTCTTGTAATAGGCAGAGTCGGGGTTGGACACAAACTGCATCTGCATCCTGCCTTGCTTAAGTATAATCTTCTCACAGCCCAGGCGCTTGCCGAGCCTGCGCAGCGGCACAACCTGCATCAGCTCCTCGCCCTCACGTGGCATCTTGCCGAAACGGTCCTCAAGCCGCTGGCGGTAAGCGTCAAGCTGCTCGTCGTTGTCGATGTTGTCGAGCTCGCGATATAGAAGCATGCGCTCTGACGCTCCCGGCACGTAGGTCTCGGGGAAATACATCTCAAGGTCGCTCTCCACGGCACAATCCTCCACAAACTCGTCGCCTGTTATCTCCTTACCCTGAGCTATCTCCTCGGCATATATATCCTGGAACTCGTCGTTCTTGAGTTCGGTGACAGCCTGATTGAGTATCTTCTGATAAGTCTCGTATCCGAGGTCTTCCATAAATCCGCTCTGTTCGGCACCAAGGAGGTTGCCCGCTCCACGTATGTCGAGATCCTGCATGGCAAGGTTGAAACCGCTGCCAAGCTCTGAAAAATTCTCCAAAGCCTCAAGCCTCCGGCGTGCCTCCGGCGAAAGCACCGACTTAGGCGGTGCGAGCAGATAGCAGAAAGCCTTGCGGTTGGAGCGTCCCACACGACCACGCATCTGGTGGAGGTCGGAAAGTCCGAATCGGTGGGCGTCATTGATTATTATTGTGTTGGCGTTGGAGATGTCAATGCCGTTCTCCACTATTGACGTTGACAGGAGCACGTCGTAGTCGTAATTCATAAAACCTATAAGTATCTTCTCCAGTTCCTCAGGATTCATCTGCCCGTGTCCTATAGCCACACGCGCGTCGGGCACATACTTATGTATGAGCGATGCTATCTCGGGCAGGTTGCTTATGCGGTCGTTGACAAAGTAGACCTGTCCGTTGCGCGACATCTCGAAGTTGATGGCATCGGCAATGATTTCGTGTCCATACACGCCAAGCTCCGTCTGCACCGGGTAGCGGTTTGGCGGTGGAGTGCGTATGATGCTCATGTCGCGTGCTCCCATGAGCGAGAACTGTAGCGTTCGCGGTATAGGCGTAGCCGACATGGTTAGCGTGTCGACATTGGTCTTGAGCTTACGCAGCTTCTCTTTTGTCGCAACGCCAAACTTCTGCTCCTCGTCGATGATGAGCAGTCCGAGGTCGTGCCATACCACACTCTTCCCTATAAGCTTGTGCGTACCGATGAGTATGTCAATCTTTCCGTCCTTCAAATCGGCAAGCACTTCACGCGTCTGCTTGGTGGTACGTGCACGCGACAGATAGTCAATGCGTACTGGCATGTCCTTAAGCCGGTCGCAGAACGTCTTGTAGTGCTGGAACGCCAGCACC
>CALBYK010000219.1 GCA_937889855.1 uncultured Prevotella sp.
TATATACGCTCAAGTTTCCCAGTATTGTCAAAGCGCAGGACGCCTTTTATAGGCTCATTCTCGTTGATGCCAGGCAGATTGAAGGCAGGGTGTGCACCAATCTGAAAATGTATCTCCCGTGAGTCGGTGTTATGTACATGCCATATCACGTGAATCTCATTTCCGACTAGTTTGTATGTCACGGAGAGTATGAAGTGGTATGGATATTGTCTGAGCGTATTCTCTGTGTCTGAGAGCATGTATGTGGCGCTGTTGCAGGTTTGCTTGATGAGACGGAAGTTCATGTCGCGTGCAAATCCGTGTCGGCCAAGTTGGAACACTTCTCCCTCTGTGCGGTATGTGCCTTTCCAAAGTCCGCATACTATAGGGAACAGTATTGGTGAGCGTCTGCCCCAGTATTTGTCGTCACCTTGCCACAGATATTCTTTGCCTTCTGTGTCCTTGATACTTTGAAGTTCGGCCCCAAGGTCGGACACTTCTACTGTCAGTTGGTCATTGTGTAAAGTTTCCATAGTTGTTTATTTAGTCTTTTCGTTGAACTTTTCCATAAGCCATAGTTTCTGTTCGTCTATGGTCAGGTGGCTGTTGTCAAGAACAAGTGCGTCGTCGGCTTTCCTTAGCGGTGATGTCTCGCGGTGAGTGTCTATGTAGTCGCGCTCTTTGACGTTCTTTAGTATGGCGTCCATGTCGGCAGGCATACCTTTGGCTTGCAGTTCATTAAATCTGCGTTCGGCACGTATCTCGGCTGAGGCGGTAACGAAAATCTTCAGTTCGGCTTCAGGGAACACTACGGTACCGATGTCTCGTCCGTCCATCACTATGCCTTTCTCCTTTCCCATTGCCTGTTGCTGCTCAACGAGTTTGGCTCTGACGAACGGCAATGCTGCTATCGGACTTACGTGTTGTGACACCTCGAGCGAGCGTATTTCCTTTTCGACAACCTCATCGTTGAGGCATGCCTCTGGCCGTCCGTTATCAGGGTTGAGCTTGAATGATATTTTAACGTCTGGCAATAGCTTTTCAAGCTTTGTTGTGTCGATGTTGCCGTCTTTGCCGAACAGGTTGTTGCGCATGGCGAACAATGTGACAGAGCGGTACATTGCTCCGGTGTCTACATAGATGTATCCCACCTCGTGTGCGAGGTCTTTGGCCATTGTGCTTTTTCCGCATGAGGAGTAGCCGTCTATGGCCACGATTATTTTTTTCATTATATATAATTTAGTCTTTTATTGTTTTTTCCTTTCTTTAAGCTCTTCACTTTACAGAGAAAAAGCCGCGTTCACAATGATTGATGAGCTTGAAACATGGTATTTGCCGTAGGCGATGCTCATCTTGAAGCGGTCGAGGTTTATTCCTGCGCCAAATGAGAGTCCCGCGCCGTGTGAGCTTTTACCGTCGTTGTTTTCAATGCCCATTTCGTCAGCGTGTCTGAAATTGTATCCGGCCCCTAACCATAATGATTGTGACAGAGAGAGGTCAACACCAGCCACGAGGTGGTTTATGAAGCGGTAGTTCCAGTGGTTGAGGTCCACGAGTGTGGCAGACACTCTGAATGGCGTGTTTGAAAAGCTTTTGCTTACTCCGAGTTGTATGTCAATTGGCATGGGGTCGTAGTTGTCGTTGTAGGCACTGAGTTGTCCGCCAAGATTCTTTGCCACGATTGATAGCGACAGTTCTTTGTCGGGATTGAAATAATTCAGTCCGAGGTCAATGCCCATGCCCATGCTGTTATAGCTGCCAATGTGTGAGGAGATGAGCTTAGCAGTGATGCCTCCTGCGACATGTTCGCTGAGCATATAGGAGAAGTATCCGGCAACGGCAATGTCCTTGGCGGAGAACTCGCCAGTCTGCAGGTTGCTCTCGTCTGTTTGTCTCATTGAGCCGTAGTTGACGTATTGTCCTGTCACGGCCCATGAAGCCTTGTCGCCCACGTTGCGGTTGAATGACGCGCTCGCTGTGGTAGAGCCAGACATGTAGGTCATGAAGTTGATTCCTATTGTCTTGTCTGACACTGACGAGAGGAGTGCCGGGTTGTTGAAAATTAGTGAGGCATCGTCTTCAATGAGCGTGGTGTTGTCGCCGCCGAGTGCTGCGGCATGCGCGCTGACCGGGAGGCGCAGAAAGTTGTAGGCAGTCTGGCTTTCCTGGGCTTGAGCTGCTATGTAGCTTGCGGTGGTGAGCAATAGTATGGTGATAAATTTCTTCATCCGTTTATTAATATGATTGCAAAGTTACAAAATAAACGCCAAAATGAGTTGATTATTATCAACTAATGTTTTTAAATGCCGTAAAACTTAAAATTGGCATTATAATAAGGATAATGTCATGTCCTTATTATAATGCCAATCCTTATACTCTTGGTATTGCTGTCACGTATGGTATTGCTGTCACGCACGAATTGTTGTTATGCAGTGTGACTTATAATTTCTCTTGCACGCTCAAGTGCCAGGTTTATGTGGCTGCAAATATTCTCTTTACCGAGGATGTCGTAGAACTTGGCCTTTTCCAGTTGTTTGTGCACCTTCTCGTTCACGCCAGAAAGAACAACCTGGATGTTTTCGTTCTTGCTCATGAGGCAGAGGTTTGTGAGGTTGTGTATGCCGGTAGAATCTACAAACGGAACTTTTCTCATTCGTATTATTCGCACTTTCGGACGGTCACCGAAGGCTGCCATTATTTCCTCAAACTTGTTGCCGGCGCCAAAGAAGTAAGGCCCGTTTATCTCATACACTTCTACGCCTTGTGGGATAGTGAGGTGTTCGAGATTGCCCTTTACTATGTCCGACTCCTCATTTATCTCGTCCATGATGACCTTCACGTCAGTTGTCTCCGACATGCGTTTCATGAAGAGCAGGCAGGCAATGATGAGTCCAACCTCGATAGCGACGGTAAGGTCGAAGATGATGGTGAGGAAGAAGGTTATAAGCAGTACGGTAACGTCGCTCTTGGGGTTTTTCATTAGGGCGAGGAACGAGCGCCATCCGCACATCCCGTAGCTTACAATTACCAGCACACCGGCAAGACAGGCCATTGGTATGTACTTGGCGAGCGGCATGAAGAAGAGGAAGATGAGCAGCAGCACTATGGCGTGTATGATGCCAGCGACTGGTGTGCGTCCGCCGTTGTTGATGTTGGTCATTGTTCGTGCAATAGCTCCTGTTGCAGGAATGCCGCCGAATAGTGGCGAGGCGAGGTTTGCCACGCCTTGTGCTATGAGTTCTGTGTTTGAGTTGTGGTGGTCGCCAATGACACCGTCGGCAACAGTGGCTGACAACAGAGACTCAATGGCGCCGAGCACGGCTATGGTGAGGGCGGGTGCCACAAGACTCTTGATTGTGTCCCATGTGATGTCTGGCACTTGCATGTTGGGTATGGTGTTGCTCACGTTGAAGCGGTCGCCGATGGTCTCGATAGTGGTTACGCCGCAGTAGTTTTTCAGCAGAAGTGCTGCAATGGTCATTAGTATTATTGCAACGAGCGATCCAGGAATCTTCTTGCTGAATTTTGGTGTTATGGCAATAATAACCACACTGGCGATGCCAACGAGCGAGCACCATAGGTCGGCTGTGGAGAAGTGCTGTATGTAGCATGCCCATTTCTCGATGAAGTCGGACGGTACGGTTTCGATAGTCAAGCCGAAGAGGTCCTTTATCTGGGTGGTGAATATGGTCACGGCAATACCGCTGGTGAACCCGACTACGATGGGGTAGGGGATGTACTTAATGATGGTTCCAAGTTTCAGCATTCCGAATAGAATAAGGAACACACCTGCCATGAGTGTGGCAATTGTGAGCCCTTCCAGTCCGTATTTCTGTATGATTCCGTATATGATGATTATGAAAGCACCTGTAGGACCTCCAATTTGCACTTTGCTCCCACCGAGCAGCGAAATGATGAATCCGGCTACTATTGCCGTGATTATGCCCTTCTCGGGTGTAACGCCAGAGGCAATTCCGAAGGCTATGGCAAGAGGTAGCGCCACAATGCCTACTATGATGCCTGCCATAAGGTCGCTCATGAATGTCTTTTTATTGTACGACCTGAGCGTTGTTAATAGCTGGGGTTTGAAATCAAATGTTTTCATCCTCGAATAATTAGTGTTGAAAAATGAATAAGAAACAATAGTTACCTGTAAAACGAATGCAAAATTAAGAAATTTTTACGAAATGGCAAAATAAAAGTTAATACATCATCTGCTAAAAACTGAATAATTGAACATGATGCACCACTTTATAGGTAAAAAACTTAGCTACTTACCCGAAAAAAACGTAACTTTGCATCGTAGCGTAGAACAGCCAGTAGGCTGGATGTCTAACATTATAGTAATGGCACAATAACGTCAAAAAAGGGAAACATATAAAAGTGGAACAAAAGAAATCACAGCTTGTCGATTTGGAGAGCAGGCGCCTTACAGGCTTCCTCTTAGGGTGCATAGTGGCGTTGTCGCTATTCCTTTTCGCCATCAACTATACAACGCGCGAAAGCGCCGATATGGCTTCATACAGTAATATGGACGATCTTATGCGCGATGTAGACCTCATGCCGGCACCCGACCGGCGTGATATGATAGCTGCGGTGGAGCCGATGCCAAGGAAATCCTCGACGCAGAAGCTGAAAGTTGTGGACCGGAAAACACACATGGAGAAAGTCAACAGCATCACGCAAATGCGTACCGTCGGTGACGATGATGGTAGCGGAGGCGGGCAGTCAGGCAACTCGAGTGGCGCAAAGACGGACGGCTCGCAGACATTGCAGCCTGTGGCTGTAGATAATGAAGACAACCCGCTCAATTTCCGTGTCGTGGAACAGCTGCCCGAGTTTCCGGGTGGAATGTCTGCCTTTGTGAAGTGGCTCACAGACAACCTCCGCTATCCGCCTGCCGCAAAGGCGCGGAATGTGCAGGGACGCGTTGTCGTTACGTTTGTCATCAACCGTGACGGCTCTACGAGCGACATAAAAGTTGCACGCTCGGTAGACCCGCTTCTTGACCGTGAGGCACTGCGTGTGGCACGCATGATGCCGCGATGGAAACCGGGCGTGAACAACAACAAGCCTTGCCGCACTCTGTTTGCGGTGCCAATAGAGTTCAGAATATAAAAACACAGAAAATACACATTTTATGATTACAGCAGATGAAATCCTGAAACTTGTCAACAACTATCTTGACAATCTTCCTTATGACCGCCGTCCCGAATCGCTCTACGAGCCTATACGCTATGTACTCTCGCTTGGAGGAAAACGCATACGGCCGGTGTTGATGCTTCTTGCGTATAATATGTACAAGGATAATCCTGAAGATATACTTATGCCTGCATGTGCTATTGAGACATACCACAACTACACGCTCCTTCATGACGATTTGATGGATAATGCCGACTTGCGGCGTGGACACGCGACGGTGCACCGTAAGTGGAATTCCAATACAGCGATACTTTCCGGTGACTCCATGCTTGTGCTTGCCTATCAGCGTATGGCGCAATGCGACCCTTTGAAGATGCGTGATGTAATGGCGCTTTTCACGGAGACAGCTCTTGAGATAGGCGAGGGACAGCAATATGACATGGATTTTGAGCACCGTGACGATGTTTGCGAGGATGAGTACATCGAGATGATTCGTCTCAAGACGAGTGTGCTGCTTGCTTGTGCGCTGAAGATTGGCGCCATTCTCGCAGGGGCTTCTACTGAGGACGCCTGCAATCTATACCGTTTTGGAGAGAAGGTAGGTCTTGCTTTCCAGTTGCAGGACGACTATCTTGACGTGTATGGCGACCCGAATGTGTTCGGCAAGGC
>CALBYK010000220.1 GCA_937889855.1 uncultured Prevotella sp.
ACAATCTAACCGAGCTGCCGCAGCAAGAGATAGACTACCTCAAACAAGTGCCGTCAACATGGGACGAGACGCGTTTTATCGACGGATATCCAGGCAAATATGCGGTCATAGCACGCAGACACGGCTCACAGTGGTACGTAGCTGCACTCAACGGCACCGACAAGCCTCTACAGCTTAACCTCTCACTGCCAATGCTTGCCGGCAAGAATGTCAACTTCTACTACGATACTGCCGACAAGAAGAGCCTGTGGCCGAAGTCGACTGTTAAGAACATAAAGGTAGGAAAGGACGGAAAGTTCAAAATCATGATGCAACCAATGGGTGGCAGCATCATCAACAGCCTGTAAAAATGACATAAGGTCAGTAACTAAAAACGTATGCCAATATGAATATTCTTAAACCTGCATCAATAGGCATTGCCGCAACAGCCATCGCCCTGTCGGCATGCACACAAGGCAAGACAACCTGCGAAACGGCATCGGGACTAAACCCGGCACGCTTCGACTCAATAATAAACAACAAGAAGACGGCACTCTACACGCTGAAAAACAATAACGGAATGGAAGTGTGCATCACCAACTTCGGTGGCAGGGTGGTGTCGCTCGTGGTCCCTGATGCCGAAGGCAAACCTACCGATGTCGTCCTCGGCTACGACAACCTGAGCCAATACACAGACTCGGTGAACTCGCCAAGCGACTTCGGCTCATCCGTAGGACGATATGCCAACCGCATAGCCAACGGCAAACTGACAATCGACGGCACCACCTATCAACTGCCGCGCAATAATTTCGGCCATTGCCTGCACGGCGGACCGTCGGGATGGCAATACCAGGTGTATGATGCAACGCAGCCCGACGACACAACACTCGTGCTGACCATCGTGTCGCCCGACGGCGACAACAACTTTCCCGGCACAGTCACCGCACACGCTACCTACCGCGTGCTTTCCAACAACACGCTCGACATCAACTTCGACGCCACGACAGACAAGCCGACAGTGGTAAACATGACCAACCACAGCTATTTCAACCTCAACGGCGACCCATCGAAAGAGGGAATGAACCAATGGCTATACATCAATGCCGACTCATTCACTCCTGCCGACTCCACCTACATGACAACGGGCGAGACACGCTCCGTCAGCGGCACTCCTATGGACTTCCGCAGACCACACGCTATTGCCGAGACAATTGGCAGGCACGACTACGACCAGATAAGAAATGCCACCGGCTACGACCACAACTGGTGTCTCAACACATACAATGGCAAAAAGGGCGACGACAACTGTGTGTGCGCAGTGCTTTGGTCACCGGTGACAAAAATCGGGTTGTCGATGTATACCAACGAACCAGGCGTACAGGTGTACACAGCCAACTTCCAAGGCACTGGCATTAGTTGCAAGCACGGCGTGAAATACCCTAAACACGCGTCAGTGTGCCTCGAAAGTCAGAAATACCCCGACTCGCCAAACAAACCCGACTGGCCATCGCCAATCCTGCGTCAGGGCGAAAAATACCACAGCCACGTGGCGTATCGATTCTGGACAGGCGAATTCGACATTGACAAATAATTACCATTATAAAAACCTAAGCTAAAAATGAACTGGAACTCACATGAATTTATATGGCTCGACTGGGCCATTCTCACAATAGGAATCATCGGAGTGGTGTGGGCCGTATGGCACGCCATAATGAAAGATAAGAAAGCGTCGGCGGGCGAAAGCTCGTCCGACTATCTGTTCGGCAAGGGAGAGCCTTGGTATGTCATTGGCATGGCCATCTTCGCTGCCAACATCGGCTCGGAGCACCTTGTCGGTCTTGCCGGAACCGGTGCCAAGGACGGTGTGGGCATGGCCCACTGGGAGATGCAAGGATGGATGATTCTGTTTCTCGGATGGATGTTTGTGCCGTTCTACCAGTTGCTCAACAACAAACTGGGAAAAATCATCACCATGCCAGACTTCCTGAAATTCCGCTACACCCACCGTACTGGCTCATGGCTATCAATCATCACCCTCGTAGCCTATATTCTCACCAAGGTCAGCGTGACAGCATTCACAGGAGGCATCTTCTTCGAATATCTGCTCGGCATCCCATTTTGGTATGGGGCAATCGGACTGATTGCCGTCACAGCCATATTCACCGTGTTCGGCGGCATGAAGGGCGTGATGACTCTGTCGTCAATACAGACACCGATACTTATAATAGGCTCATTCCTCGTGCTCTTCCTCGGACTCAACCTTCTTGGCGACGGCTCCATCACAGCCGGATGGACGGCAATGATGGACAACGCGCGCGCCATGCACGACGGATATGGAATCAACCACATGTTCCACACCAACCCTAACGACCCTATGTACCCCGACTATCCAGGCTACGCCGTGTTCCTCGGGGCGTCAATAATAGGTTTCTGGTACTGGTGTACCGACCAGCACATTGTGCAGCGCGTACTTGGACAGCAGAAGGGCGAAGACAACGCCAAGGTCATTGCACGCGCACGCCGTGGCTCCATAGCAGCCGGCTTCTTCAAGATTCTGCCATGCTTCATGTTCCTCATACCGGGAATGATAGCCATTGCCCTGCAGAACAAGGCCGGCTCGGGCTTCGACATGGGAACTACCGCCACCGGGCAGCTCAACACCGACGCGGCATTTGCAGTAATGGTGAAGAACGTGTTGCCGACAGGCATAAAGGGCATTGTGACCATCGGCTTCGTTTGCGCTCTCGTGGCATCGCTCGCTGCGTTCTTCAACTCGTGTGCCACTCTCTTCACCGAAGATTTCTACAAGCCGCTGAAGAAGGATAAGAGTGAGGCTCACTACGTGCTCGTAGGCCGCATTGCCACTGTGGTTGTAGTGCTGCTCGGACTGGCATGGATGCCCGTGATGATGTCCATGGACACACTCTACACCTATCTCCAGGGCATACAGTCGCTGCTCGCTCCGTCGATGGTGGCTGTGTTCACGCTTGGCATATTCTCCAAGCGTATTACTCCAAAGGCGGGCGAGTGGGGACTTATCGGGGGATTTGCCATCGGCATGCTCCGACTGCTCACCAATGTCATCACCGACTCGGGCAAGGCCGCCATGGACGGAGCCTTCTGGGATGCAACGGCATGGTTCTGGCAAACCAACTGGCTTATCTTCGAGATTTGGCTGCTTGTGGCCATAATAGCCATGATGATTGTCGTGTCGTGCTTCACACCTGCTCCGTCGAAAGAGCAGGTGGAGGCCATCACCTTCACTACCGACTACCGAAAAATGATACGCAGCAGCTGGAACGTATGGGACATCGCCGGCTCACTTGTCGTCGTGGCATTGTGCGCCGCATTCTATTGGTACTTCTGGTAAACGATTCTTAAAATAACAATAATATGACTGATATTGTACAACTCAAGGAATCTGTGTTTCGCGCCAACCTCGACTTGGTGAAACACAATCTCGTGATATTCACATGGGGAAATGTCTCGGGCATCGACCGCGAGAGCGGACTGGTGGTCATCAAGCCATCGGGCGTGGCCTACGACAAGATGACCGCAGCTGACATGGTTGTGGTCGACTTGAACTCAGGAAAGGTTGTTGAGGGAGACCTCAACCCTTCGTCAGACACCCCTACACACCTCGCCATCTATCGTGCCTTCCCAGAAGTGAAGGGCATTGTACACACCCACTCCACCTATGCCACGGCATGGGCGCAGGCTGGCAAGGACATTCCTAACATCGGTACAACACATGCCGACTATTTCCACGACGACATTCCATGCACCGATGACATGACAGAGGCTGAGGTGAAGGGCGACTATGAGCTGGAAACGGGCAACGTGATTGTCAACCGTTTCCTGCGCGAAAACATCAACCCGATGCACACGCCAGGCGTGCTCGTGAAGAATCACGGTCCATTTGCTTGGGGCACATCGCCAGACAATGCCGTGTACAACGCTGTAGTGATGGAACAGGTGGCTAAGATGGCTTTCGTCTCGCTGTCTGTCAACCCCGACACTACGATGAACCCTCTGCTCATCGAGAAACACTTCAGCCGCAAGCACGGACCCAACGCCTACTATGGACAGAAAAAACAGAATAACAAATAAAACAACTAATAACTAAAGAATTATGATTAAAGCATTTGACAATTTCGAGATTTGGTTTGTAACCGGTGCACAACTTCTTTACGGTGGCGACGCCGTGGTTCAGGTAGACAACCACTCCAAGGAGATGGTGGCTGGGCTCAATGACTCAGGACGTCTGCCCATCAAGGTGGTATACAAGGGCACAGCCAACAACACCCACGAGGTGGCCGACGTTATGGCTGCCGCCAACAACGACAAGAAGTGCGTGGGCGTAATCACATGGATGCACACTTTCTCGCCTGCCAAGATGTGGATACACGGACTGCAGATTCTCCACAAGCCGCTTCTGCACCTGCACACACAATACAACCAGCACATCCCTTACGAGACGATGGATATGGACTTTATGAACCTCAACCAGAGCGCCCACGGCGACCGCGAGTACGCACACATACTCTCACGTCTACGCAAACCGCGCAAGACCGTCATAGGCTACTGGAAGGACCAGAAGACACAGGACCACATCGCCGTGTGGGAACGCGTATGCGCAGCTTGGGCTGACGCACAAGACTGCCTCATACTGCGCTTCGGCGACCAGATGAACAACGTGGCTGTAACTGACGGTGACAAGGTGGCTGCCGAGCAGGTGCTTGGCTATCATGTCGACTACTGTCCGTTCTCTACCGTGATGGAATACTTCGACAAGGTGAAGGACGAGGACGTGACGGCTCTCGTACACGACGTATACTTCAAGCAGTACACCGTGGCAGACGAGCTGAAGGACGAGAAGTCGGAGGCTTACCGCAAGATATGGAACGCCGCAAAGGCAGAACTCACACTGCGCCTTGTGCTTGAGGCTTTCGGAGCAAAGGGATTCACAACCAACTTCGACGACCTCGGCGACTACAACGTTGAGGAGACCGGACGCGGATTCGACCAGATTCCGGGTCTTGCATCGCAGCGTCTGATGCACGACGGCTATGGCTTCGGCGCCGAGGGCGACTGGAAGAGCGCCGCACTCTACCGCACCACATGGTTCATGAGCCAGGGACTCGAAGGCGGCACATCTTTCCTTGAGGACTACACACTCAACTTCGACGGCGACAACACTTCCATCCTCGAGTCGCACATGCTCGAGGTAAACCCCGACATCTCAGAAGAGGAGAAACCACGCCTTGAGGTTCACTTCCTCGGCATCGGCATACGCAAGACACAGACCGCACGCCTTGTGTTCACCACCAAGCAGGGTCACGGCACTACAGCCACCGTCGTCGACATGGGCAACCGATTCCGCCTCATCTGCAATGACGTTAACCTCATCAAGTCGAAGCCGCTGCCGAAGCTGCCTGTGGCTTCAGCTCTGTGGATTCCGGAGCCTTCGTTCGAGATTGGCGTGGGCTGCTGGATGCAGGCAGGCGGCACACACCACTCTTGCTTCAGCTTCGGACTGACCGACGAGTACTGGCGCGACTATGCCGAAATTGCCGACATCGAGTGCTGCATCATCAACAAGGACACCGACTACGAGCGCTTCCGCCAGGACCTGCGCACAAACGAGGTTTACTACATGCTGAGCAAGGCACTGAGATAACATAGTAAAAAACTGTTAAGCGGAACTTATCCGTAGCGAAGGTTTCCAACCACCGCTACGGATTTTTCTTTACATATAGAACACAACATTTTTAATATCATTAAAACTATGACCAATCCTAAACAAACCATACAGTCAGGACGTGCCGTGCTCGGCATCGAGTTCGGCTCGACACGCATCAAAGCTGTGCTCATCGACGAGACAAACGCGCCAATAGCACAGGGCGCACACGAGTGGGAGAACCGCTATGAAGACCGCCTATGGACCTACAGCACCGACGACATATGGAGCGGACTGCAGGACTGCTATGCCGACCTGCGCAAGAACGTGAGAGAACTCTACGACACGGAAATCACGTCGCTCGCCGCCATTGGCATAAGCGCAATGATGCACGGCTACATGGCTTTCGGCAAAGAAGAAAAGATTCTCGTGCCGTTCCGCACGTGGCGCAACACCAACACCGGCAAGGCGGCTGCCGAGCTGTCCAAACTCTTCAACTTCAACATTCCACTGCGCTGGAGCATAGCACACGTGTACGAGGCCATCATCGACGGAGAGAGCCATGTGAAGTCGATTGACTTCCTCACGACACTCGCAGGCTACGTACACTGGCAACTGACTGGCAAGCGCGTGCTCGGCATCGGCGACGCATCGGGCATGCTCCCAATAGCCTCTGCCACCAACAACTACGACGCGACAATGGTTGAGAAATTCGACCGGCTCATCGCACCAAGAAACCTCGGATGGAAGATTCTCGACATTCTGCCAAAAGTGCTGCTCGCCGGT
>CALBYK010000221.1 GCA_937889855.1 uncultured Prevotella sp.
GTGCAGATACTGGTGGTGCTGGCGCGAAAGTACGAGTCGCAGGACGTGTTCAACCTCATCAAGGAGATTGACCCTGACGCACTCGTGTCGCAGACATTCTGCCACGGCGTTTTCGGCGAGGGATTTGACAAGATAAAGTAGATGAACCGTAAAATTCTCAACATAGCCGTTCCATCCATCGTCTCCAACATCACCATCCCACTGCTTGGACTTGTCGACACTGCCATCTCCGGGCACATGGGGTCGGCTGTATACATCGGGGCTGTGGCAGTGGGTAGCATGATTTTCAACGTGATATACTGGCTTTGCGGCTTTCTGCGCATGGGAACGAGCGGCATGACATCACAGGCACTCGGCAGCCGCGACCTCGACAGTGTGGCCTCATTGCTCGCACGCTCAATGGCGGTGGCTTTAGGCATTGCTACCGCCATAATAGTATTACAGGTGCCAATAGGCAACATTGCCATATACCTTGTCAACCCAACGGCCGACATACGCTCTGCTGCCCACACTTATTTCAGCGTCTGCGTGTGGGGCGCGCCAGCTATGCTGTGCCTGTACAGCCTCACGGGATGGTACATCGGTATGCAGAACACACGCCTTCCGATGTTCATCAGCATCTTTCAAAACGTTGTGAACATCGTGGCAAGCCTCACTTTTGTCTACGGGATGGACATGAAGATTGAGGGCGTGGCTCTCGGAACGCTCACGGCACAGTACACCGGACTTGTTGTGTCACTCGCACTTTGGAGCAACACATATGGACGGCGGCTCTTCTACCGCATACACTGGTGCCAATTGACAAACGGCTTGGAGATGAAACGCTTCTTCACCGTCAACCGCGACATCTTCCTGCGCACACTGTTCCTGGTGTCCGTTAACTTCTATTTTCTTTCTGCCGGAGCTTCCCAGGGCAATATTGTGCTCGCAGTAAATACCCTGCTCATGCAGCTTTTCACTCTTTTTTCATATGTCATGGACGGATTTGCCTATGCAGGCGAGGCTCTTTGCGGACGGCTACACGGTGCTGGCAACAAACCAGAGTTCCACCGCACCATAAAAAGACTTTTCGCATGGGGCACGGCTCTCTCCATCGCCTACACGCTTGTGTATGCCGTTGGCGGCAACGCTTTCCTGTCGCTGCTCACTAACAACAATGCCGTGATAGCCGCATCAGATGCCTACTTCCCTTGGGCAGTACTCATTCCACTATGCGGAATGGCAGCCTTCATTTGGGACGGAGTTTTCATCGGAACAACAGCCACACGAGGCATGCTCGTGTCGTCGGTAGTGTCGGCTGTGGTCTTCTTCGCCATATACATCGTCTTGCGCACATCACTCCACAACCACGCGTTGTGGATAGCTTTTCTCGTGTATCTCGCCATGCGTGGAGTTACACAGACTGTGATATTCAAGAAATCAAGATTATAACCACACATTTTATTTATATATCATTATGCATTACTTATGTGCTTTGACTATAGCCGGAAGCGACAGCGTCGGCGGTGCCGGCGTGCAAGCCGACATCAAGACTATGTCGGCACTTGGGGTATACGCGGCGTCAGCGATAACCGCCGTGACCGTGCAGAACACTCTCGGCGTGTATGACATCGAAACCTTGCGGCCAGAGATTGTAAGCGGACAAATACGAGCTGTAATGGACGACATAAATCCCGTGGCCGTCAAGATAGGCATGGTGAACGATGCCGCCACGATCCATGCCATTGCAGACGCGCTGGAGCCATACTGCAACATGAAGATTGTCATCGACCCTGTTATGGTGTCGACAAGCGGCTACCGACTGATGAAGGAAGACGCGCTATTGGTGTTCCAAAAGGAACTCATGCCGCTTGCCTCGCTGCTCACGCCAAACATACCCGAGGCGGAAATACTCGCGGACATGAAGATTGAGAATGTGGAAGATATGGACCGTGCCGCTGCAAAAATCTGCCAAGACGCCGTGTGCGATGTGCTCATCAAAGGCGGACATCTCGATGGTGCAACGAAGACCGACCTGCTCTATCACGACGGCAAACGCATTGCCTCCTACGAGGCACGCACTGTCGAAACGCGCAACACCCACGGCACTGGCTGCACACTGTCGTCGGCCATCACCGCCTATCTGGCTCTCGGCTGCGACATGACTGATGCCATACGACTTGCCAAGGACTATCTATATAGGGCCCTTGAAGTTGGCAAAGATGTGGAGATTGGCA
>CALBYK010000222.1 GCA_937889855.1 uncultured Prevotella sp.
ATATTTTGCGAACAGACGGAGTCTTCCGAAAGCAGGATAGGCCGTAAGCAATGTGACGTCGTGCATGCACAGACGTATGTTGATGGGTTCGCCAAAATGGCGTTTCATATGGTCTTCTATTTCGGTTGTCTTGTGGAAAGGGTCTGCCACTTCATACCGCCATTTGCCGTCTACACCCATTTTCCAACCTGTCTGTTGTTTTATCATGCGCATATCCGTGCTGCAGCGAAGCAGTCGGACAGCCATTTTTTTTGCCTCGACAAGACCTAACGAAGCATTGCTGTCGTCAAGTCTTTTTGCACCTATAATACCTATATAGCTCATATTACCACTTGTCTGGTGAATTGATAATGTCTGTTTTGTCTTCAAGATAGTCTTCTATGCATTTCTTTATGCCATCCAGTGTAGCCGAGCAGGGCATGGCATCAAGGAAAGCCTGCGCCGCAGACTTTTCGGGCGACATGAACATCATCTCGTCTTCGAACCTTGCAAAGTAGAGTCCGTTGGTGTCAAGATACTCGCTGTCGAGAATGTCTTGCAGCAGAGTCTTCACATTTTGGGCAAGCCCTACGGCAAATGCCTTGTTCCCTATCACCCGCTGCAAATCACGGCACACCTCGCGCTGTTTAACAAGCGAGGGCTGCACCTCTTGCTGTTGACTGATTTTTGCTGTGGAAAGTCGGTAATAGTCTTTCCATTTCATGTAGCATCGCCGCAGGGCGTCTATTGTGCTGCGTTGTATATGGGGCAGGGGCAACCCTTCAAGTGCCATTGTTTCTTTTGCGAGGAGATAGCGTTCGGAATGTCTGAACACAGGTTCCCCCTTCTTCTCCTCTGCAACTTTTGGCGCAGATATGCGCAACATGAGGCTCTCCCTTATTGGAGGCATGGGTACTTCGTCCGTATTTTTCCAGTCAAGAACATCCCAAGGCTCGTTGTCATCGCGTTCGGAGCGTGACTCGTATTCCTTCACATCGCCATAAGTTATCTGGTCGCGAGGCACGACAATCACGGCATCCATTTGGGCAAGCGTCTGTATGATGGTCTGCAATTGCTCCGACTCAAAAGGCAACTGTTCAGTATGATATTGCATAAGCGTCTTGCGTTTTTTCTTGTCTGGCTGTTCTTTGTCTTCCTTTGCCTTGTCGTATATCGAACTTATAGGAGTGCCAAAGAACAGAGAGCGTATACCGTCAAAACGCTTGTCCTTTTCAAACTCCTTGGAGTGTTTGTCGTTCACGCTTACCACATACATCGGACCATTGTAAGGCATTAGCGAGAAGTTCACGCCCAAGCCGGCTATCGTATAACATGTGTTAGCATTAGTGGCATATTTGAAACCCTCGTGCAGGGGTATAGAAACTGTGTTCAACGTTTTTCTTATCTTCGACTCGTCCATCGGCAATAGTAGTCCTGTCTGCGTTTGAGCCTTGCCACCTTTCTTTTTCTTCAGTGAGAAAGATATGAAGCGGGGCTTCAGTTCTGCGATGGCAGGGTGAACGTATGCTCCGAGGATGTTGCCGGTGATGATCTTGCGCTCTACAGTCTTGTTGTTGTAGAGGGCAATCTCCTTGTTCCAAACGCTTGCACTCGGCAGCCAAGCACTTTGATATAAAATATCACAAAGACGCTTGTAATTGCTCCAACTGCTATTATGAACCAAATTGATGCGGATTTCCGTGTGTACAGCTGTCAATGCAAATACAAGCTCCACTTTACTGGGAAGGAATCTGGATCGTTCATCTTTACCAAATCGTATGTCTGTCAATACGCTTATAATTCCATTTTGTGGCATTACCTCGCCCTCAACATTCTCAGTGATGACGTATCCGTTTCCTATTTCTGCTCTTGACAAGACCTTGACAAGCCTTTTCCGTTCTTCTTCGTATTTTTTCATCTCTTGTTTTTTTTGCGTCAAGCAGGTGGTTGTACTCGTTAGAGAACGAAACCAGTTTTTGCATGATTCGCTTGGCACGCTTCTGCTCCTTCACATCCTCAAATTCTGTTGAACTCCATTTGTCTACAGGCGTGCAGGCTTTTTGCAACCATGTATTTGCCTGTTTCTCATCACCGCAATATGTTGTCAATACGCAGCTTGCTCCGTCATGCAGCATTTGGCTGCGTGCTTTAAAGCGATGGTCAACCTCCTTGTTGCGGTATGCATAATAATCTTTCACCTGTTTCTGTAAAGCAGGGTTCTCCTTATATGGATTTCCGTAAACAGCCTTGGCTTTCCTACAAAGTTCAGTCAATGTTTCATAGCTATACGGAAATGTCTTTTGCTTGCATTTATATGTCGTCAGATAGGAGCACCCGCCGAGCCTTGTCTTCGCCTTGGCCGTAGTAAAAAGTTCTTCCCTGACAAAGTCGGCCTCGAAGTCACGGAATTCGCGTTCCAAGTCCCATTGGTTTATTCGGCGAAGTTCAGCCTCAAGTGTCGTGTAGCCCGATATCAAGTCATCTACGATGCTCTGTTGTGCCGCAACGCTTAGCATGGCACTCCGTGCGAGCAGCCGGCTTGCAGTTACATTGCGTGTAAGGTCGAGGACCACTGCTTGTTCTGGGTGTTCAGACAAATACTTTTTTGCCACCTCATTGCCATACTTGTTGTCAATGTCCACAAAGTCGGCTTGTTCACGGTCTTGGTCTTGCCATGCGGCAGTGTTGGCACTCAGCGACCGCAATTTCGCCCGGAGCATCATATTGAGGCGCTTCTCCGATGGTATGGCCGTGATGATGTACTCATACAATGGTGGCAAGTCGACACGTTGTCCGGTTCGGTTGATGCGGCCACGCTTCTGCAAGTCGATGTTCACATCAAGGTCGTTTTGCACGATGAGCATCTTGCGTTGGCGCACTTGGTCTTCAGGCACCTCAGCGGTGGAAATGGCGTGCGCACTTGCACCTATAGCTCCACAGGCATTGATGAGAATAACATCTAACTTGTTGTTTTGGAAATCATTGAAGATGAGATTAGAGTGACGCTTCTTTCTTGACACGATGACAGCGTTGATGAAGTCGTCATCGCCCTCAGGCGAGAGATAATCCAGTTGGTGTGCTCGCCCCGTACATTCCTCAAAACGGATGTTTAGGTATTCACCATTGGGCGCAACAAACTTCTCGGCAGTTATCAGCTGCCGTATTACGTCGATAGGCGACACGGGGAGATGAAACACCTCTTCGGTTATATCTTGCTTAATACTTGTGTAGTAGGCGCTTATCTCTTTGGCTTCTGCCTTCAATGACTTTTCTTCCCATTCTTCTACCATTTCAAAAACAGGTCGATTGGCACTGTTGGTAGAGCCGCTTCCACAAACCGTCTTTTCCAACAAACGCAACAACAACGCAGAGATGTCGCCACGAACTGATCCGTCTTCGTTCACTGTCACGTCCTGTACGATACTCTCAAGCGTGTCGCTCATACCAATCACCACACTTCTTCCTTGCCTTACATTCTCAATGGCGGCTTGTGCTACCTTTTTCGCTTTCAAGGAAAGTAACAACACTTTGTTGATATAGAAAAGTTGTGCTCTTGTAGGATAGCAGTTGAAGGGTAGAAGCACTTTGTACATAAGGGCATGATTAACCATTGTGCGAACCATTGTAGAGAGTTTTACTATTTCACGGAAGAAGAACATCACCTTGTCAAACTGCTCGCCATGTACGTCGAGGTCTTCATCAAGATATGTATAGACTGGAGTAGGCAAACCCTCGCCAGAGTGCTCGCGCCTAATCATTTGTCCTTCGGCAGCCAAACAAGACGAAACGTATTCTTGCATGGGCACTCCACCACAATGCAAGGCATCCTTGAGCGTATTTTCTGTAGCCAAGGCACTCAGGGTCGTGCGTCTCATGAAGGTGAGCAGACATTCAGGGCGCTTGGCAAAGGTGGCAGAAAGGAATACACATTGCGTCTGAGGCATTTCCTCAAGAATCATGTTTATGCCTTGTGTGATAACCGATGCTTTGCCAGCGTTCACTCCGCTGCTTTTGTGGGCTTCGTCGAAGATGAATAGCACACGATGTTGCTCGCACAACGCCATGAGAAAGTTGAGACGTGTCATGTCTCGTTTGGCATCTTTCAGTTGGGAGTAAGTAATCATGAGATAGTCGAAGGCATCCTGCGGCAGTTCACCTTTTATGAATATTTCTTGAAGGACAGATTTCTTGGGAGCTTTGTACACCACCTCATACTGTTTCTGGTAGAGCGCCATGCGCTCTGCCTCATACTTTTCGTTATCTTCTTCGTCTGCGGGAGTCCATATCTCGTCGGGCGTACATGTCGCTTTCTGCTCAACTACATGGTCAAAGTCGACAACCGATACACCTGCATTCACCACCAGCGGTTGTGCCTCCTTAATGCCAAGCGCTTTACAGTCGCGGTACATATCGCTGAACAGGGTGTATCGGTCGGTGAAGAATATCGGCAGATAACCAGACAACAGTCCATAGCGAATCATAGCAGCAGCCTGTCGGCCTTTGCCTATACCCGTTTGGTCGCCTATGACTACCGACTGTCCGCGTTTCTCTATATTGTAA
>CALBYK010000223.1 GCA_937889855.1 uncultured Prevotella sp.
GTTCCCGGAGAAGCTCATCCCGCTCTTCATCAACAACATACGCCACCGCAAGCCTCTGCCTGTCTACGGCGAGGGACTCAACGTGCGCGACTGGCTTTACGTGGAAGACCACGCCCGTGCCATTGACCTCATATTCCACCAGGGCAAGATTGCCGAAACCTACAACATAGGCGGATTCAACGAGTGGAAAAACATAGACATCATACATGTGCTCATCAAGACCGTTGACCGCCTGCTTGGACGCAAGGAGGGCGAGGACCTCGGCCTCATCACACACGTCACCGACCGTAAGGGACACGACATGCGCTACGCCATCGACTCGCGCAAGCTACAGCGACAACTCGGATGGGAACCCTCGCTACAGTTTGAGGAAGGCATAGAGAAAACCGTGCGCTGGTATCTCGACAACCAGGAATGGATGGACAACGTAACCTCCGGTGACTACCAAAACTACTATGACGACATGTACAAGAACAGATAGAAACAAAACAAGACGGGCATAACACGCAGAAAGGCGGTATCAATATGATATTGATACCGCCTTTCTTATATTGGTTCTATTAAGAATCTCTCTTAGAAAAAGAGATTGATTTACTTCTTGAAGAAGTCCTTAACAGCCTCGTTAGGAACCATGCGCTCGTCGAAGATGTAAGCACCAGTCTTCTGGCTCTTCACCATCTTGATAACCTTTGTATATGCGCGACCATCCGTAGAACCTTCGTGGAGGGTAGCGACCGCTTTCTTTGCCATATCTTATATGTTATTACTTAATCTCCTTGTGAAGAGTCATCTTCTTAAGGATGGGGTTATACTTCATTAATTCCATACGGTCAGGAGTGTTCTTACGATTCTTGGTAGTCACGTAACGGCTTGTTCCAGGCAGACCGCTGTTCTTCATTTCAGTGCACTCCAGAATAACCTGTACTCTGTTGCCTTTTGCTTTCTTAGATGCCATTTACTTATTCTCCTATTACTTTAATGTCACTCCAGTCACAATAGCCTTTAGACACAGCCTGCTTGAGGGCAGCGTCCAAGCCCACTTTGTTAATAAGACGCAGACCTGCTGCGCTAATCTTGAGGCTAATCCAGCAGTTCTCCTCAACATAGAAGAACTTCTTGCTGAACAAGTTCACATCGAAAGAACGCTTTGTGCGGTGCTTTGAGTGCGAAACGTTGTTACCTATCTGGGCTTTCTTTCCCGTAATCTGACAAATTTTCGACATTTCTATCTTCTTTTTTGTATTCGTTTTTGATACCTATTCCAAACAGGATGCAAAATTAGCGACTTTTTTGCAAACGACAAAACATTACATTAGATATTGTTTAATATTTAATATTTTTTTTGTTTTTCGCGCTTAAAAACCGCCATTTCAGCCATTTGCCGCCCAAACATCAGCCGTAACGCAAAGAAGTTGCAGGCAAAGCGCGGCAACATCCAATTACGTCCCTACTCTGCCACGGGGATTACAGGAGCCTTGCCCTCATCCGTTGTCTTCGGAGCGTTCTCCTTAAGGAAAGAGATGAACATCTGCAGAGCCTTGCTTGTAGCGATGGCAAGGTTGATGTCACGTCCGTAATCCTCTGTAAGCTTCATCGTGACGATATTGTCCTTGTTGCCACATGCGAGCCATATTGTGCCTACGGGAATCTCCGGAGTACCGCCGCCAGGACCTGCCGTTCCGGTAGAGGCAATGGCAAAATCAACATTAAGGGCGTTTATAGCCCCTCTCACCATAGCCTTTGCCACATCCTCGCAGACAGCCGTCTGCTCCTCAAGAAGCTCATGGCTGACGCCAAGCAGACGTTCCTTCACCTCGTTGGTGTAAGAGATTATGCCACCCTTAAAATAAGTGGAGGCTCCAGGAACAGCTATTATAGACTCGGCAATGCGTCCGCCCGTGCAACTCTCGGCTGAGCCTACAGTCATGCCAGTCTCATAAAGATACTGCTGTATCTCACGGCTCAATATTTTCTTTTCAAATTCCATATTCTGTTTTTCTATTAGTTATTTATTGGATGTGTCGGGCAGGAGCCCGGCACACCCTTTCTTTTACTTGAATGTCACCTTGCTGAATGCAGGCTTGTCGATAGAGCAGAAGTCCTTGTCAAGGAACTTGTAATAGCCCGTTACGCCAATCATGGCAGCGTTGTCGGTTGTATAGCTGAACTTAGGTATGTATATGGTCCAGCCATAGCGTTTGGCGTGGTCGTGGAAGGCGTTGCGCAACCCGTTGTTGGCAGAAACGCCACCTGCTACAGCCACATGCGTTATGCCCGTCTGCTTGACAGCGAGGCGGAGCTTCTTCATAAGTATGTCAACGATAGTGTGCTCGAGACTTGCCGCAAGGTCGTTCTTGTGGTGCTCTATGAAGTCGGGATCGTCCTTTATCCACTTGCGCAGACTATAGAGGAAAGACGTCTTGAGTCCGCTGAAGCTATAGTCCAAGCCTGGTATATGAGGCTCCGAGAACTTGTAAGCGAGAGGATTGCCCTGACGTGCCAGGCGGTCGATGATAGGGCCACCAGGATAGCCAAGTCCCATAACCTTTGAGCACTTGTCTATCGCCTCACCTGCCGCGTCGTCTATTGTCTGTCCGAGCACCTCCATGTCGTTGTAGGCATTAACCTTGACAATCTGCGAGTTGCCTCCCGAGACAAGCAGGCAGATGAACGGGAACGGAGGCGTTGTGTCCTCCGGCTTCTCCTTGATGAAATGAGCCATCACATGCCCCTGCAAATGGTTGACATCTATCATCGGTATGCCCAACGCGCGTGCAAATCCCTTTGTGAAGCTCACGCCTACAAGCAGCGAGCCCATGAGTCCGGGTCCACGTGTGAAGGCCACAGCCGACAGCTGCTCCTTTGTTATGCCGGCACGCTTAAGTGCCGCGCTCACAACAGGCACGATGTTCTGCTGATGGGCACGCGACGCGAGCTCAGGCACCACGCCGCCATACTCACGGTGA
>CALBYK010000224.1 GCA_937889855.1 uncultured Prevotella sp.
CCCGCTTGTTTCGGTAAATACCAAACGGCGAGATGCCAAACTTTACCCAAGGCTTAATTTTATGAATACTCTCCCCACACTCCTTGATGAACACATTTACATTGTCGCGGCGCCAGTCGCCACGGTCGGCAATGCCATTGTTGTACATTCTATACTCTCGGTCGTCATTAATTGGCATTCCCGCAACGGGATAAGGATAGAAATAGTCGTCCATATGTATGCCGTCGACATCATACCGCGATACTATGTCGTCCACTACCTTTATTATATACTCACGGTTTTCAGGAATTCCCGGATTGAGTATAAACAAACCATCATAAGGGAACACCCTACCGGGATGCGTCATTGCAACATGATTTTTGGCGAGACTGGTAGTGTTTTTGGTCTTGGCACGATACGGGTTAAGCCAGGCATGAAGCTCCATGCCACGCTTGTGGCACTCGTCTATCATCCATTGCAGAGGGTCCCAGTAAGGCTGCGGTGCCTTGCCTTGTTTTCCTGTAAGGAAACGGCTCCACGGTTCGATGTCGCTTTGATAGAGGGCGTCACATTCGGCACGCACCTGAAAGAAGATGGCGTTGACACCATCCTTCTGCAGTTCGTCAAGCTGGTAAGCCAGAGTTTGCTGCATCTTTTGGGTGGACAGTCCTATAAACTGCCCGTTGACACATTGTATCCACGCTCCGCGAAACTCGCGTTTTTGTGGAATGTAAGTGTTGTTGCTAGCCGAAACTGCGGCGCAAAGCATAAGAAGCGCCAAAGCCAGTAAATTTCTCAACTTTTGGAAGGTCATTATTTGAATATGGTTAATTTATTGTTTTCTTGATACTTAATTTGTTTTAGGTTACAAAATTACGACATTATTCTGACATTGCCGCTATTATATCAATAAAAAAGGTCCACCGGTATTGTCCGGCAGACCAATTTAGCTCACTGAATCATGTATTGTTGCTTATTTAACGACTATCTTTTTTCCGCCTTGGATATACACACCCGGGGCTGCATTGCCGCAATTGACGTTGACACGCTGCCCACTAATGTTGTAAAGCGCATTGTCATGTGGGGCATCCGTTGTTTTAAGACCGCTTATGCCTGTCACCGACTTCGCGTAAATTCTAACGTTGTCAATAGCAATATGTTGTGCCTTCTTAGCTTCGTAGTACCAGCCAAAGTAAACAGCATCACCCGACTCAAAGCATCTTGTGACATCAAGCATCATGTGCTGCGGCTTGCAAGTCTCGCCCTCAACAAGGTCGGCAGCCGAATAGCCATCAAACTCTTCACACACGTCAGCCCAGTCCTCTTGATTGTAAGAGTAGCGCAGCCCGGCATTAGATTTCTGTGCAACTTGTGCTTCTACAGAACTGTAGTCAATGTCAAACTCCATGACAATTGTCTCACCGTCTTCTGCCTTTGCCTTGATAGCTGGCGACTCAAGCACGGCAAACATTGACACCATCGGTGACACGCTGGACGTCATCGACGCAAAGTTGCCCTCGAAGCCTCCACCATTAACCGGGAGCTCATACCAATTGTCGAAGCGCCACAAATAGTCGCTCTTCATTGATGAGTTAACGCGCTCCACTGTCCAGTCGGCAGGCTTAAGTCCGCCGTTGAAGTCCTCCTCAAACGGGAGTGTGTATATTTTTGTACCGTTATTTACACTTGCTGTAACTGGCAACGAGATTACACCGTCGGTGTAGACTGCCTTTATAGCATAGTCGTATTTGCCTTCAGGAACATCAACGTCAGTGTATTCGGCAGTAGTATTGGCATCAACGTCAGCCAAGAACTTGTTGCCGCGATAAATAGCGTATTTGCCGCATGTGTACTCAGATTGTTTCGGCGCCTTCCAGGATAGCTTGGCGTTGCCGTCAACAAGATCGACATTGAGTTCGGACGGTGTGTTGCGTGTGCCCATTGCCACAAGGTCGCCTACAAGCTCCGACTCACCGTCAGGATTCTCGTACACTGCCTTAACGGCATAATACTGCACGCCACGGTTCACACCTGTCTGCTCTACAGAATGCTCGTCAGGCTCCACCCATCCTGCAAACATTGCATCGTTGGCGTAGCACACGTAGTAAGCAGGAGTGCGGTCGCCCTCCGGGGCGTCCCATGAAAGCGTTACATTGTATTTGCCCGTTTCGTCGTCATATTCCGCCACTGCCTTAACATTTGTAGGAGCGTTCAAGGATGGAGCATGTACCTCTACCTTGGTATTTACTGCCTCAGCAGTCTGGTCGCCCGACACCGACTGTATGCCATAGATATGCTCGCCTGGTGTCTTGTCGGATTTGTCAGTGTAGGAAGTCGACTTAATACCACTGGCTATAACATCGCCGTCAAGCAACACGTTGTAGGTTGTTGCCGGCACGTCAGATGTTGAGTTGGCGTCCTTGTAGAGCCGCACATCGTCTATTGCCCAAGTGAAATATAGGCCTGTTGTTGGCTCTGCCTGGTCGCCTAAGGCATGGAATGCCACAATTGGCGCTCCCTCAGACGGGTCGCCAAGATATAGCGACACATGTTGCCAGCCTTCTGACCCGTCACTGTCATAGCGTGCGTCCCACAGAATGTTCCACGTTGTGCCGCCATCGTGGCTCACCTTCACGTAGTAGTGGTCGGGAAACTCATCATTGGCCCCATATTCAAGAATCGTGGGGTCTATGTACGTATAGAAGTCAACATACTGTGCACCAGCCGTTGCCGGTGTAATTAGCCATTCGTCCTGTGTGGCTGGAGAGCCGTCTTCGTGCACACCTATCTGGTCCCATGAAACAACGGCACTGCCTTTACCACTATACCTCCATGTGTCGAGTTCATCCTCTGTGCCTTCTTCCTCAGCCTGATCCTTCTGTTCGGGAGTTGGAAAACAGAACCATGTGAATGTTTTGTCGAATGTATTTGTTGTTTGCACTTTCCACCCGTCAGGAATATTTTCGCCCTCAAAACCCTCATTGAGAAGAATATCGGCATTTGCCACACGATTCCAAGAAAGAGTGACGTATCCGTTGTTCTCGGTGGCCTTGATATTTGCAGGCTTTGTTACACCTTGCGCACAAACTGCTGTCGAAAGTAATGTTGCCGTGCATACTGATGCTGCACACTTGAGCCACATTGTTGCGGCATGACCTGTTTTAATGTTTTTATCCATAATTATAGGTTTTTGTAATACTGACTTTACAATCGCAAAGTTAACGACAAAATTCAACAATTATGGTTGTTTTGTGTTGAAAAACATTACTATTTCACGAAAAAGTAACAGAAAACGCCCATGAATGTATCAAATTCCAATCTATCTGCGTTCTTTAGATATCTTTTGATACATTGAAGGTTTCATTCCTGTCAGCTTGGTAAATACAGTTATGAAATTGGCTTGTGATTTGTAGCCCACACTTTCGGATATTGCCTTTATGGTATATCCGCCATAATGCTCAACATCGGCAAGACGCTGCATTGCCTCTTTTATGCGATATTCATTGAGAAAGGTTCGGAAGTTCTTGCCATAACCGTCGTTTATAGCCTCCGAAACATACCGTTGGTTGGAATTGACAAGTTGCGCAAGGCGGTCGATAGAGAAGTCGGGCCGACAAAACTCTTCTGGCAATTCCATAACGCGGTGTATATTGTCAAGCAAGGATGAGCGTTGACTGTCGGTAAGTATGGACGCGGTGGTATGGTTATTGCTATCGTCTCCGCTGTCATTCGCAAGTGTGAGCAGGCTCTGGTCGTAAAGTTTATCGTAAGCCTGTCGTAGCTGCCGTTTCTGTACGTATGCCACCACAAGCAACATTGCTATGACTACAAAACCTGTGGCAAGAGTGACGAGCCACCGGTTCTGCATACGTATTTGCTGCTCGTTGAACGACTGCTGCTTTGTAAGCATATTTATCTTGCTTGCATTCTTCTTGGCATCATATAGAAACTGCTCGTTCTTCATGGCGTTAAACTCGTCACTATGGTGAATCGAGTCTATCAAATTCACATATTCCATACGGCAAGCCGACGCTATAGTGGCGTTCCCCTTGGCGTCATAAGCCATGGCAAGCTGGTGTAGAGTTTCTGCAAGCTGGTCGCTCTGGTGAGTACTACGTGCCCAAGCCTCGTTCTTGCGCAAGAGGAAAATGGCTGAGTCGGGGTGTCCTGTATCCATATAGAGCATGGCAAGACACGAGTTAGAAGTGTCAATGTACGAGAAGTCCATATGATGAACCTTGGCATACTCACGCGCCATGATATAGCAACCTGCCGCCTCCCCTGAATGACCTTGGCTTTTAGCTATAAGTCCACGTCCCATGAGGATATTGTATTTGTAGTCGGGTGTCTTCACCTTGTTTAACTCAAGCTGACGTAGATATACAATGCTACTATCCACCTGACCTATAAAGCACGCGGCTCCTACAAGATTGTTGAGTATAGCGTTCTGCAGAACTTTATGGCCAGTGTACTTACTCATGGCAAGAGCCTTGCGGTAGAAGTAAACACCCATCTGATAGTCGCCTTGTGTACTGTAAAGGTTACCTATGCCATTATACACCCGAGCCGTTATCTCATTATATCCGTCGTGCTCGGCTATACGGAGGGCATCAAGATAACTCTTCATGGCAGATGAATAAAGCTTGTCGGAATACGACTCCTCTCCTAACGTGAACATAGCGTAGGCCTCTTTCTGTCTTTTCCCGACATCTGCCGTGGCGGCATGACACAGAGCCAACAGCATGAGAACCAATGCGATTTTGAGGCGTAGTAGTCTGCTCATATGTATTTGTTTTTGCAATCTCATTAGTTTTTACCTTGAAAAAGCCGCCGACACATGCTTAATTACACTATAAGCACGGTACAGTCCCAACTCTCCAGCCTTGCTCAAATCGGATATTCCTTCCCCTCTCAGTCCGTTCTGTATGCGTGCGAGCCCACGATTGTAGTAGGCCTCTGCAAGATTGCCGTCAATATTAATCGCCCGTGTATAATCATCAATGGCAAGTGTGTAGTCCTTGTTGGCAAAATGGACATTAGCGCGGTTGTAGTAGAGATACTGGTTATCGGTGTCGAGTGCCAACGCGCGGTCTATGTCAGCCATAATTCCTATTGTCTTGGATAACGAGCCTTTAGCAGACAACGGGGTGTTCGAACAGGCAAACTCGTTGAGCATAGTCTGGCAATATGCCCGTTGCCACAAAGCAAGCACAGATGTGGAATCAATACCTATGCACGCAGTAAGGTCGCTTACCGCCGCCTCATAATCCTGTGCCACACTCTCTGCCACAGCACGTCGCAGCAATATAGGAAAAAGCCTACGCTCATCATTCGACTTGCCTACCATCACAGAGAGCGAGTCAATGCGTGAGAGCATCGACCGTGACGCATGCTCGTCAAGAACGATTTTGTCACAATTCACGAAGATGCGCGGTGCCTTGCTGTCGGCAAGGTTGAAAGCTTCCACATTTTGCGAGAAAGCGTGATATGCATGTACATCACTGCTATACTGTATATATGACAGATTGTACATCTGCATTGGTTCCATACCTGAGGCATGGTTCTGAACACGTCCCCGGTAGTCGCTCTTGTACTCATGCTCAGGAATCTGTTCATCAGCCACTATCATCTCGCTATACTTGTCGGGGTCAATCTCGCTACGGCGGCGCATCTGCCTGCGCTTTGAACTCGACCAGCGCGGCTGTATGCCAAGATGCTTATTCATCTGTGCCTTGAAGATGCGGAACTCGTCAAGCTCGGCCTTGGCAGTCATGCCGAGACGCCTGTAGCACGAGGCACGGCGTGCCAGACCGTTCCAGAAGTTTGGAAACTGTTCTATCATCCGTGTATAGTCGCGTATAGCTGCACGCAGATTGCCGGTCTTGTCAAGCAGTATAGCACGGTTGTATATAGCGAGGATGTTCTGAGGCTCCATCTTTATCACATAGTTGAAATCGTCAATGGCACGGTTGTCGTCGCCAAGTTGCATACGCAGTAGTCCCCGGTTGTAATGGGCAAGGAAATTGTCTGGGTCAAGATCAATTGCCGTGTCGTAGTCGGCCATTGTCCCACGCAGGTTGTTGAGATTATAACGGGCGAGGGCACGATTGACATAGTTACCAACATTCTTTGGCTTCAAGTGTATTGCCTTGCTAAGAAACTCGTCAGCGTTTTTCCATTGTGAGCGCGAGAGCGATATCATGGCGCGTGTTGTCCACGCGTCGGCATCAAATGGATCAATCTCGAGGCCGCGGTCAAGCCAAAGGTCGGCCTGCATTGTGTCCTTCTCGGCAAGATATATCTGTGCCTTAAGCGAATAAGCCCCGGCAAACGATTTCCATTTGCTCACAATGGTGTCAAGTTCCAGTTGCGCATGTGCATAGTCTTTCTGCTCAACACGGCACAGGGCACGGTTGTACCATGCAGCTTGGTTTTGGGGATTAAGGCGTATGGAGCTATCGTAGTCACCAATAGCAAGACTGAACTTCTTCTGACGTATACGGCACAGACCACGCAGTTCATACATATTGTAAATGTAGGGATTCAACTCTACTGCCTTTGTCACGTCGACTTCTGCTCCTGAGAAATCGTCGAGATAGAACTTTGCGAGTCCGCGATAAAACCAAGGTTCATACAAATAAGGCTTTGCTGTGAGGACTTGGTTGAAATACTGAATGGAGAGCACATAATCCTCATAATACAAGGCACTTCGCCCGGAAATCATCAAACGGTCTGTATTAAACTGTGCATGCGCGGGAGAAATGACTGAGACAATTAGAGCGATAAAGAGAATTATATGTTTCATAGCAGGAATAGGACAGACTGAAATATGTACAGGCAATCAAGATGTGGGTGTCAAGCGTCCGCTCGACACCCACATGCTTGTTGTCACTTTTGTAAGTTCCGGTGTGGGAAACTATCCCAACTACACCAAAACCTCTTACTTTCTCGGCACTTTTGTGCGATAAGAGCAACGGAAACGTCCAAGCAGCAGGTTCTTGAGCTTGCCACGTATAAGTTGACGGCGCATAGGAGATACTCGGTCTATGAACATCTTGCCCCCAAGATGGTCGAACTCATGCTGCATCACACGTGCGAGATAGCCTTCCACCCACTCGTCGTGCTCGTTGAAGTCCTCGTCCATATATGTGACATGGATGCGCGTTGGGCGTGTCACACTCTCGTGGATTCCTGGCAATGAGAGACATCCTTCCTCCATTGTTTCCTTCTTTGAGTCTTCATCATATTCCACAATGTAAGGGTTGATGTATACATGGCGGAAATCCTTGTATTCGGGGAAATCATCGCTCAACACGTCAAGGTCAATGACAACGAGACGTATGTCCAAGCCTATCTGTGGTGCTGCAAGACCGATGCCCTCGCTCTCGGCTAACGTCTCCCACATGTTGGCAATGAGGGTCTTCAATTCTGGATATTCCTGGGTTATGTCATGGGCCTCTTTACGGAGCACGGGCTGCCCGTAAGTGTAAATAGGTAAAATCATCTGTATTCTTGAATGTTATATTCCCTTCATCCGAAGGTAGTCTTGTAGAATTATCGTGGCACTTATCTCATCTACAAGTGCCTTGTTTTGTCGTGCTTTCTTGCCAATGCCGCTATCGAGTATAGTCCTGTGAGCAAGCACTGACGTGAAACGCTCGTCATAGAACTCGAGCGGTATGTCAGGCATCTGCTTGCGCCATTGGGCGGCAAACTGTCTCACACGGGTGAGGTTCTCACTTGGTTCACCGTTGAGTTGCCGCGGCTCGCCAATGACTATGTGATCCACTTGCTCGCGCGACACATAGTCCTTTAGATATTTCATAAGGTCGCACGTAGGCACTGTCGCCAATCCACCCGGAATTA
>CALBYK010000225.1 GCA_937889855.1 uncultured Prevotella sp.
GTCGGTATCGACCACGATGGCACCTTTTATCTTTCCCATAATGTTTGTATTTAGAAATAAGGGGTTATCAGTGTTTTATCTGGCATTGCACGTCACCTTTTTCAAGGATTGTACATGTCCTTACAGCGGTATTCAAGGATGTCGTCAAGCATCTGCTTTGCCTCCACCGCCGGCGACTCAGGGTCAAGAGCTATCGCCTCCATATAGTTGTCGAGGGCATGCTTCCAGTCGCCTTTGCGCCTATACTCGTTGCCGAGTCTGTAATATTCGTCTGCAGTCATATCCTACTTATAGTACTCTTTCTTTCCAGCTGCCAGAGTGTTCTTCATCAAAGAGCATATGGTCATGGGGCCCACGCCACCTGGCACAGGCGTGATAAACGAGCACTTTTCTGCCACTTCGTCAAACTTCACGTCACCATTGAGTCTGAACCCGCTCTTGCGCGAAGCGTCAGGCACACGCGTTGTCCCAACATCAATCACGACAGCGCCTGGCTTCACCATATCAGCCGTTACAAAGTTAGGCTTTCCTATAGCGGCAACTATAATGTCGGCCTCCAGGCATTCGCGCCTTATGTCCTTCGTGTGCGAGTGGCAGACAGTGACCGTGGCATCGCCATACTGCTTCTGCATCATTAGCTGAGCCATAGGCTTGCCCACTATATTGCTTCGTCCCAGCACCACACACTTCTTTCCGCTCGTGGGGATATTATATCGCTTGAGCAGAGTGATGATGCCAAGTGGCGTTGCAGATATGAAGCATGGCAACCCTATGGCCATACGTCCTACATTTACAGGATGGAAGCCATCCACATCCTTACGGTAGTCAATGGCCTCGACTATCTTCTGCTCATCGATGTGGGGAGGCAATGGTAGCTGTACAATGAACCCGTCAACGTCGTCGTCATGGTTGAGACGGTCTACACAAGCGAGCAGTTCCTCCTCGCTCACATTGTCCTCATATCTTATCAGTGTTGATTTGAAGCCACACTTCTCGCAGGCTATGACTTTGTTCTTGACGTATGTTTCCGAGCCTCCGTCATGCCCAACGAGCACGGCAGCCAAATGTGGCTGCTTGCCGCCTGCCGCCACTATAGACCTCACCTCTTCGGCTATTTCCGCCTTTATTGCTCCGGCTGTGGCTTTTCCGTCTATTAGTTGCATATTAACTCGCTTTACACAATTAGAATTTCGGCATGCCTGGCATGCCCTTCATCTTGCTCATCATTCCGGCCATCTTCGCCATGTTTGTGCCGGTAACAAGCTTCATCATCTTGCGTGTCTGGTCAAACTGCTTGATGAGGCGGTTGACATCCTGTATATTCGTGCCGCTGCCTTTAGCTATGCGCATGCGGCGGCTTTGATTGAGAATCTCGGGGTTGGTACGCTCTTTAGGCGTCATACTCTTGATGATGGCCTCAATGCCCTTGAAGGCATTGTCGTCTATGTCAACATCCTTTATGGCCTTGCCAACACCAGGAATCATCGCGGCGAGGTCATAAAGGATGTTGACATAGACGACAA
>CALBYK010000226.1 GCA_937889855.1 uncultured Prevotella sp.
CTACAATACTTCATCCGTGAGGAGGGAGCCAAGAACGTGAACGTGCTGGTTGCAACAAGCGGTGACACCGGCTCTGCCGTGGCAAACGGATTCCTCGGTGTGGATGGCATACACGTATACGTGCTATACCCGAAGGGAAAGGTGAGCAAGATTCAGGAGAGCCAGTTCACCACGCTCGGACATAACATCACAGCCATCGAGGTGGACGGCGTGTTTGACGACTGCCAAGCTCTCGTAAAGCAAGCCTTCATGGACGACGAGCTAAACGGCAAAATGCGCCTGACGTCAGCCAATTCCATAAATGTGGCGCGGTTCCTGCCGCAGGCATTCTACTACTTCTATGCCTACGCACAACTAAAGCGCATGGGCAAGCAGAACGGCTACGTTATATGCGTGCCAAGCGGCAACTTCGGCAACATCACCGCTGCCATCTTCGGCCGCGAGATGGGACTGCCCGTGAAGAGGTTCATCGCTGCCAACAACGCCAACGACATTGTATATAAATACTTGCAGACGGGCAAGTACAGTCCGCGCCCGAGCATACAAACTATCGCCAACGCCATGGACGTAGGCGACCCGAGCAACTTCGCACGCATACAGGACCTCTTTAAGGGCGACTGGCGGAAGATATCCAGCCTCATGAGCGGTGCAACATACAACGACAAACAGATACGTCAGGCCATGAGCAACTGCTACAACGACAACCACTACATACTCGACCCTCACGGGGCATGTGGCTACCAGGCTCTGAAGGACCTTCTGCTCGACGGCGAAGTGGGCGTGTTCGGAGAAACGGCACACCCTGCAAAGTTCAAAGACACGGTGGAAAGCGCCATCGGCGCGGAAGTGACAATACCTGAACGTCTTGCCGCATTTATGAAAGGCAAAAAGAAAAGCATAGGGATGTCGAAAAACTTCAACGACTTCAAGGCTTTCCTAATGAAGGAATAAAATAAGAACAAGGTGTGTCAAGACCATAACAGTCTTGACACACCTTATTTGCGCAAATTTATACATCACAATCTACATTAATCTATATATCTGCAAATTGCGTGTAGGATATGTAAAAATGAAGAATGTTTATTACTTAACAATCCGCTTAACGCTCTTGCCGTTGGCAAGGCGATTGATGACAAGACGGTTATTCGTAGGATTGCTGATTTTCTTACCCTCGATATCATAAGAAGCAACCACCTTACTTGATTCCTCGCCCTCAGCAACATTCTCCACACCTGTTGTTGAACTCTTTGTGTCAATTACGTAAGAGCCAAGGCACAGATTTTTGTCGTCATAATCAACATAGCCATAGCCTACAATATAACGGCCGTCACCACTAATGGCACACGGCTGATTCAACTCGTTGGCATCCATTGTTTGCAGCTCCTTTATTTCCGGGAAAGCCTCACTCATTGCAATAGCCTTACTGCTGCGTGCAGGACATATAAAAGCTTTGGTAGCGTACGTGTTCTGGTCCTCTGTTGAGGCAATAATGGTTCCGTCATTGGCGATGCCATTGGCATTGTAGAAAAGCTCAGGTGAAGCGTCAGGACATTCAATCAAGCCGAGAGTGTCTGCCTCCACATCATAACGCGCGATAACCTGACCGTAGAGAGGAGCGTAGCCATCCTCATCTGTGGCCTTGTCGTGAATGGAGAGCGCAACCCACTTGCCGTTGGCACTGACAGCCTCAGCCGTAACCTTGTCGTACTTCTGGAAACCAGTGAGCGTGAACGAGCCGTCAAAGAAACGCCTTGAAGCGACATTGAGCGAATAAGTCTGACCGTCATTGTTGCGATGCCAAATCACCATAGGATAGGTAGAGAAATTGTCAATGGCCGCACCAACGACTGTCGATCCGTCAGCGCTTGCCTGCATGACCTTGTAGCCCATTGTCTCATATCCGAGAACCTCGTCTGAGAATGTTGGCAAAGAGCTCTTTGTCCCTTCAGCGTTCCAAAAGCAAGGAAACTGATTGTATCCCTTATCGTACGTCACACCAAATGCCAAAGCAGCGTCGGATGTCGCACTTTTCACAAGTGAGCTTTCATCAGAGAGTTTAGTATACTCACCTGTGTTGAAGTCAAACTTGGCTGCATGTCCCTCAAAATAGCCAAAGCCCACACCCTCATCGTTCACACTGTTAACGCAAGCATCATTGTCACCTGTGTCCTCGCCAATATGCTCTGAGGCAAAATATTTTATCTCGCCGGTTTTCATGTTTGCGATAAATGCCTGGCCAGGCATGTCCTCACCACCGATGAACTGTCCGTTCTGTGAGCATGTAATGGCCTGAAGATAGCCATTGGATGTCCACGGATAATACGTAAGCTTCTGCGCGGAAGCTACACCACAAGCTGCCACCAAAGCAGCGCTAAGTAAAAATCTTCTCATAATTATATTAATTTATAAATTCTGCAATTATTATCCTTATACACAAGTGAATGAAAAATCAAATGAGGCCTGAATGCCTTTATTACAATCTCTCTAATTATCACACTTTAATAAAACTGTTACAAAATTACTATTTATTTTGTAAAAACAACATTACAAATCTGTTATTTTACATTAAATGAAACTTAATTGAATATTTATATAATAATCAAGCAATGATTAAGTATTGCAACCCAAGCCTTGACATCAGAATAAATAGAAAACAAATGGCAGAAACATTTTGCAGTATGAAACGAAAATCGTAACTTTGCAATGCAAAAAAGCGAAAGACTTTATTAACGATATAGGGGTCGTGCCAGTTTGATCGGGATACTCATCAATAAAAAAATCGAAACCGAGAAGACTTCTTTTGCCAATGGCGGGCCATATAAAACCCTCAGTGGACTAAGCTGCAAAGCCGGTGGATTACAAAGGCGGAGAGCTCTCAAATCTTACATACTCGGAGTTTCATCACATCACTGGGCGACCCTTTTCTTCTTTCACAAACATTTTTATCTATTATCTTATTAATTTGGCATCTGTCTATTTGCGACCCATCCAAACAATAATCACAGGAAACAACAAGAGTTTCAACTTCACGATTTGTATCCATTGATATTGGCGTTTTGAGATAAATGGTGTACCTTTGCAATCCTTTAGATGAATTTACGCATTTATCCACTAATGATGTGTGGCTTGCTTTCAAGAAACTTAGAAATGTCAAAAATAAAACTCCTAAAAGGCGACTTCGCAAGTAAACTTGCACTCGCACTCGCCCCAACTATAAAGGCAGGTTTTCCAAGTCCGGCAGAAGACTACCTTCATGACAGTCTTGATTTCAACCGCGACCTCATAAAAAACCCAGAAGCCACGTTCTACGGCCGTGTTTCAGGCGACTCTATGATTGATGCCGGCATATGCGATAATGACATTGCCGTAATCGATCGCTCGATACAGCCTATTGACGGAGATATTATTGTCGCCTTTGTCAATGGTGAGTTTACTATAAAATATCTTGACCTCACACACAAGGATGAAGGCTATATAGAACTTCGCCCAGCCAACTCAAATTACTCGCCCATACGCATTGACGCTGACGACAATTTCAGAGTTTGGGGCGTTGTAGTGTGGACTATTAAGCAATGGAGAAGATAAAGCAATGAAGTGGTATGCTATCTGTGACTGCGACAACTGCTATGTCAGTTGTGAGCGCGTTTTCCGTCCTGACTTGGATGGGAAGCCCGTTGTCGTGCTTTCCAACAACGACGGCTGTGTTGTGGCTCGCAGCGCAGAGGCAAAACAATTGGGCATCAAGGCCGGCACTCCTTTCTTTCAATTAAGGCAGCTCTTCCCGAGTACCCGTATAGAGGCTTTTTCATCAAACTATGAACTTTATGGAGAAATCACCGGTCGCGTCATGGCCATTATCCGTGACATGGCTCCACAGTGTTTCCGCTACTCCATTGACGAGGCTTTTGCTATACTCGACGGCTTTTCCCACGAACAACTCAAGATGTGGGGCACAAAACTGCATGACCGCGTCCTACATTCCGTCGGGATGCCTATTAGCATAGGTATAGCCCCTAACAAGACGTTGGCTAAAATGGCCTCGCATTTTGCCAAGAAATACCCTGGCTACAATCATGTTTGCATTATTGACTCAGATGAGCGACGCATGAAGGCTTCCAAGTTATATCCCATAGGCGAAGTGTGGGGCATCGGACACCGCTATGCCGCACGCCTCGAAAGTATGGGAATCAAGACAGCTTTTGATTTTGCCGTTCATGCACGCTCTTGGGTGGCTTCCACCTTCAAAACGATTGTCGTTGAGCGTACCTGGTCTGAACTCAACGGCATTGATTGTGTTCCAGATGACATTACTGCCACGAAGAAAAGTGTCTGCACGAGCCGTAGCTTTAACGGTATGGTGCATGATTTTGACACGCTGCGCACTCATATAGCCAACTTTGCGGCAAGATGCGCGGAAAAGCTGCGCAAACAACAGTCGGCCACCAATATCGTAGGCGTGTTCATCGACTCAAACCATTTCCGACCGGAACTTACCCAATATCAGAATATGGCAGAAGTGACATTTTCAACTCCGTCATCATCTACAATTGATATTGTCAAAGCTGCCACCTCATGCCTTAGAAAAATCTACCGACACGACATCTTCTATAAACGGGCCGGTGTTATCCTCATGGGTGTTGTACCTAACACTGCCATTCAGCCCGACCTTTTCACATTCAATGCAAAGCGGCACGAGCACATGGCTCATCTTGACAGCACCGTTGACAAAATCAACAAGGTTGACGGCACCGAGACCGTAATTCTTTCCTCACAACAATATCCAAAAGGAAAGAAGTTTGCAGATGCCATAAAACATGAGCACAAGAGTGCATGTCCGACAACAAGATGGAACGACATTATAAAACTGACATAAGGCTATGCATTCTCACTTCTACGTTCTGCGCTTGTGTCACTCCATACAGGTACACTAAAAGTGTAGTATCTTTGCGCTCGAAACCATTCCACCCGAATATTATGAGCGACTTCCACATCTACATCAAAATGCCCTCCTACCTGCGCCAATGGTTCATCCATCGGCACAGTGGCACTGACCCCGTGCGTCTGAACAACGGCAGCATCGAGT
>CALBYK010000227.1 GCA_937889855.1 uncultured Prevotella sp.
GGTTATCGCCAGTGGCGGGGCTGGATGCATGGCCGACTTCTATGATGTGTTTGCCAATGGCAAGGCTGACGCTGCTCTGGCTGCAAGTGTATTCCATTTTGGTGAGATTGGCATAGCCGACTTGAAGAAGTATCTGGCTGCCAAAGGAATAAAAGTAAGACAATAATTAAGTATATATACCAGCGCTTATGGAAATTGATTTTGAAAAACAAGGCGGACTTGTTCCTGCCATAGTTCAGGACAATGTGACCAAGAATGTCCTTATGTTGGGATACATGAACAAGGAAGCCTACGAGACAACTATTGCTACCGGAAAGGTTACTTTCTGGAGTCGTAGCCGCAAGTGTCTATGGACGAAGGGCGAGACTTCAGGCAACTATATGGATTTGGTCAGCATAAAGTCGGATTGTGACAACGACACATTGCTTGTAAAGGTTAACCCGCACGGTCCTGCTTGCCATCTCGGAACCGACACGTGTTGGGGGGAGACAAATGAGTCGAATCCGTTGCTGTTTCTTACAGAGTTGCAGGATTTTATCAATAAGCGTCATGAGGAGATGCCGGAGGGCTCGTACACCACATCCCTTTTCAAGGATGGATTGAACCGTATGGCTCAGAAAGTAGGTGAGGAGGCTCTCGAGGCGGTGATAGAAGCGACAAACGGCACAAATGAGCGCCTTGTGTATGAGGCGTCAGACATGTTCTACCATCTTATAGTGCTTCTTGCAAGCAAAGGACTGCGCATAGAGGATATTGCCAAAGAGCTGCAAACACGTCATAATCCCAACTGGCACAAACATTAATATCAATTATGTTAATAGATTATAGTAAGGCTAAAATATATCAGGCAGACGAACTGATTCTGCAAGACGTCGATTTCCACATTGACAACCAACAGTTTGTTTATGTTATAGGAAAAGTGGGAGCCGGCAAGTCGTCCCTATTGAAATCATTTTATTGTGAGGTAGACTTCAACAAGGGAGATGCCGAGAAGGCTGAGGTGCTGGGCAAGAATCTGCTTAAGATAAGGCGTAAAGACATTCCGGCATTGCGCAAGGAGATGGGAATAATATTTCAGGATTTCCAGCTTTTGCACGACCGTGATGTGGAGCAGAATCTTACTTTCGTGTTGAGGGCTACAGGATGGAAATCGTCGAAGGCGATGAACGACCGCGTTCAGGAAGTGCTTGAGGCTGTTGGCATGCAGGATATGCGCAAGCGTCTTCCGCATGAGTTGTCGGGTGGAGAGCAGCAGCGAATTGCCATTGCACGTGCTTTGCTTAACAATCCGAAGATTATTATCGCTGATGAGCCTACCGGCAACTTGGATACAGACACGGCAGAGAAAATAGTCGGACTGCTATATGAGATTAGTCATGCAGGCACGTCAGTAGTGATTTCCACACATAATCTTGGTATGATAGATAAGTTTCCTGGGTATGTGTATAAGTGTGAGGATGGAAAGCTCACAGACATAACAAGTGAATATAATAAACAGTAAGTATAAATAAAAGTCAAAATAATATGAAGGTAATGAAGTTTGGGGGAACCTCTGTGGGCTCTCCAGAGCGCATGAAATCGGTTGCTACAATGGTTTCGGAGTCGGGGGAACAGGTTTTTGTGGTTCTTTCGGCTATGTCGGGTACAACAAATTCGCTTGTCGAGATTTCAAACTATCTATACAAGAAGAATTCGGATGGTGCCAATGACGTGATAAACAATCTGGAACGAAAGTATTTGCAGCACGTGGAAGAGCTTTATTCCACCGAAGAATACAAGCAGCGTACAAGAGAGTTTCTCGCAACCGAATTTGACTATCTGAGATCGTTCACCAAGGACCTGTTCACAAGCTTTGAGGAGAAGAACATAGTGGCGCAGGGCGAGATTATAAGTACCAATATGGTTACCAACTACTTGCTCGAAAAAGGCGTGAAGGTGTGTCTTCTCTCTGCGCTGGACTTTATGCGTACAGATAAGAATGCAGAGCCCGACTCTCAGTATATCAAGGAGAAACTGTCGGCAATAATGAAGGAGAACGAAGGATATCAGGTGTACATCACACAGGGTTTCATATGCCGTAACGCCTATGGCGAGGTGGACAATCTCCAGCGTGGTGGCAGCGACTTCACTGCTTCCCTCATAGGAGCGGCGTTGCCTGCCGAAGAAATCCAGATTTGGACCGACATTGACGGCATGCACAATAACGACCCGCGCGTTGTTGACAAAACCGACGCTATACGCCAGCTTAATTTTGAAGAGGCTGCCGAACTTGCTTATTTCGGTGCCAAGATTCTTCATCCTACTTGTGTACAGCCTGCCAAGTTTGCAGGTATTCCTGTCCGCCTTAAGAACACCATGGACCCGCAGGCTGAAGGCACTATTATCGATAATGTGCTTATCAAGGGCAAGATAAAGGCTGTAGCAGCCAAGGACAATATCACGGCTATCAAGATAAAGTCAAGCCGCATGCTCTTCGCTACCGGGTTCTTGCGCAAAGTGTTTGAGATTTTCGAGTGCTACCAGACTCCT
>CALBYK010000228.1 GCA_937889855.1 uncultured Prevotella sp.
ACGAGATAATTCCTGTGGAAGTAAAGACAGAGAATTGTGTCAGTGGCAGAAGTATTGTTGTTTACAACGAACGCTATCAACCCAAGAACCGCATACGTTTCTCTACTTACAGCAAAATTGCGGTATGTTGGCTTGCCCATCGCCTTTGGCAGAATGGTATATGAAATGGTTGCTGGAATAACAGCCATACCCTAATGGCTAATTTCGCCATTCACTGTCTTTCTTTGCCGTATTGATTTTAATTAACACATCGGGGGGTAGGGACATGAAATTTGTCACAAGGACAGTTTAGGGTATTTCAGAGTAGTAAAAACAATTTCTCTTCAACGAGGATGAGTATTGATTGCTCAACGAGCTATCTGTATAGCTTAAAGCATTAAATATAAGCGATATGAGAACTTTAACGAAAGATTCTCATATCGCTTTTTCTGTATCATTACAATAAAAAGTGTTTTCTTTACTCTGGTCTGAACCTCAGAGTGACAACATGCTCGCCTGTCGGTGTCTGGTACTGCGGCAGACAGGAGTCTCCACCGCACGAATGGTTGCCTATGCCACGCTGCCAATAGTCGAAGTGTGCATATGTCTGCTCGCTGCGCTTCAGGTCGTAAGGATGCTTGCCACCATAGAACACGTCATAGTTGAACTGCTGGTCAGAAACATGCGAGAGCGAGAACGCCACCTGTCCCTCTGTGCTCACATGCAGCTTCATGCGGCTGTCGGACAAGGTGAGGTCGCGCAGCCCCTGACGGTCGCCCATTGTCTGCGGTGCGCTCTGCTCCTCGAACATGCCGTCCACAGTTGTTGTGTAGCGCCCGAACATAGATCCCCGCTGGCGGTCGATATAGTTCGACCACGGCCCCTTGGCGTAGTATTCAACCTGCTCCAGTCCAGGTGCGAACTGCATGCTTATCCCAATACGGCGTGTGTCGCTGCTTGAGTTGTTGAATGCTATGCGCATGTCAACCGTTCCGTCGGGATAGATGGTATAGTAGATGCGGTGTGTGTCCTTGCCATTCGACATGGACGTCTCGACCAGCACGTTCTTGCCCACCTTCTTGGGTGCCTTCACAAGAAGCTTGTTGCCTGTGAGCGCGCCTTCCTCCTTATTGTCGTTCTCGGCAACTCCTCCTGTCGCCCCAAGCGAAATGTTGTCGTTGGCAATGCGGCGGAATCCATTGAAGTCAGGACCTGCCTCAGGCATGACTATTTGCTGTCCGCGATACTGCCAGTCGGCAATTGTTCCGTCCTCAGCAAACGCTATGCAGAAGTTGCCACCCGTCACCACATTACCCCTCACGCTGAGCTTGCCGCCGGTTGTGACAGCCGGCAGGCTGCCATGCGGATGCTGCACGAACGTAGGGTCGGCAGTAGTGGCGCAAGCCTTTGTAGCGTCAGCCGCAAGCACAAACTGCTGCTCGGCCACCGGATAGTCCTTGTCTGCCCATGGAGTGTCGTGTCCAAGGAGCAGGCTGAAGTTGATCATATACTCCTTTCCCTCCTGTGGCACCGTCGTGTAAGGCACGTTGACCACGCATGTATTGCCCGGCTCGCACGAAGGAGTCGGCACGGTTCCTTTCTCCACCACGTTGCCGTTACAAAGAACCGTGTATGCAACCGTGGCATTGGCAGCGAGATTGGCAAAGCGGTATTTGTTGCGCAGGGTCAGTTCATGATTCTTGAACTGTACAAAGTCTACATTGCGGTATACATATTTCACCTCTGTGAGCTTTGCTGTCCACTCACGTCCTGGAGTGATGATGCCGTTGCTCATGAAGTCGCCCTGGAAGCCGAGGTCGCCACGGTTGTGCTTGGTATAGTCGTAGCCAGATGTGTAGAAGTGAAGTCCGGTCTGCTGGTCAACGAGCGGCTGGTGTGCCTTTATGCGACGCGTGTCGTACAGTCCCTGGTCCACCCAGTCCCAGATGCACCCTCCTGTTATGCCTTCCGAGCCTTCTATCTGGTCCCAATACTCCTGTAGGTTGCCCAACGCCTGTCCCATTGCATGGGCATACTCACAGATGAAGTAAGGCTTGCCACCAAGTCCACCACGGTGATTCTTGACATCCTCCACGACGGGATACATGTCGGATCCGAGATCAGAATATTTCTCGCCATGGTTGTAGCCCTCATAATGCACAAACGCGTCACGTCCCGGCAGCAGACGCTTCACCTCGTCATACGACGCCTGGAAGTTGGCTCCCCCACCCGACTCGTTGCCAAGCGACCAGAATACGACGCTCGGATGATTGCGGTCGCGCAGCACCATGCGTGACGTGCGGTCCACATAGGCGTCGCGCCATGATGGGGTGTCGGAGAGCGACTGCATGCCGTGGCACTCCACGTCGGCCTCGTCCATGCAGTAAAGCCCGTAGTAGTCGAACATGGCATACATCTTTGGCTGGCGCGGGTAATGGCTTGTGCGCACGGTGTTGACATTGGCCTGCTTCATCAGCTCAACGTCGCGCAGCATTGTCTGGGCGTCAATGGCATGGCCGAGAAGCGGATGGATATCCTGGGTGTTAACGCCCTTGAAATACTCGCGCTTGCCGTTGACGTATATCAGATTGCCCCGCTGCTCCACAGAGCGGAACCCGTAGCGTGTGGAGAACACCATTTCCTCCTTGCCGGAGCGCATCTGGCGCACAACAACAGTATATAGGTTAGGAGTCTCCGCCGACCATGCCTGCAAGCCCGTGAGGTTGTCAAAATTGACACTGGCATGCTGCCGGGACTGTCCTGCGACAAGCTTGACATCAGCCGACTGCACGGCAACGCGCTTGCCATCGGGATTGAGCAGCTCCACCTCTATACTGCGGCTGCCCTTCTCGCCAAGCGGGTTTTCAACAGTCAGGTCAACGCTCATTGAGCCTGATGTGTAATCGGGGTTGAGACGCGAGGTGATATAGTGGTCGGCCACATACGCCCTTGGCGTGGCATAGAGATACACGTCACGGTGTATGCCAGCAAGATGCCACATGTCCTGTCCCTCAAGATATGAGCCGTCCGACCAGCGGTAGACACGCACCGACACGTTGTTCGCGCCCTTGCGCACCAGCTGCGTCACGTCAAACTCGGCATCGGTGTTGGCTCCCTGCGAGTAGCCGGCATACTTGCCATTTACCCACACCACGATGGCACTGCACGCGCCGTCGAAATGGAGAACCACGCGCTTGTCTCCGTCCCAACCCTCGGGCAGGTTGAACGTGCGGCGGTAGGAGCCGAGCGGATTCTTGTCGAAGTTGTCGTCAATGGCTATGACGTGTGGAGGCTCCGCCTTGAAGGGATAGCCCACATTATTATATACAGGAACATCGTAGCCCGCCATCTCCCAGTTGAGCGGCACACTGATGTTGTCCCACGCCGACACGTCGGCAGCGTCGCCATAGAAGTCGGACTCACCAGGCTTGCCGTCGCGCCAGTTTGGTGTATAGCGGAATTTCCACTCGCCGTTGAGCGGCAGGCAGTCGGCATGGCGCGGCATCACCCAAGGAAACTTGTAGTACTCGTCCTGCTGCATGAGCGCAGTAGTTGAGTAAGGGATGAACGTGGCATGTGCAGGCAGCTTGCGGTCTGCAAACTTTGTCTCGTCCTCCACCCATGCGTCCGTGAACGGCACGACAACAGCCGTGGCACGCTTTGGATGTGTCTTTCTTGCCTTTGTTTTGGCAAAGGCTGATGAACACACAAGAAGTGCCGACACGGTGACGGCACCTAAAACAATTGCTCTCTTCATTAAAAAAAATGTTTTTTTTGTTTGCTTCAATAGATTGTATTCTCAGAAAGCCACTGCCAAGGCAGTTCTTTCCAAATACAAAGGTAATGCAAACCGAGCGGAGAACAAAAATAATTTATTCTTTTTTTAGGCTCATCCGTTAAGACGGCTTGGGATGTCACTAAATTCTATGGCTACAACTCGTTCAGAGGTGATGCAAGCCAAAGACCAAGAACATCAAAAAGAGGAAAAACACAGTTTTTCGAAAAATAATTGGCAAATCATGCCGTAGTGTGCAATTATTTTACTACCTTTGCATTCGCTTTTGAGAAGCAACGGGTGGTTACCAGAGTGGCCAAATGGGGCAGACTGTAAATCTGCTGGCTATGCC
>CALBYK010000229.1 GCA_937889855.1 uncultured Prevotella sp.
GTTCGCACGCAAAAGTCATGTTGGTCATAGCCGGTGCCATACAGGTTTATGGCTATTTGCTTTTCCGTTTTAGATGCGTGGTTGGGCAATGGCGAATAAAGAACCGCCACCACGTTGGTGTCAGCCCTCATGTACGGCGTGACATCGAAAGTCATGCTTACGGCGTCGGTGTCGTTGTCATGCCGCAGAGACAGGTAAGGCGCCGTGCCTATCTTGCACTCGTTGACATACACCTTGCAATAACCTGTCGTGGCAATGGTGAGCGTTGCTTGTCGTGGCAGGCCTTGCGAGAGGAATGCCTTGCGGAAGAAAACACGCGACAGGCTGCCTGTTTGCCGCGCGAAGATCCAAGGCGTGTTGAAGTCGGAGGCCATGGAAACTGCGTGGCAAAAAACAAATAAAAAAAGAAGATTCAAGATGGAGACCCATCGAACAAAAACGTTCTTCCTTTTGGAGTCATATTCCATCTTAAATCTTCCCATGTTGATATGCGGGGCCTCGTGCAGTGCCCCAGGGTCTTACTTGTTTTCTTGTATTATCGATTTTAAGCGTCTATGTTGGCGTAGGCGGCATTCTCCTCGATGAACTCGCGGCGTGGTTCCACGTCGTCGCCCATGAGCATGGAGAATATCTCGTCTGCCTGTGCTGCGTTCTCGATGGTGACCTGCTTCAGGAGGCGTGTCTTCGGGTCCATGGTGGTCTCCCAAAGCTGGCTTGGATTCATCTCACCAAGACCTTTGTATCGCTGCGTGTGGATGCTCGTGCCCTCCTGGCCATTGCCGTACTTGTCGAGGAACGCCTGGCGCTGCTGGTCGTTGTAGCAATATTGCGACACCTTGTTCTTGTAAGTACACTTGTAGAGTGGGGGAGTGGCGATGTAGAGGTGTCCCTCCTCAATCACTTTCGGCATGAAGCGGAAGAAGAGCGTCATGATGAGCGTGTCGATGTGTGAGCCATCGACATCGGCATCGGTCATGATGATTATCTTGTCGTAGCGCAGTTTCTCTATGTTGGCCTCCTTGTCGTCCTCGCCGTCAACGCCGAAGCGCACGCCGATGCTCTGGATGATGTTCATCACCGACTCCGACTCGAACACCTTGTGCCACATCACCTTCTCCACGTTCAGTATCTTTCCGCGCAGTGGCAGGATGGCCTGTGTGTAGCGGTCGCGTCCCTGCTTGGCAGAGCCGCCGGCGGAGTCGCCCTCGACGAGGAATATCTCGCAGTTCTTCGGGTCGCGGTTGGAGCAATCGGCAAGCTTGCCTGGTAGTCCGCCGCCGGTCATCGGGTTCTTGCGCTGCACGCTCTCGCGTGCCTTGCGTGCCGCGATGCGTGCAGTGGCGGCGAGAATCACCTTGTCGCATATCATCTTTGCCTCCTTGGGGTTCTCCTCAAGGTAGTTGCTCAGAGCCTCGCCCACAGCCTGCTGCACGGCTCCTGCAACCTCGCTGTTGCCGAGCTTTGTCTTTGTCTGGCCCTCGAACTGTGGCTCAGCCACCTTTATCGAGATTACAGCCGTCAGTCCCTCGCGGAAGTCCTCGCCGGCAATCTCGATCTTTGACTTCTCGATTTGCTTTGAGATTACGGGGTCGTTGTCGGCGTATGCCTTCAGCGTGCGGGTGAGCGCGGCGCGGAAACCGGTGAGGTGTGTGCCGCCCTCAATGGTGTTGATGTTGTTGACATAGGAGTGGATGTTCTCCGAGTAGTCGGTGTTGTACATTATTGCGACCTCGATGGGGAATCCCTGCTTCTCGGTCTTCAGATAGATGACGTCGTCGAAGAGATGCGTGCGGTGACGGTCGACATAGCGCACAAACTCCTTCAGTCCGTCCTTGGCATGAAACACTTCCTCGCGCGTCTTGCCGTTCTCGTCGGGGCGCATGTCGCGCAGCGTTATCTTGATGCCGGCGTTGAGGAACGCCAACTCGCGCATGCGGCGTGCCACGATGTCCCACTGGTAGTGGGTTGTGGTGAATATCGAGGGGTCGGGCCAAAACTGCTGGCGTGTACCTCGCAGCGTGGTCTCGCCTACAACCTTCACGGGGTAGAGGGGTTTGCCCTTCTCATATTCTTGTTGGTAGATTTTGCCGTCGCGGAAAACTTGCGACTTCATGTGTGTGGAGAGCGCGTTGACGCAGCTCACGCCGACACCGTGCAGACCGCCACTCACCTTGTAGGATCCCTTGTCGAACTTGCCGCCTGCATGGAGCACTGTCATAACGACTTCCAGGGCCGACTTGTGCAGCTTCTTGTGCATGTCGACCGGGATGCCTCGTCCATTGTCCTGGACCGTGATGGACTCATCCTCGTTGATTGTCACTTCGATGTGTGTGCAGTAGCCTGCCATTGCCTCGTCGATGGAGTTGTCAACAGTCTCGTTGACGAGGTGGTGAAGACCTTTCTCGCTGATGTCGCCGATGTACATTGCAGGGCGCTTGCGCACTGCCTCCAGACCCTCAAGAACCTGAATGTTGCTTGCCGAGTAGTTGCTCTCGTTTTTTTGTATTTCTGCCATTGTTTTGTTTTCGATATTTATTCTACAAAAGTACTAAAAATCTGTGATTTGGGGAAATTTTAAGGGTAAAAAACGTGTGCCGGAGGTGCATAGCTACCGCTCTGCTCATTATGGCATTTTGTGGCTGGCAAATATGCTTATAAGCCGATTTTTGTTTACCTTTGCAACTCAAAAACAAAACATAATAAAAGAATGTGTTCAGTATATACAAAACTAATCGTTTGTCCCGTCCTTTTGCTGCCCTCTGCCACATTTGCACAGGGCTATTTTGATGTTGTCCCGATTTCATGTGTTGAGAAGGGCGAGGGCGCCGTATACAATGCCGCTGTTGATTTCCCCGTGGGCGGAAATGACGCCGTGGTGCGCTGCGCGAGGCAGTGGATAGGCGATGTGCTTGAGGTGGACGCGACGATGGCGGATGTGCCTGCTGCGGATATGAGTGCAGATGATTTCTCGCGATTGCTTGATGCAGTGGCTAAGGACTTTGTCGATAAAAACAAGGGTTCAAGGCGTCGTGTGGAGATAACATGGATGTATGAGGATCCGACATGTGTCACTTACGAGGCGGTGGTGACCGACCGCGACTCTGTTGACTGGTCGACTACCGACATCGCGTGCTTCTCGAAACGTGACGGACATCGTGTGCAGCCTAAGGAGATATTCAAGTGTGATGAGCGGCAGATCAAAAGGCTTATGTGGCAGTATCGAGGCAATCTCGAAATGGAGACAGGCAATCCTGACGAACTGTATGTGGGCAACTGCGGATTCATTGATGGTTGGGTGATAGTGGTAGGTCCGGCACGCGGAACGTCTGGAGCGGAGTACAGGCTGAGATATCCTGAGGTGGAGAAATGGCTGGTGCCTGCGCGAGGAGAAGGATATCTGGCTGATTAGGCATGAAGACGGGTCTGGATAAGAAGGCGTGAAGGACATGTCTTTATGCCTTAAAAGCCTGTTCTTGTCGTATGGGGCGTCTGTAAACAAAAAAGAGGTTACCAATCGCAAGATTGGTAACCTCTGTATGGGTTTCTGACAAACTACTTAGGCGAGCTTGCTGATATGCAGACACAAGCTTGACTTCAAGTTTGCAGCCTTGTTCTTGTGGATGATGTTAGTCTTAGCCAACTTGTCCAGCATCTTCTGAACAGTAGGATAGAGCTTTACAGCCTCTTCCTTGTCCGTCATGGCGCGCAATTTGCGGACAGCATTGCGCATGGTCTTTGCATAGTATCTGTTGTGCAAAGCCTTAGCCTTGTCCTGACGGATTCTCTTAAGTGATGATTTGTGATTTGCCATCTTATTGTTATTCTTCTTTTTTTTATTTTTTTTATTGTAGTCCCTAGGAGAGTCGAACTCCTCTTTAGAGAATGAAAATCTCTCGTCCTAACCGATAGACGAAGGGACCAGGGTGCTTGATTTTTGCGGATGCAAAGGTACGACTTTATTTTAGATGCGCCAAATTTTCTTTGTCTTTTTTTCCTTATATGACGTTTTTTCCTTAATTTTGTCCTGTAAACTCATAAAAACAGGTAAAAATGCTCGTGAAAACCAATGCAGTTGTTCTTAACTCACTGAAATACGGTGAGTCACAAATCATTGTAGACCTCTTCACCGAGACGCACGGACGTCTGTCGTTTATACAGCGCCTGCCCCGTACTTCGCGCTCTTCGGTCAAGAAGCAGTTCTTCCAGCCTCTCACCATTTTGGTCATTGAGTTTGACTATCGTCAGTCGCAGAAACTTCAGCGCATGAAGGACGCGTCCATCGCCTATCCGTTCGTGTCGCTGCCGTTTGACGCGTTGAAACTGTCCATCGCCCTGTTTCTGGCAGAGTTTACATGCTATTGCACGCGTTCAGAACAGGCTAACCCGCCGCTCTACCTGTTTGTGGAGAATTCGGTGCGCTGGCTTGACATGTGCGAGAGTGGTTTTGCCAATTTCCACATTGTATATATGTTGCATCTGACGCGTTTTGTAGGTTTCTATCCTAACTTGGATGATGACAGTTCAAAAGCCTACTTTGACATGCGTGCCGGTTGTTTTGTCACGCATGTGCCTGTCCACCCCGACTTTCTCGTGCCCGCAGAGGCCCATGAGATACGCCTGCTTATGCGTCTCAATTATACGACAATGCGGCTGCTCTCACTATCGCGTAGCGAGCGCAACCGCATTGTGGATGTCATATTGCAGTATTACAGGCTGCATCAGCCCGACTTCCCTGAGATGAAGTCGCTGCCGGTGCTGCAGCAATTGTTCGGTTAGTTGGCCAGGAGCCTTTTAACGACGGCAGATATTGCCTTGCCGTCAGCCTTGCCTGCCATGAGTTTTGAGGCTGTCCCCATCACCTTGCCCATCTCCTTCATTGATGTGGCGCCTGTGTCGGCGATAACCTTCTTAACGATTTCCTCAATCTCCGTTTCCGAGAGTGGCTTGGGCAGGTACTCCTCGATGACCTTGGCTTGTGCAAGTTCCTCGTTGGCGAGGTCCTGCCTGTTGGCTGCTGTGAAAGTGGCAGCTGTCTCGCGTCCTTGTTTTGCGAGTTTCTGCAGTATCTTCATAGCGTCGGCATCATCAAGAGTGTCGTTGGCACCCGGTGCTGTCTTTGCTTCAAGGAATACTTTTTTGATGTTGCGCAGTGTTTCCAAGCGCACTTTGTCGCGGGCTTTCATCGCCGCTTTGATGTCTTCGCTGATTTTGTCAAAGAGAGCCATAATTGTATGTTTTTTTTGATGTTTGATTATTCTCTGTGTCCTGGGCTGTCATCAGTCGCCGCTGCCGAACGAGATGATGCCGCTCACCGTGTCGTTCTCCTCGCGTGCCTTTGGAGCCTCCTTCTCGTCAACGAGGCGTCTGCGCAGTTCGTTTATCTGCTGATGTGTGCGCTTGTAGGTTGGCGTTGTCTCGACGGTGAGTATTACCTCCTCGTTGTCGAGGTTGTCTGGAGAGAACAGAAATATGTGCGGGCGCCGTTTTGTGACGGTGCCCACCTTGTCTTCGTCGTAGTAGTGGCTGCGCCGGTTGTCGTCGCGTATCTTCTTCTCAAGCTGCTTGTCGTCCTCCTCCTGCGCCAGCTTCTTGATGCGGTGGTCCATGCCGTCCACATTCTCAATGCCGAATCCTGTGGCGAGTATTGTGACCTTCACCTTGCTTCCAAGCTCAGGGTCAAGACCGATACCCCACTTTATCTCGAAGTCGGAACCGAACTGTTCCATGAAGTCGTTCACCTCGTTCATCTCCTCCATCATTAGGCCGCCGGAGTTGGGCGACTCGTTGTTGGTGTCCCTGCTGAAGTTGATGCTTAGCAGAATCTTCTTGGCGTTGAACACGTCGTTGTCGTTGAGTAGCGGTGAGTTTAGCGCATCTTCAATGGCCTGCTTCACGCGGCCTTCGCCTTCTCCGTATCCTGTCGACATGATGGCTACGCCGCCATCCTTTAGCACAGTCTTCACGTCGTTGAAGTCGAGGTTGATGAGTCCGTGGTTGGTGATAATCTCGGCTATTGACTTGGCTGCCACGGACAGAGTGTCGTCAGCCTTGCCGAAGGCGTCGAGCACGGTCAGCTCTGGGTAAATTTTGCGCAGCCGCTCGTTGTTGATGACGAGCAGCGCGTCCACGTGCTTTGCCATCTCCTCGACACCGTCCAGTGCCTGGTCAATCTTGCGTTTTCCCTCAAAGCGGAACGGTATTGTGACAATGCCTACGGTGAGGATGCCCAGCTCCTTGCTTACACGTGCTATGACAGGAGCGGCGCCGGTGCCGGTGCCGCCGCCCATGCCTGCCGTGATGAATGCCATCTTGGTGCCGTCGGACAGCATCTGCTTGATGGCGTCGATGCTCTCCTCGGCAGCCTGGCGTGCCTTGGCAGGCTTGTTTCCGGCGCCGAGCCCCTCTGTGCCCAGCTGTATGTGTCCCGGCACTGGCGAATCGTTGAGGGCCTGGTTGTCGGTGTTGCAGAGCACGAATGACACGTCGTGTATGCCCTCGCGGTACATGTGGTTGACAGCGTTGCCTCCACCGCCGCCGACACCGATTACCTTGATAATCGTGTTGCTTATTTCTTTCTCAGGTGTACCGAAGTCCACCATCTGATTGTTATTGTTGTCTGACATGTTTGTTTTCTGTATTTTATTTCGGTTGGAAATTTGTGTGCAGTCTGCCCTTGTTCAGCATGAGGCTCCTGCCGTTAGTTGTCAGGCTCAATGAGCGCGTGTCCAAACCTCTTGAGAGAGCCGAAGATACGTCCGAGTGGAGAGTTTTTCTTCTTTTCCTCCTCTTCCTCCTTCTTTATCCGTTCCTTCTCCTCTTCCTCTTGCTGCTTTTTTCTTGCTTCTTCTTTTTCTTGCTGTTCCTTCTCCTGCTGGCGCCGTCTCTCCTCGGCTTCCTGTGCGGCGCTTGTTGGTGGCTGGTGTGCCTGTGTTCCTGTTGCCGAGTAAGGATTGGTCAGCGTCTGGTTGTTGAACGGTGACTCTCCGAAGGGGTTGCCGGCGCAGTTCATGTCACCCCGTGCCAAGAGGCTGATGATGGTGTTCATTGTGCCGTCCTGCTTAGGCTCCGGTTTTGAGTCCTTCATGTTCACGTTGAGCGTGACAAACTTGGCCACGCGCACCTTATCCACCCCTGTTGCCTTGCGGAAAGCCTTCTCGATGTTTCTCATGTTGCTTCCTCCGCCTGTGAGCACGAATCCTCCGAGCAGCTTGTCGTTGTATTCTGCCGGGATGAAGCACCGCACGTTCTCGATGATTTCGAGCGTGCGTGCCTCCACCGCCTCAATGAAGCGGCGGCTCTCCACTGACCGGTTGTTGTCGATAGGCAGGATGGCGGTAGGGTCGATGTCGGTCACCTCGGTGTAGGCAGAGCCGTATTTGAGCTTCATCCTTTCAGCCTCGTCCTCCTCCATCTGCAGCGACTCGAGGTCCTTTGTTATGTTGTTGCCTCCAAGCGGTATCACCGCTATGCTGCGCAGCTTGTCGCGGTAGTAGACAGACACGGTTGTTGTCTCGGCACCAAGGTCCACAAGCACGCATCCAGCTCGTTTCTCTCCCTCCGTGAGCACATTGTCTGCCATGACAAGGGGCGCGAGGTATGTCTCGGCGATGGCTATGCCGGCATTGTCAAAGCTCTTGTTGAGGTTGCGGTAGAACGACCGTCGCCAGAGGATGTTGAGGAAATTCCCCTCGAGCCTCTTGGCTTGTATGCCCACAGGGTCGTTCTGGTATTGTAGGTCGACCTTGTACTCCTCGGTTATTGCGTCCTGAATCTCGTAGTCAGGATAGGTCATGTTGCGGTTTGTGTCCATGAGCTCGTTGACCATGGCTTGCGACACGATGGCGTCGGTAGGCAGATCCTTGATGACCATGTTCTTGACACTGTGTATGCTCCGTCCGCCTATGCCTACGTAAACCTGTGTTATATCAGTCTGCAGACTGTTCTTCAGTTTGGTTATTATATTGCTCAGTCCTTGTGCGGTTTTGTCTATGCTGTAGACAACACCTTTGCGTATGTAGGAGGTGGAGTCTTCTGATGCGGTAGCAAGAATGGTGATGCTCCCGTCGGGGTTTTTCTTTCCGGCGATACCGGTAAGCTTGGACGACCCCAGCTCTATAGCTACAATGAATTCCTTTGCCATACGTTTATGTATTGTTGTTCTTTTTCTTTGTTACTTGATTCTTTTTCTTGTTTTCAGGGCTGTTGTCCTTTGGTTTCTTGTCGCTTGTGCCGGAAGGCTTCTTGTCTGCCGTGCCAAGCGACGTTGCTTGCGCTGCCGGCCGTGTTGTGTTGCTTTCCTCTATTTCGCCTTCGGATGGCCCGTCTTCGGGAGACTGCGCCACTGGTGTGGCCGTCTCGGCTGGCTGTTGTGCCGGTGCCGGGTTCTCGTCGCGCCGTTTGCAGATGATTTGATTGTCGAATTCTATGTTGATGTATGAGTATTTGTTCCATCCCACTTGTGAGAGCCCGTATTTGTAGAATTTCTCGAGCCTTGTCATCTTTTTGTCAATGAAGCCGTTGATGTCGGCTTCATGCTGTTCTCGGTTTTTGCAGTCGGGCAGGCGTCCTATATATACTATGTGGTCGCCGATGCGCGGCACGAGCTCCACTCCCAAGTTGGGCAGAATGTTAATCTGTTCGATGAGATTGCGCCAAAGGTCGTTTTGCATGATTGCTTTTCCGAGTGGGGATATGTAGTTGATGGCGTACCATCTGCTGATGCATCCCGATGCGATGATGAGGTCGCTGGTGTAGTTGGTGCGTGGCATGATGCAGTCGTTGTCGTCAACGTAGTAGTCGTCGCCGTTGTCGGCCTTTATGCGTATCACGGGCATGCGTTGTGTGACGCTTATGTACACATGTCCGCCCTCCGTCTTGTAGCACTCTGCCGTCTTGACGAACGGGCTCTTGCGCAGTGTCTCCTCTATCTCCCGCGTGTTGACATCCATGAGGCTCATCCCGATGGGGTAGCATCCTAACTTCTGCAGCCTCTCCTTGATGATGTTTGCGTCAAGGAAACCTCCGGACGCATTGTCGGCGATTTCTATGTTAACCTTGGAGCACACCGTCCTTGCGCTGCCTTTCTTGTCGAACGATGTGAAGGCAAGCACAAGGTATGCCGCAATAACGACGTCGCTCGCGATGAGTAGTATTTTGCTCCAGGATGTTTTCACTTTGCTGTTTCCGCTATTTTGCTTCAATTATTTTTGCTATTTGTGGCACGTAGTTGTCGAGGTCGCCTGCCCCGAGAATGACGAGCACGTCGAAGTCGCGGCTCTTCACGAGGTTTAGCACGTCTTCCTTGTGAATCATGCTCTTCTCCACCCCCGGCTTCAGGTTGTCGTATATTAGCTTGGAGGTGACTCCCGGTATCGGCTGTTCGCGTGCTGGATAGATGTCGCACAGAATCACTTCGTCAAGTTGGCTGAGCGCGTCGGCAAAGTCCTTGTAGAAGTCGCGTGTGCGTGTGTAGAGGTGTGGCTGGAAAATGGCCGTTATCTTGCGGTTCTTGTAGAGCTCGCGTATGCTTCTTGCGCTTTGGTATATTTCCTTCGGATGGTGTGCGTAGTCGGATAGCAGCACATGCCGCGGGTCCTTTATCTTGAAGTCGAATCGGCGGTCGACACCTCTGTATGTCTTCATACCATACTTGAGTTCCTCAGCCGTGCATCCGTTGAGCTGCGCCATGGCCATGGCAGCCACACCGTTCTCGATGTTGATAGGTATTGGCTGTCCGAGTTCCACGTTCTTCACACATTCAATAGGCGAGACGAAGTCGAATGTTATCTCGCCGTTGTCTATGCGTATGTTCTCGGCATGGAAGTCGCCTTCGTCACGGCTGTACTCATATATCTTCACCCCCGGCTGGCAGTCCTGCTTCATCTCAAGGTTCTTGTGTATGATGAGTGCGCCTCCCGGCTGTATGAGTGTGGTGTAGTGGCGGAAGCTTTCGAGGTAGGCTTCTTTTGTGCCGTAAATGTCGAGATGGTCGGGGTCGGTAGCTGTGATGACGCTCATCCATGGGCGCAGCCAATGGAAAGAGCGGTCGAACTCGTCGGCCTCTATCACCACATAGTCGCTTTGGTCGGAGAGGATGTAGTTGGTGCCGTAGTTTTTGGAGATGCCTCCGAGGAACGCGTTGCAGTCGATGTGGCTTTGGTGCATTATGTGTGCGCACATTGTGGAGGTGCTTGTCTTGCCGTGTGTCCCTGCCACGCAAAGTCCTTTGTGTGTGCGTGTGAGTGTTCCGAGCACCTGCGCGCGCTTCTCGATTGTGAATCCGTGCTCCCGGAAATAGACGAGTTCTTTATGCTCGGCCGGTATTGCCGGTGTGTACACAACGAGGCACGACTCCGGCTTGCGGCAGGCGTGTGGAATCTCGTCAGTGTTCTCCTCATAATGTATGAGCATGCCTTCCCGCTCGAGCTGCTTGGTAAGCTCGGACGGTGTCTTGTCATAACCGGCTACAACGAGTCCCTTGCGTATGAAGTAGCGTGCTATTGCGCTCATGCCGATGCCGCCCGCACCGACGAAATATACTGATTTAATGTCTTTCAGTTCCATTGTATGTTATTTTCCGGCGAGCTTCAGCACTTCGTCAGCGATGATGTCTGCCGAGTTGGGCTTGCCAAGTTTCTTTATGTTTTCTGATAGTTGTGCGAGTTGCTCGTCGTCAGTAACGGTGTCGACCGCGAGTTGCAGCAAAGTTTCCGGCGCGTCGGCGTCTTTGACGTACAATGCGGCACTCTTGTTGACGAGAGCCATGGCGTTCTTTGTTTGGTGGTCCTCGGCCACGTTGGGCGACGGCACGAGAATGACGGGTTTGCCGATAAGGCAGAACTCGCTGATGGAGCTTGCTCCGGCGCGGCTTATCACGAGGTCGGCAGCCTTGTATGCGGCCCCCATGTCGGCAATGAAGTCCATGACCTTCAGCATTGGCATGGCGTGGTGGTTCTTGAGCTGCTCGGCAACGGCGTCGCTGTAGTATTTTCCTGTCTGCCATATGAACTGCACTCCGCTTTTTTCCACGATGTCGAGATGTTGCAGCACGCTCTCGTTGATGGTCCGCGCTCCGAGGCTTCCGCCGACAAGCAGGATGGTCTTCTTTGCCGGGTCGAGTCCGAAGGAGGCGATTGCCTCCTCATGTGAGATGGCAGTTTCTATTAGATTCTGCCTTACGGGGTTGCCGGTGATTATGATTTTGTCTTTCGGGAAGAACCGTTCCATTCCCTCGTATGCCACGCATATCTTGCGTGCTTTTGACGCGAGGTGCTTGTTTGTGACTCCGGCATATGAGTTCTGCTCCTGGATGAGCGTTGGTATGCCCATGGCGTTGGCTGCGTCGAGTGTGGCCGCGCTGGCATATCCGCCCACGCCCACTGCCACGTCCGGTGCGAAGTCCTTGATTGTTTTGCGCACCATGTGCTTGCTCTTGAAGAAATCGAGAGCCACGCCGATATTGGCAGGCGACCATAGCGGGCGTTTGAATCCGCGTACCGGCAGTCCCACTATCTCGTAGCCTGCGGCAGGCACACGTTGCATCTCCATTCTGCCGATAGCTCCGACGAACAGAATTTTGGCGTCGGGGCGTTTTGACTTTATTGCGTTTGCGATCGATACGGCCGGGAAGATGTGCCCTCCTGTGCCTCCACCGCTGACGATGACTCTTAATTCTTTTTCCATTTGTTCACGTTTTGTTGACGTTTCTTTCAAATCACAAAATTAATCATTTTTTCTGACAAAGCCGTTTATTGTGCTTTTTTTATTGCCGTGCCTTTGTTTTTTCATTTTTCATTGGCATCAGCCTTGCCAGTGGGGATATTGGTCTCCTCTATTATCTCTGGTTTTTTTTGCGCGGAGCGGCTTATGCTGAGTATCACTCCTATGTAGACACAGTTGATGATGGTTGATGTGCCGCCCTTGCTGATGAGCGGCAGTGGCTGTCCGGTGACAGGCGCGAGTCCCACGGCTACGCACATGTTGAAGAGTGCCTGTGTTACGAGCAGCAAGGCGAGTCCCATGGCGAGCAGCGCCGGGAAGTTGTTCTCGCATTGTCCTGCTATTCTTCCGGTGCGGAAGAGCAGGATGATATACAGGAGGGCCACGAAGAAGGCTCCCTCAATGCCCATCTCCTCGATGATGATGGCAAAGATGAAGTCGGAGTAGGCCTGCGGTATGAAGTCGCACTCCTCGGAGTTGCCCGGTCCCTTGCCGGCTATGTTTGACGAGGCTATGGCAATGTTGGCGTATGCCACCTGCGCGTCCTTGTTGAGGTCAACCTCGTTTGGCTTGACATCCCCCTTCCGCGTTATGAACTTGTCGATGCGTGCCTTCCACGTGTCGAAGCGGTGGAACACCTTCTCGACGCTGCTTTTCTCGCCCGGCTCCTCTTTTACCTGTTCGGTGAGCTGCTTGCCGTTGTTTGCCGTGGCAGCCGTGTTGTCCGTACCGAATATCATGACCGACGACACCAATACCGCTATCAGGAGGATTACCCACCCGAGTAGCTTCCCGAGCTGGCGCATGGGCACACGTCCTATGAGCATCATCATGAATATGACGATGCACAGTAGCAAAGCCGTGGAGAGGTTTTCGAGCATGATGAGCGGTATGATTAACGCGCATGTAGTGAGGATGTACCTGAACGCGTCCTTGTCGGCGCCGTTCTCGGTTTGCGTCGCACTGAGTATTTGTGCTGTGGCGAGCACCAGTGTGCCCTTCGCAACCTCGGACGGCTGGAACGGGATGCCGAGGATGGATATCCACCGCTGCGCCCCGTTTGTCGAGGCTCCGGCTATGTACACCCATATTAGTGCCCCTATGGAGCCGGCGAGCATGAACGGTGTGAACATCTTGAAGTACCTGCATTTGATGTTGAGTGTCAGCACGGTGAAGAACACGCCAAGGCAGAGCAGCCCGATGTGTTTTATCATCGGGGCTATGTAGCTGCCTGCCTTGTATGTGAGCTGTGCGGATGCCGAGTATACTTCGATGACGCTGATGAGGCACAGGAAGAAGAACACCATCCATATTACCTTGTCGCCCTTGAAGATGTTGCCTAAAGTCTTGTTTATCATTTTGTAGTGAAGAATGTTCTTCTACAGATTTCTTACTAATGTTTTGAACTGTTCGCCCCTGTCCTCCATGTTCTTGAAGAGGTCGAAGCTGGCGCAGCAAGGGCTGAGGAGCACTGTGTCGCCTGGCTCGGCGAGTTCGTGGCAGGCTTCAACGCAGTCCTTCATTGAGTGGGTGTCGCGGATGGCGATGCCCATGGAGCCGAAGAAGTTGTGCAGCTTTGTGTTGTCTGCCCCGAGGAAAACGAGCGCCTTGCATTTCTGCTTTACAAGTTCCTTAATCTCGTTGTAGTCGTTGCCTTTGTCCTTGCCTCCGAGGATGAGGACAGTAGGTGTGCGCATGCTTTCGAGGGCATACCAGCAGGCGTCCACGTTGGTTGCCTTGGAGTCGTTGACATACTGTACGCCGCCTACCTTGCACACTTTCTCAAGACGGTGCTCCACGCCGGGGAAGTCGCTGAGGCTTTGTCGTATCACCTCTTTCTTTATGCCCGAGATGTTGCTTGCTATGCCTGCGGCGAGCGAGTTGTAAATGTTGTGCTTGCCGGTGAGCGAGAGTTCTTCTTGCTCCATGTTGAACGGTGTGGGCTTCTCTATCTTGTACTGTCCCTCCTCGATGTAGCCGATGGAGCCCTTCTCCTTCAGCTCGGAGAACGGGTATTGTATGGCTTTTATGTCGTATTTGTCGAGCTCGCGCTTGATGACGGGGTCGTCGTTCCAGTATATGAACGAGTCCTGCGGAGTCTGGTTCTGTATGATGCGCATCTTTGCGTTGACGTAGTTCTGCATGCAGTAGTCGTAGCGGTCGAGATGGTCGGGCGTGATGTTGAGCAGGATGGCTATGTTGGCATGGAAGTCGTACATGTTGTCGAGCTGGAAAGAGCTGAGCTCGATTATGTAGTACTCGTGTGGCTCTTCAGCCACCTGCAGCGCGAGCGACCGTCCGATGTTCCCGGCGAGTCCTGCGTCGTATCCGGCAGCCTTGAAGATATGGTAGATGAGCGACGTGGTTGTTGTCTTGCCGTTGGAGCCTGTGATGCATATCATCTTTGAGCTGGTGTAGCGTCCGGCGAACTCAATCTCGCTGATGATGTGTATGCCCTTCTCAACGGCTTTCTTTACCATCGGCGCCTCCTTTGGTATGCCCGGGCTTTTTATTATCTCGTCAGCGGAGAGTATCTTCTCCTCTGTGTGCTGGCGCTCCTCCCATTCTATATTGTGGTCGTCGAGGAGTTTCTTGTATTTGTCCTTGATTGCCGACATGTCGCTTACGAACACGTCAAAGCCTTCTTTCTTTGCCAATACTGCGGCACCGGCTCCACTTTCGCCGGCGCCGAGAATTACTATTCTTTTGCTCATTTTTTTTCCATTTTTTTTCTGTTGCTTATAGGTCTTATTGGTATTATCGGACTTATAAGTGTTGTCGGCCTTATAATTTGGCTATAGCCTTTATCTTATTTTAAGTGTTATGATGGTTAGGGCGGCGAGTATGATCGTCGTTATCCAGAATCGTATTGTTATTTTTGACTCGTGTATTGCTCCCTTGGGCTTTGTTATGAGGTAGTGGCAGTCAGGGTCGAGCTGCGACTGCTGCGTGCGGAAGTTGTCGTGTATAGGTGTGCGCTTGAAGATGCGCTGCTTTATGCCACGGCGCTTGCCGAGCTTGTAGTAATACACTTGCACAATCACGCTGAGGCTCTCGACAAAGAAGATGCCGCAGAGTATGGGCAGCATCAGTTCCTTGTGGATGATGATGGCAGTCACGGCGATTATGCCGCCGATGGTGAGCGATCCGGTGTCGCCCATGAACACCTGTGCCGGATACGCGTTGTACCACAGGAAGCCGATAAGCGCTCCGATGAAGGCGCAAAGGAACACTACAAGTTCCTCGGAGCCCGGGATGTACATGATGTTTAGGTAGCTGGCATACTCGATGTGCGAGCTTACGTATGCGAGTATGCCGAGCGCCACGCCTATTATGGCCGAGTTGCCGGCACACATGCCGTCCATGCCGTCGTTGAGGTTGGCGCCGTTGCTGACAGCCGTCACCACGAAGATGGTCATGATGACAAACAGAATCCATCCGGCAGCCACGCGGTGCTCGCCGAAGACGCTTGTGATGCGCGAGTAGTCGAGGTTGTGGCCCTTAACGAACGGGATGGTGGTCTTGAGTGATTTGCGTGCCTCGGCACGGTGCTTGACGACGAGCTCGTGCCCTTGCTTCTCGTAGGCAAGGTTCTCGTTCATCTTCACGTCGGGCGACGCCCACAGCACGAGTCCGACGATGAGTCCGATGCCCACCTGCCCTACAATCTTGTAGCGGCCCTTCAGCCCCTCCTTGTTGCGGCGGAATATCTTGATGAAGTCGTCCATGCCGCCGAGGAAACCGAGCCACACGGTGGTGATGATCATCAGTATGAGGTATATGTTTCGCAGACGGCCGAGCAGGAGCACCGGCACGAGGATGGCGACGATGATGATGATGCCGCCCATTGACGGAACCCCTATTTTCTTCACGCCGAACGGGTCGATGGATGCGTCGCGCTGTGTCTCGGTTATTTGCTTGCTCTTTAGATATTTGATGAACTTCTCGCCGAACCATGCCGAGATGATGAGCGATAGAATAAGCGCCAGCAATGAGCGGAACGATATGTAGCCCCACATGTGGGAGCCGGTGATGCCGTATTGCTCAAGGAAGCGGAAAAGATAGTATAACATTTTGTTGCTTTTTGTGGAATATGGGATGTGCCGAGACAGAGCTATTGATGCTCTTCTGGCACATCCTCCTTCTCTGGCTTTTGTAAGCCGTTTTGTTTGTTGTTGTTATTGCATACATTCACGGACAACCTCATGGTCGTCGAAGTGGTGCTTGACGCCCTTTATCTCCTGGTAGTCCTCGTGTCCCTTGCCGGCGATGAGCACCACGTCTCCCTTTTCTGCCATCATGCAAGCCGTGCGTATAGCCTCGCGCCGGTCGACGATGGATATCACCTTCTTCATCTGCTGCTGGTTGAGTCCGGCGAGCATGTCGTTGATGATGTCCTGCGGCTCCTCGAAGCGAGGGTTGTCGCTTGTGATGATGACGCGGTCGCTCTGTTTCACCGCCTCCTGTGCCATGAGTGGGCGCTTGCCTTTGTCGCGGTTGCCTCCTGCGCCGCATACCGTGATGACGTGTCCCTTGCCGTCAAGCACCTCGTGTATGGCGTTGAGCACGTTCTCAAGCGCGTCTGGAGTGTGTGCGTAGTCAACGACAGCAGTGTAGCCTTTTGGCGACTGTATAGGCTCGAGCCGTCCGCTCACGCTGTGGAGTGTGCTCATCACAACGAGTGCGTCTTCCGGCTTCACGCCGAGCATGACGGCTGCACCGTAGACGGCGAGCAGGTTGCTGACGTTGAACTTGCCGATGAACTGCACTCCCACCTCATGCCCGTCGATGTCGAGGTACATGCCCTCGAAGTGGCACTCTATTATGCGGCCCTTGAAGTCGGCCACGGAGCGTGTTGAGTAGGTTTTCACGGTGGCTTTGGTGTTCTGCACCATTATCATGCCGTTCTTGTCGTCGGCGTTGGTTATGGCGAATGCCGTTTTTGGCAGTCCGTCGAAGAACGCCTTCTTGGCATTGCGGTAGTTCTCGAAAGTCTTGTGGTAGTCGAGATGGTCGCGCGTAAGGTTGGTGAATATGCCTCCGGTAAAGGTCAGTCCGCCTATGCGCTTCTGTGCTATGGCGTGCGACGAGCACTCCATGAATGCATACTCGCAGCCAGCCTTTACCATACGGTCGAGCAGCTCGTTGAGCTCTATCGGGTCGGGAGTGGTGTGGTCGGAAGGAATGCGCTCGTCGACGATGTAGTTGCACACGGTTGAGAGCAGTCCACACTTGTGGCCGAGCTTTGAGAACATATTATATAATAAGGTGGCGATAGTAGTCTTTCCGTTGGTTCCGGTCACGCCCACGAGCTTAAGCTTTGCCGACGGGTTGCCGTGGAACGTGGTGGCAACTTTGCCCACGGCATCCTCGGTTGATTCCACCTGCACGTATGCCACGCCTTCCGCAGTGTGCTCGGGCATGTCTTCGCAAAGCACCGCCTTCGCTCCAAGTTCGATGGCTTTGGGTATGAACTTGTGGCCGTCGACTTGTGTTCCTTTCATGGCGATGAAGAGGTGACCGTCCTTGATGCGGCGCGAGTCGATGTTCACGCCTGTGATTTCGGCATCCATGTCGCCTTTGGCGGCAAGTGTGTGGATGCCATTGAGCAATTCCTTGAGTTTCATGTTTCTATTTAGGATTATTTGTTTGTTCTTCTTCTTGGCATTTCAAAGCCTTGCCGGCTCTTTGCCGTCATGCTTTCAGGATAGGCGTAGGGAGCATGTCATGCCTTTCTTTATTCTTGTCCCCGGGCCGATGCTTTGTTCCACAACCTTGCCCCTGCCGCTGATTTTCACCTTCATCCCACGGCTTTCTATAAGGAACACGGCGTCGCGTGCTCCCATGCCGTGCACATCGGGCATCGTGTTGTGGCTGCCGAGCTGCTCGCGCTGCAGGGTGATGGTGCGTTTCCCCGTTTCGGCGGCGCGTCCCCATATGGGGTTCCCGTCGGCGTAAGAGCCGTCCCAGTCGGCTCGTGGCTCGAAGCCGAGGTGTGTGAGCACATAGTCGGCTGCAAGGATGTTGCCGTTCTTTACCTGAGGTATGAGTATGGAGAGCGAGTCGCGGGCGTCGGCAGCCTCAAGCTTGAGGCTCTGTGCCATTATACCCTCGGCGATGTCGTGGAAGACAACGCCGCTCATGCCTCCTCCTGAAGCCGGCAGTCCCGACTTCTGTATGCATACGATGCAGCTGTATCTTGGCTCGTATGCCGGGAAGAATCCTGCGAACGACAGCAGGTAGTTGACCTGTCCGCTCTTGTAGCCTGCCGTTCCCTTGGATATCTGTGCCGTTCCGGTCTTGCCGGCGACGAGGAACGACGGTGAGCCGGCCTTCTTGCCGAGTCCCACGCTCACCACTTGCTCAAGTATGTGTGTTATCTTCTTTATGGTTGTCTCCTTGGCGATGTGCTCGCGCATTACAACGGGTGGAAATTTCTCCACAGTGACACCATTCTTGCGCACCTCCTTGACAAACCTCGGGCGCATCATCTTGCCCCCGTTTGCGATGGCGTTGTAGAAGGTGAGGGTTGAGATGGGCGGCACCTGTGTCTCGTACCCGATGCTCATCCATGGCAGCGTGGTCTTGCTCCAGTTTACATACTGCTTGCCGCGTGAGTCCTTCTTCGGCATTCGTATGATGGCGGGCGAATAGCCAGGTATGGGCAGCCGCAGGTCGTCTGCCAGTCCAAGGCGGTGTATTCCTTCCACGTATTTCTCAGGATTGTTGTGGTAGTGGTCGTCTATGATGCGGCTCACTCCCACGTTGGAGCTTACCCAGAGCGTCTGCGGCAGCGTCAGCATGCCGTATCCGCCACGCCGCCAGTTGTGGTCCTTCATCTCGCGCCCGTACATGGGCCACACTCCGCATCCAGTGTCGACGCGGTAAGTAGTGTCCACCACTCCGTCGTCGAGCGCCACCATTATGGATGCCGTCTTGAAGACGGAGCCCGGCTCGAGCAGGTCGCTCACGGCGTGGTTCTTTATCTCGTTGTAGGACCCGTCCGCGCATTTGGTCATGTTGACGATGGCCTTCACGTCACCCGTCTTCACTTCCATGACAATAGCCACGCCGACGTTGGCGTTGATTTTGTAGAGCTCGTTGAGGAGCGCGCGCTCGGCAAGGTCCTGCATCGACACGTCTATGGTTGTCACTATGTCGGAGCCGTCGACAGGCGGCCGGTCGGTAAGGTACAGAAACTTGTTGAGCACCTTCCGCCCGTGGCTTTTGCCGGTCTCGCCGCGCAGCAGGGAGTCGTAGGACAGCTCAAGCCCGCATTGCGCCGAGTCAATCTCGCCGTACATCTTGCCGATGGTGCGGAGCGCGAGCGAGCCGTAGGCCTGCTTGCGCGCGTTGAACTCCTCGGTGTGGAAACCGCCGTGGTTGGCTCCCAGGCGGAAGACGGGGAGGCTCTTCACCTCGGCGTATGTGCTGTAGTTGACGCGCTTGCTCCATATCGGCCAGTGTGCCTTCTGCTTTTGGAATCCCTCGAGTAGATGAGCCTTGAACTCGGCTGCCGACTTGTCCGGGAAGATGGAGCTTAGCCCGTGTGCTATGGAGTCGAGTTTCACCTCAAAGAGCGAGTCCTTCTTGTCGGCGTGTATTGCCCTGAAGTCTACGAACATCTTGTACTGCGGCAATGACGATGCCATCAGCTGTCCGTCGCAGCTTAGGATGTTGCCTCTCACCGGCGGTGTCGTGACGCTGTCTATCTTCACGCGGTTGGCCACCGCCATCCAGAATTTCCGTTTTGCCGTCATTATGTACATGGTCTTGCCGAGCACCATCAGCGCAATCATGGTCATGATGATGGCAATGAAGCGGTAGCGCGGTATGGCTTTCTTGCTGTCAAACTTACTCATTGTCTTCTGTATTAGGAACGTTGACGATATATGGCGGCTGCGTGGCTATGTGCAGCGTGCTGTCCATGTCGTCGTGCAGTTGTTGCAGCACCTTGCTCTCGCGTGTCTGCTGGGTGAGGTCGCTGCTGCTTGAGAGTGCTCTGTATTTGGCGTCTTTAAGCTGCTCGTTGAGGGCGTTGATGCGTATGAGGTCCTGCTGGCACTTGTAGCGGTTGGATATGTAGACCACGATGAACACCGTGATGAGCAGTATGAGCCACACTTGCTTGCGTATCACTTCTGCATAGAGGATGTCGCCGCCGAGAATCTTGCGCAGCGTGATGTTCTTTGTCAGAGGCATGTCCTCCTCGGTGGCTTGCTCCCGTATGATGGTCTTAAGCGACGGGGCCTCGCTCTCGCTGTCGTCACGCTCAACGAGATGCTCGAGCAGGTCGCGCGGGTCAGGAGTGTTTGTGTTGTCGGAAATCATTGTCGCGATTGTTTTATTAAAATGGGGCTTTTTAGTCTTCCCCCTCTTCCTTTTTCTCCGCTATGCGAAGCTTTGCGCTTCGGCTTCGCGGGTTTCTCTCCAGCTCTTCCCCGGTCGGGACGATGAGCTTTCCCACCATTCTGTAGGGCGTGTCGGTACGTCCGAAGAAGTCCTTCTCCACCTTGCCCTCGGCGTTGCCCGCCTTCATGAAGTTCTTCACTATGCGGTCCTCAAGCGAGTGGTAGGTGATGACGGACAGCCTTCCGCCGCTGGCGAGCAGCCCGGTTGCCGCCGCAAGCATCTCCTTGAGCGCGTCCATCTCGTGGTTCACCTCTATGCGCAGGGCCTGGAAGAGCCGTGCCATGTCCTTCTTCTCCCGCTCGCGCTTGAACATCGGCTCGACGGCAGCGAGAAAGTCGCTGGTTGTCTTTATCTCCTTGGTCTGCCGTGCTTTGGCGACGGCTGCGGCTATGCGGCGCGAGTTCTTCATCTCGCCGTATACGTAGAATATGTCGGCAAGCCTTTCCTCGTCGTATGTGGCGAGTATGTCGGCTGCTGTAAGTCCGGCGCGCTTGTTCATGCGCATGTCGAGCGGCGCGTCAAACCGGAAGGAGAACCCGCGCTCGGCGTCGTCGAAGTGGTGTGAGGACACCCCGAGGTCGGCGAGCAGCCCGTCGATATGGCCGACGCCATAGTAGCGCATCCAGTTCTTGAGATACCTGAAGTTGCTGCGCACAAAGGTGAACCTCTTGTCGGGCTCGCCTATGTTCTGCTCGGCGTCGGCGTCCTGGTCGAAGCTGTAGAGGTGTGCGCTGGGGTCGAGGCGCGAGAGAATCTCGCGTGAGTGACCGCCGCCTCCGAAGGTCACGTCCACGTACACGCCTCCCAGCTTAATGTTGAGGCCGCTTACGCTCTCGTTGAGCAGTACCGGTACGTGATAGCCCTCGCATGTCTTTATGTCTTTTGTTTCTTTGGTCGTGTCTTTGTACATTATAAATATGTGTATTTGGGGTGTAAAGGTACACAAAAATCCTCACACGGGTCTACAATTGTATATCAAAATTATTAAAAAGGCATATTTCTTAAGTTAAATTGAATGTATCTGAAAAAGATATGTTATTTTTGCATTGAATTAGCAGAAAACATCATTTTTAGGTCAAAATGAACGAAATTTCAGAGCATACGATTGACATAGACAAGATACTCAGCAGCAAGATGGGCAAGAAGGCACGCTATGTGCCGCGGTTTCTTGTAGCGTGGCTCAAGCGCATCATACATCAGGACCAGGTGAACAGGTTCATCTGGGACAACCGCAACCTTCAGGGCGTGGAGTGGCTTGAGTCTTGCGTCCGCTATCTGAAGATGGACATAGAGATAGTAGGCAAGGAGAATCTGCCGCCGAAGGACGACGGGCGCCTTTACACGTTTGTCTCCAACCATCCGCTCGGTGGTCAGGACGGCGTAGCGCTCGGCGCTGTGATAGGGCGCCATTATGACGGGCGGTTCCGCTATCTTGTCAACGACTTGCTGATGAACCTGCCGGGGCTTGCGCCAGTGTGCATCGGCATCAACAAGACGGGCCGCAACAGCCGCGACTTTCCGCGCATGGTGGAGGCCGGCTTCAGAAGCGACAACCATATGCTTATGTTCCCTGCCGGCCTTAACAGCCGCAAGAGGAAGGACGGCTCAATACACGACATACCATGGACAAAGACATTCATAAAGAAGAGTGTCGAGTGCCGGCGCGACGTGGTGCCTATACATTTCAGCGGCGCCAACTCCAGCCGGTTTTACCGCATAGCCAAGTTCAGCGACCGTTTCCTCCCGTTCAATCTCGCCATGATATTCCTTGTTGACGAGATGTACCGCAATGTGGGCAAGCACTTCACCATTCACATCGGCAAGCCCATACCTTGGCAGACATTCGACCGCAGCCGCACGCCACAGCAGTGGGCGCTTTACGTGGAGGACATTGTATACAGACTGCCTGAGACTACCAGGACCAATTAAAAAAAAACAAAGACGAAAAAATGGAAGAGCCAATAATAGAACCAGTTAGCAAGGAGCTGCTCAAGAGCGAACTCACTCCAGAGCGACAGCTCCGCATGACAAACAAGAGCCACAACGAGATTTATGTCATCACGGCGCATAACGCCCCGAACGTTATGCGCGAGATAGGACGCTTGCGTGAGATTGCGTTCCGCGAGGCTGGGGGAGGAACGGGCAAGTCTATGGACATCGACGAGTTTGACACTTGCCCCAACTGCTACAAGCAGCTCATCGTGTGGAACCCGGAGGCAGAGGAGATAATAGGCGGCTACCGCTATCTGCTCGGTACCGACTGGGAGCTTGACGCCAACGGCCAGCCGAAGCTCGCCACAAGCCACATGTTCCATTTCTCGGACAAGTTCATAAAGGAATATATGCCGTACACGGTGGAGCTCGGCCGCTCGTTCGTCACGCTTGAGTATCAGAGCACGCGCCGTGGCGCGAAGAGTCTTTTCGCGCTCGACAACCTGTGGGACGGGCTCGGGGCGCTCACCGTGATAAAGCCAAATGTGAAGTATTTCTTCGGTAAGATGACCATGTATCCGTCGTATATCCGCCGTGGCAGGGACATGATTCTCTACTTCCTCAAGAAGCACTTCGACGACAAGGAGAACCTCATCATCCCCTTGAAGCCGCTCAAGATAGAAACCCCTGAGGCTGAGCTTGCCAAGCTCTTCTGCGAGGACGATTTCAAGAAGGACTATCTCATCCTTAACCGCGAGATACGCGCCCTCGGCTTCAACATCCCGCCGCTTGTCAACGCCTACATGTCGCTCTCGCCTACTATGAAACTCTTCGGCACCGCCATCAACTATGGCTTCGGCGACGTGGAGGAGACGGGCATTCTCATTGCCGTTGACGAGATTCTTGAGAGCAAGCGTGTGCGCCACATCGACTCGTTCATCAAGGAACATCCGGAGGCGCTGAAGATAACAAGTGGCGCAAACAACGTGATATACAAGGAGAAGGACTGATTGGAAAAACAAGTATAGCAATAAGATTTATGGGTATGCCGTTTGCCATGGCGTGCCCATTTTTTTTGCCCGTCCTGCGTCGCGGGCGAGACGCGGCGTGTTACCGAATTGAGGTAGCGTGGCTACCGTAGCCTTGTAACGCTGTTACCTTAGCCTGGTAATGTTGCTACCAAGGCTTGGTAACACGTGTTCTTGTGAGGTCCGGCAAGACGTGCCTGCTTGCATGCTTCGGAAGACGGGTGAGGAAGGTGGCGCTAAAGACGCGGCTTAGGGCTTGGCTAAGCAAAAAAAAGCCCCGCAAGTTGCTACTTGCGAGGCTTTGGATATTGCGCTTCAAGATGGACTTGAACCAACGACCCCCTGATTAACAGTCAGGTGCTCTAACCAACTGAGCTATT
>CALBYK010000230.1 GCA_937889855.1 uncultured Prevotella sp.
TCCGACCTCTACGACATACTGGCCGGCAACCGCAGTGAGCGTCTGCCACACGTGCTCAGTCCCGATGCCGACGACAATGTGTTTGTGTTCTGGTCGGGCCACGGACGCTACGGCTCACTGCCATGGGGCAGCGACAACCTTGCCACTGCCTACGAGCTGAACTCCACTTTCTCGAAGCTTGCCAAGCAGAAGAAGTTCCGCCAACTGCTCTTTGCCCTTGAGGCGTGCTACGGAGGCTCGATAGGCGAGGCATGCAATGGCATTCCTGGCTTGCTCTCCATCACCGCCGCCAACAGTAGCGAGCCGTCGTGGGCAGAGGAGAAAGACCCCGACATGCACATATTCCTCTCCAATGCTTTCACGCGCACCTTTGAGGAAACTATCGACGAGAACCCAGAGATAAGCATCTGCAATCTCTACTACAACCTTGCGCGCACTACCAACGGCTCGCACGTGTCGGTATACAACGAGAAGCAGTTTGGCAATCTCTACAAGACGCCGATGACTCAGTTTGTGAAGTGGTAAAATGGTATTAATAGGAGGTAAGGGTCGGATGCCGTACCTCCTATTATATGTAAAAATAATTCAGTACACCTACTTATGAATATAAAAGCTAAAAGTTTTGCTTTGTGTGCACTTTGTCTATTGGCCATGCTTTCGTGCCACAGGTCAGATGGACCAAGTCAGGAGGAATTGGCAGGCAGGGCCGCCAAGATATATTACGAATACCTGCGCGATGGCAATTATGCCGCTTATGTGGACGGCTTCTACCGTCCCGACAGCATCCCCGGCTGCTACCGCGAGCAGCTCATCACGAGTGCCAAGCAATATGTGTGGCAGATGAGGGAAGACCACAAGGGACTCGCCGCAGTCGAGATAGCCGGTGCCAAGGCCGATACCGCCAAGCATGTGGGACACGCTTTTCTTATGTTATGTTTCAAGGACAGCGTCCGTGAAGAAATAGTTGTGCCTATGGTGCTGCATGACGGCAATTGGATGCTGAGATGACAGCGCCATAGGCACACTGTTTTTTTTAGTTACAACTTACAACTGTATTCCGATTTTCTATTTTCCTGTGTATTCGCTTGGCAACAATGGCATCGCGCCATTCTGTGTGCAAACGTAAGCGCTCACCTCAACGGCGAGCTTATGAGCTTCTGCCACGCTCTTTCCGGCAAGTATTGAGGCGCAGAAAGTGCCTGTGAACGAGTCGCCTGCTCCGACGGTGTCGGCCACCTCTACCTTAGGTGTCGGCTGGAACGACATTTCGCCCGGTGTGAACACGTAGCTGCCGTTGGTGCCGCAGGTGAGCACGAGCATATCGAGGTCGTACTTGCCAAGGATGAGCCAGCATTTGTTCTCGATGTCAAGACCTGGATAGCCGAACATACGGCCTATGAGAACCAACTCCTCATCGTTAATCTTCAGTACGTTGCAGCGCTTCATACTCTCGCAGATTACCTCCTTTGTATAGAACGTCTGGCGCAGGTTGATATCAAAAATCTTCATGCAGTCCTTCGGTGTTGCGTCGAGGAACTTGTATATTGTCTCGCGGCTCACCACATTGCGCTGTGCCAGCGAGCCCCAGCACACGGCGCGTGTGTTCTCGGCGATAGTCTTCAGCTCATCGTTGAACGGGATGTTGTCCCAAGCCACGTTCTCCTTGATGTCGTATGTAGGGATGCCCTCGCCGTCGAGAGTCACCTGTACAGTTCCAGTAGGGTAGGGCACACGTGGCATACAATACTGGAGCTTCTTTTCCTCAAGTTGCTCAATTGTTTCCTCGGCGAGCTTGTCTTCGCCCAATGCGCTCACGGCGATTGAGTTGAGTCCGAACTGTCCTGCGTGGAACGCGAAGTTGGCAGGAGCGCCACCTAATTTCTTTCCTTCGGGAAGCACATCCCAGAGTGCTTCGCCAAGACCTACTACATAATTTGTATTCATATTTAGATTAGGATTAAAGTATTTATAAAAGTTATCGCTTTGCTTAGAAGTTAAAGCCAAATGCTTTTACTTTAATAACTCATGTGGCATTGGTAATGGCTTTAACTTCTCTAACTCCTTTAACTTCTTTACTTCTTGAAATTATTGTTTCACCTTTGGTATATAAGTGAGCAGATAAGCCACGCCCACTGCCATCACCACAGCCGCCCATACCTGCGGGTGTACGGCTCCTGCTGCCTTTGCTGCGTCGCTTGCAAATCCCATGAAGAGCGGGAACACTGTGCCGCCGAACAGTCCCATAATCATCAGTCCCGACACCTCGTTCTTTTTCTCGGGAGCTGAGAGCATAGCCTGCGAGAATACGATTGAGAACACGTTGGAGTTGCCGTAGCCTACGAGGGCGATTGCTGTCCAAAGCTCCCACTTCTCTGTGCCGAACACGAATCCCACCATCGACAGAGCCATCATGATAACAATGATGGTGAAGAAGGTGCGGATGTTGAGCTTGCGCATCAGTATGGAGCCGGTGAAGCAGCCAAGTGTGCGGAATGCGAAGTATATGGATGTGGCATACTCGAATGAGCTGAGTGTATCGCCGCTTGCGGCAAGGCGCTCGAACATAATCTTTGGAGCCACAGCGTTGGTGCCCACGTCAATGCCCACATGGCACATGATGCCGAGGAACGACAGCAGGATGATAGGTGAGCCGAGCATCTTCAGGCAGTCCATGAAGCCAGAAGCCTTGCCTTCGATAGGCTCCTCCTCTATCTGCGTGAATCCGAGCCACAGCGTAGCTATCATGCCTATGATGAAGAACAGAAGGAACAGAATGCGCCAGCTCAGTCCGAGAATAGGAGCAGTTGTCGTTGCGCCCCAGGCAGCGATGAGCGGAGCGATGAACGAGGCTATTGCCTTGACAAACTGTCCGAAGGTGAGTGTCGATGCAAGGTGTCCCTTGACGAGCATCGTCACGAGCGGGTTGATGCTGGTCTGCATGATGGCATTGCCGATGCCGAGCAGCGAGAACGATATGTACATAAGCCAAAGCTGGCTCTCCTTTGTTGGCATGAAGCTGTCGAAGAGTGGTAGGAACACGGCGAGCGTGGTCACTACGATGGAGAGGAGAACGGTCTTCTTGCGTCCTATCTTGTTCATCAGCATGCCCGTAGGTACGGAGAAGATGAGGAACCAGAAGAACACGAGCGACGGGAAGAAGTTGGCTGCCGAGTCGCTCAGTCCGAAGTCCTCCTGCATATTGTTTGATACTGCGCCCACCAGGTCTACGAAGCCCATGGTGAAAAAGGCAATCATCACGGGGATGAGTGTCAGTTTGCTTGCGTTTGAATTGCTCATTGCTTTTATTTTAGTTATTAGTTTATCAAATTCAGCCGCAAAGTTAGCGGTTATTTGTCCTGTTGAATGTAAATTATGTTTCGTAAGGTTGCAAAATTTGTATCATCATACATATTTGCAACCTTTACGAAAATAATTGTTATCCGTTACTTTATAGTGTAGACCTTATACTTGCCCTTGCCCTTCACCGTAATCTTGTTGTAAGGTTTTGTCGGGAACACGAGGTTGGTCATCGCCATCTTGCCGTCGGCATCAATGGCTTCTATGCTGCTGCGGTCGATGAACACGCGCAGCTCGCTTATCTTGCCGTGTGTCGGGGCAGTGGTCACGGCGGCGAAGTCGTCGCTGAAGTCGGTCTTGCCGCTCTTGGTGCGGTCCATGGAGAACGTCTTTATCTTCTCGTCGTAGGTCATCACCACACGCTCGCCGTTGTCGTTGGCGAGAGTGACCGTGGCGTTGCCCTTGAGCGAAACCACCACCTCGCAAGTCTCGCTGAGGTTCTTCGTGGCTTTCTTTGAGCGTGCGGCAGTCAGTTCGGGCGACGGTGTCACGCCGCAGTAGGTCATACCCTCATACTCGTAGAGGTCGAGGTCGCGCGGCACGGAGTTCCCCGAGCGATACTGCATGGTAGGCACCTGGTTGGCATACTGCCAGTTGCTCATCCACGCCAGAGCCACGTGGCGACCGTCGGGAGCGTTGTCGAAGGTGACGGTGGCGTAGTGGTCCTTGCCGTAGTCCATCCATTTTGTCACCTCGGGAGCCGTCTCACACTTGAAAGTCTTGCCGTCGAAGTCGCCGGTGAAGTATTGTGTGGCAGAACCGCCGAAAGGTCCGCCAGGGTTGATGTTGCATATGAGCATCCACTTCTGCTTGTCAGTGCCGCGCACCTTGAGCTTCATCAGGTCGGGACATTCCCACACGCCGCCATGCGAGCCATACTCGGCGCCGAACTGGCTCTCAAGTTTCCAGTCCTTCAGGTTGTCAGACGAGTAGATGTTCATGTGCTGTCCCTCGGCGAGAATCATGTTCCATTTCTTGATGTCCTCGTTCCAGAACATATGCGGGTCGCGGAAGTCGGGCGTGTTGCTCGTTATCACGGGGTTGCCGTTGTATTTTGCGAATGTCTTGCCGTTGTCGTGGCTAACAACAAGGCTCTGCGCTTGGTTCTCGCCAGCCGATGTGTACATGCCTACTACGGCATCCTTGCCGAATCCGGCAGTGTTGTCCTTGTCCACCACGGCCGAGCCGCTGAACACCGTTCCCCACGCGTCAGCTTCCACGGCGTCGCCCTGGAATGTCCAGTGCAGCAGGTCGGTAGACGTTGAGTGTCCCCACGTCATGTTCTCCCACTGTGATCCGTAGGGGTTGTGCTGGAAGTAGAGATGCCACACGCCGTCCTTGTAGAACATGCCGTTGGGGTCGTTCATCCATCCGTAGGCTGGAGTATGGTGGTATACAGGGCGGTACTGCTCGCGGTTGGTCATGTCGAAAGAGTCGGCAAATTTCATGTTCTTCCAGCAGGTGAATCCCGACAATTCGCCGTCGTTGCGGTAGGTGCCGTTGACGTGTATGTCGAGCGCGAGGTTCTTGCTGTCCTTGAACTCATTGAGATACAGAGGTACGTAGTAGTCGATGTGGTTGGAGGCGAGGCGCACGTTGAAGGTTTTCACCGTGTTGTTGCTGTCCACCAACTTCACGTTACACATCTCTGCCTTCTCCTGAACCGGCAGCAGAAGTACGTTCTGCTTCTGGTTGATGCGGTAGATGCAATGGTTGCTACTGAGGAAATGGGTTTCCTGCGCTTGCGCGGTCATGGCAAGGGCGAATAGGAAAGATGCAGCCGCAGTGCGGCCAAAGAAAGTATTGTTCATCTTTTTAGGTTTAGGGGATTTATAATTTGTTTAATGTTTGATTTCGGTTTTTGGAGTGGCGCTGTTCGGGTTGGCATATAAGTGGCGGAGTTGTGTGCCGCTTGTTTCATGGTGCAAAGTTAGGTAATATAATATAATGTGTGGTAGACATATGTTTCTTTGTCTATCAGAAATAGCCAGATGTAACAGAATTTGCCTATTAAGTCGAATTTGTTGGCTATACTGTTTTTGTGTACTTTTTTGCAATTGGAAAATTTTTTCTAACTTTGCCGTGCTGATTCATACTAATCCTAAATCAAATAAATAAAATATGAGATTGCGCAAAGGATATATCTTTGTTTTTGTTGTCTTTGCCGTTACAGTGTTATGTTCCTGCTCAGAACGCCGCATGCTCATAGGCGTGTCGCAGTGCAGCGATGACGAATGGAGGCAGAAGGTGAACCGTGAGATACGCATAGGCCAATACAAATACAAGAATGTTGACGTGGTCATATGCTCTGCCGACAACGATGCCTGTCGCCAAGTCAACCAGATAGACAGTCTGATAGGCATTGGGGTTGACCTGCTCATTGTCGCGCCAAGCGATGTGCGCACCGTAACGCCCGCCATAGACAAGGCATACAAGGCTGGTGTTCCGGTGATATTGTTCGACCGCAAGATTGGTTCCGACAACTTCACCGCTTACGTTGGTGCCGACAATGTGGAGATAGGGCGTATTATGGCGCGGTTTGTCTCCGAGCGGCTTGGAGGCAAGGGAAGTGTGCTGGAGATAGGCGGCTTGCGTGGCTCTACTCCTGTCGTTGAACGCCACAAGGGGTTTGCCGAGGAAATACGCCGTCATCCAGGCATATCCACCAAGACGGTCTATAGCGACTGGAACGTTGACGGCACACGTGTACTTATGTCACGGCTTCTCGACCAAGGCATGCGCCCCGACTGTGTGTTTGGGCATAACGACGCCGAGGCTCTCGGAGCTTGGGAGGCTGCCCGGGATAAGGGTGTGGAGCGCGGCATAATTTTTGTAGGCATTGATGGTCTGCCTGGCGAGCGTCAGGGTATTGACGAGGTGTTGGAAGGCCATTTTGCCGCATCGTACATCTATCCCACAAAGGGTGAGACTCTTATTCCGCTCGCCATGAAGATTCTCAGCAATGAGCCTTACAACCGCATAAATATCCTCCAGTCGAGTCTCGTCACATCGGAAAATGCCGCTATTGTGGAGATGCAGAACAACGAGATACAGAGCCAGCTGGGCGCGCTTGACGACATCTACGCCAACATCAACACGTATATGAAGATGTACCGCAGTCAGAAAATCATCTCCTGGCTTGCCGTACTTGTGGTGGCGCTTCTTGTCATCCTAGCCGCATACAACTATTATGTGTACAAGACAAAGGCTCGTGTTGGCAAGCGTCTGCGCCAGATTGCCGATGAGAAAGTGGCGTTCTTCACCAATGCGAGCCACCAGCTCCGGACCCCGCTGACACTCGTCGCCGGGCCGCTTGACCAACTTCTCGCCAAGGGCGGGTTTGATGACGAGCAGAAGCGACTGCTCGACATAGTACGCCGCAATGTGTGTCAGCTTACAACGTTGACAGACAGTGTGCTCAACTTCAGAAACACGGTTGACGCGATGGACCAATCTGACACCAAGGACGACACTGTGATATCCGAGACCATGTTGCATGCAGGACACCAGCAACTGCTCACGCGTGGCAACGATGAGCTTGCTACGGTACTTGTCGTGGACGACAATGCCGACATTCGCAGCTATCTGCGTTCTGTGCTTGGCTCTATATATTATGTATTGGAGGCCTCGGATGGAAAGAACGGCCTGCAACTTGCACGCGAGAGTGTGCCCGACATTATTGTGTCTGATGTCATGATGCCGCTCATGGACGGTCTGACGTTCTGCCGTAAAATTAAGGAGGGTGAGGTGACAAGTCATATACCCGTTGTATTGCTTACCGCACGTAGCGAGGAATCACAACGTATAGAGGGGTATGAGCATGGTGCGGACGCCTACATCACCAAGCCGTTCAATGCCGCGCTGCTCATAGCGCGTATAGAGAATCTTCTCGCCATACGCAGGAGTCTTGCAGAGACAATTGCCAGCAGGACAGAACGACCGGCACAGGCTGATTCAGCCACTGACACCGAAACCCTTTTCATTGACAGATTGCGCGACACAGTTTCCAAGCGTATGGGTGACGTGAACCTTAAGATGGACGACCTTGCTGATGAACTGCGCATGAGCCGTGTGCAGCTCTATCGCAAGGTGAAGGCTCTCACTGGCAAGTCTCCGTCCGACATATTGCGCGAGATGCGTCTCAGTCGTGGTCATTGGCTCCTGACCCATACCGACCATTCCATATCCGAGATAGCTGGCGAGGTGGGTTATGCCGTGCCGAGCTATTTCACTGCATGCTTCAAGAAACAGTATGGTGTAAACCCAACGGAGCTGCGCACCGTATAAAACGCGTTGCCTATTGCACATTTTGGCAATAGGCAACGCCAAGCCCATGAGAAACCGATCCATTTTACTATCATGCCAAATCTCGTTACATGAACGATATGTTGTATCGCATGAACGAAAATTTAAATTATCAGTCTGTTTTGTGTCATAATTTTGCAATCGTAATCGCATTAGACGTGTAATTAAAAACTTAAACTATTTATATTTTTATGAACAATTTCCCAAGAATGCTCATGGCTATGGCACTCACTCCGACAGTTGCCATAGTGTGTGCTCAGGAAGTGAATGTCAGTGGAGTTGTGACCGATGCTACAGGCGAGTCAATCATCGGTGCCTCTGTTGTGGAGAAAGGTACAACCAACGGCGTTGTCACTGACATTGACGGCAATTTCACCCTCAAGGTGAAGAAAGGGGCACTACTCGAAATCTCGTACATAGGTTATAACACGACTGTGCTTGAGGCCAAGCCCACAATGAATATCATTCTCACCGAGGATGCCAAGCTTGTGGACGAGGTGGTTGTCACTGGCTATACCACCCAACGCAAGGCCGACCTAACGGGAGCCGTGTCTGTGGTCAGTGTCAAAGACCTCCAGAAGCAGAACGAGAACAACCCCATGAAGGCTCTTCAGGGCCGTGTGCCAGGTATGAACATCTCTGCCGACGGATCGCCTTCGGGAGCAGCAACAGTGCGCATACGAGGCGTTGGCACGCTCAACGACAACGACCCTCTTTATATTATTGACGGTGTGCCTACCAAGTCGGGTATGCATGAGCTCAACGGCAACGACATTGAGTCTATCCAGGTGCTCAAGGATGCTGCCTCTGCCTCTATCTACGGCTCGCGTGCAGCCAATGGTGTCATAATTATCACAACAAAGAAGGGCAAGGACGGCAAGATAAAGGTCGACGTGGACGCTTCGGTAGCCGCTTCGATGTACGCCCACAAGATGGACGTGCTCAACGCCAAGGAGTATGGCGAGGTGATGTGGCGTGCATACGTCAACGATGGCATGGATCCCAACACCAATGGTCTGGGCTACCACTACGACTGGGGATACAACGCCCAGGGCAATCCGGTACTCAACGCTGTTACCATGTCGAAGTATCTTGACGCAGCTGGCACCACGCCTGCCGCCGACACCGACTGGTATGACAAGACAACGCGCACGGGTGTCATCCAAAACTACAACGTGAGTGTGAGCAACGGCTCGCAGAAAGGTTCCTCATATTTCTCTCTTGGCTACTATAAGAATCTCGGCATCATTAAGACAACCGACTTCGAACGTTTTTCTGCACGCATGAACACCGAGTACAAACTTATAGGCGACAAGCTCACCGTTGGTGAGCACTTCACCCTCAACCGCACCTCTGAGGTGGCTGCACCGAGCGGATTCCTGCAGAACGTGCTGCAGTTCAACCCGTCGCTGCCAGTCTACACCACTGACGGAAGCTATGCCGGACCTGTTGGTGGCTATCCCGACCGCGAGAACCCAGTGGCGCGTCTTGAGCGCAATGCCGACAACCGCTACACCTACTGGCGTATGTTTGGCGACGCCTATGTCAATCTCAATCTCTTCAAGGGTTTCAACCTCCGCTCCACCTTCGGTCTTGACTACTCGCAGAAAGAGCAGCGTATATTCACATATCCTGTTACCGAGGGCAACGTGGCCAACTCCACAAATGCCGTGGAGGCCAAGCAGGAGCACTGGACCAAGTGGATGTGGAATGCAGTGGCAACATACAATGCCGAGTTCGGCAAGAACCGCCTCGACGCGATGCTCGGTATGGAGCTTAACCGCCAGGACGACATCTACTTCTCCGGCCGTAAGGAAGAATACATAATTCTCAACCCATCGTACATGTGGCCCGATGCAGGCACAGGCTCGGCACAAGCCTATGGTTCAGGTTCTGGCTACTCGCTTGTATCGTTCTTCGGCAAACTCAACTACAACTATGCCGACCGCTACATGGCATCGCTCACAATGCGCCGTGACGGCTCGTCACGCTTCGGCAAGAACAACCGTTTTGCCACATTCCCGTCAGTGTCGGTGGGATGGCGCATCAACAACGAGAAGTTCCTCCAGGACAAGCGCTGGATTGACGACATCAAGCTGCGCGCTTCATGGGGACAGACCGGCAACCAGGAGATTTCAAACCTCGCGCGCTACACTGTATACGTGAGCAACTACGGTGTGAACGAGAGTGGCGGACAGAGCTACGGCACATCATATGATATCGCCGGAACAAACGGCGGACAGACGCTTGCCTCCGGATTCAAGCGCAACCAGATAGGCAACAACAACATCAAGTGGGAGACGACAACGCAGACCAATATAGGCCTTGACTTCGCCTTCTTCCGCAACTCGCTCTACGGAACGCTTGACTGGTACTACAAGAAGACCAAGGACATCCTTGTGGAGATGGCAGGCATCGCCGCAATGGGTGAGGGTTCCACGCAGTGGATCAACGCTGGCGAGATGGAGAACCGTGGCGTCGAGTTCAACCTCGGCTACCGCAAGGACACCAAGTGGGGATTCCACTACGACATCACTGCAAATATAGGCACATACCGCAACAAGATAACAAGACTTCCTTCTACGGTAGCTGCCAAAGGCACATTCGGAGGCAACGGTGTGAAGAGCGTCATCGGACACCCGATGGGAGCGCAGGTTGGCTATGTGGCCGACGGCATATTCAAGTCGCAGGATGAGGTGGACAACCACGCCACACAGGAAGGCGCCGCCGTTGGACGCATACGCTGGAAGGACCTCAACCATGACGGCAAGATAACCGAGGCCGACCAGGACTGGATATACAGTCCGGTGCCCGATTTCACCTACGGTTTCAACATATATCTTGAGTACAAAAACTTCGACTTCACCGCTTTCTTCCAGGGTGTGCAGGGTGTTGACGTGATATCCGATCTCAAGAAGGAAACTGACATATGGGCAGGTCTCAACATCGGATTCCTTAATAAGGGCCGCCGTTTGCTCGACGCATGGACTCCAGAGAACAACTCGAGCAACATCCCCGCACTCTCTCTGTCCGACAACAACAACGAGAAGCGTGTGTCTACATATTGGGTGGAGAACGGCTCATATCTGAAGCTGCGCACCATTCAGCTTGGCTACAACGTGCACAAGTCGTTCGCACAGAAGCTTTGCATGGAGCGCCTGCGTTTCTATCTGAGCGCGCAGAACCTGCTCACCATAAAGAGCAGCAGCTTCACTGGCGTGGATCCGGAAAACCCCAACTATGGCTATCCGATACCGCTCAACATCACGTTCGGACTCAACGTAACATTCTAATAATCACTTAAACTGAGACATAAATGAAAACCAACATATTCAGCCGCATTGGTATTGCGGCAGCCCTTCTTGCCGGAACGATGGCACTCGGCAGTTGCGACAGTTTTCTTGATGACCAAAAACCGCAGGGCACACTCGACGACACTCAGGTGAAGGATCCTAAGTATGTCGACAATCTCGTCATCTCGGCTTACGCTGTGTACATTTCGGCCGAGGACATCAACTCGTCGTTCTCGATGTGGAACTTCGATGTACGCTCCGACGACGCATACAAGGGTGGCAATGGCACATCCGATGGCGACGTGTTCCACCAACTCGAGATTTCGCAGGGCATTCTCACCACTAACTGGAACATCAACGACATGTGGCAGCGTCTGTACAACTGCATTTCGCGCGTCAACACGGCTCTCGCACTGCTCGACCAGACTTCCGAGTCGACCTATTCGCTCAAGATGGAGCGTATTGCCGAGATGAAGTTTCTCCGCGCCTACGGTCATTTCCTCCTGAAGCGTCTCTATAAGAACATACCGTTCGCTATGGACGAGAACCTCAGCACAGAGGAGTACAACAATCTCTCAAATATGCAGTATAACAACGATGAGGGATGGCAGCTCATCGTCAATGATCTTGAGGAAGCCTACAAGGTGCTGCCTGTCAAGCAGACTGAAGTGGGACGCCCGACGAAGGCTGCCGCCGCCGCATTTCTGGCAAAGGTATATCTTTACAAGGCTTATCACCAGGACAATGCCAAGAGCAACCAGGTGACATCCATATCGCAGGACGATCTCAACAAGGTTGTTGAGTACTCCGACCCGAAGATTTACCAGGACGGCGGCTTCGGACTTGAGGCCGACTTCCACAACAACTTCCGCCCTGAGCCTCAGTATGAGAACGGCAAGGAAAGCATCTGGGCTATGCAGTACTCCATGAACGACGGCACCAAGTACGGCAACCTCAACTGGAGCTATGGACTCATCGTGCCGAACATCCCTGGCGTGACCGACGGCGGATGCGACTTCTACAAGCCTTCGCAGAATCTCGTCAACGCTTTCCGCACACAGGACAATGGCCTGCCTTACCTCGACTCCTTCAACGACAAGGACTATGACAAGGCGTCCGACTATGCCGACCCCCGTCTGTTTCTGACAGTGGGTATGCCGGGACTCCCCTATGAGTTCAACAAGAACTACATCATGGACGAGACGGCAACATGGAGCCGCTCAAACGGACTCTATGGCTATTACGTGACGCTGAAGCAGAACATCGACCCCGAGAGCGGCTACCTTATCAAGGGGTCATGGTGGGGCAACTCTGAGAACCGCATCGTTTTCCGCTATGCCGATGTGCTACTCGAGCGTGCCGAGGCTCTTGCACAACTCGGACACTCAGCCGAAGCCATTCAGCTTGTCAACCAGCTCCGCACACGCGCCAAACAGAGCCTTGGCGTGATATCCAACTACGAGAACGACTATGGCGTGCGCTTGAACATCACCAACTACACTGGCTCTTACGACAAGGACACCACACTGAAGATTGTCAAGATGGAGCGCCGCCTGGAGATGGGTATGGAGTCGGAGCGATTCTTCGACCTCGTGCGCTGGGGCGAGGCTGACAAAGTGCTCAACAAGTATTATGCCGAGGAAGCCGGTGACTGCGCCATCTACAAGGATGCCAAGTTCACAAAGGACAAGAACGAGTATCTGCCGATACCGTATGAGCAGATTGCCGCCTCTAACGGACACTACACGCAGAATATAGGCGACTGGTGATTAACTTTCCATTTTCTCCATATAACTAAAATCAAAGAAAACGATGAAAAAGATAATATCACATTATATATGTATGTTGCTTGCAATGATTGCCGCGACATTCGCGACAGCCTGTTCCGATGACAACACTTCCGACCTGCAGCTACTTGGCGACTGCAGCGTCACGGCCATTACTCTCGACTCCTATGAGGGTGATATAGATGCCGTTTCGCGCTCCATCACGGTGCGCGTGCCCGAAACCTACGACATCAGCCAGATGGAGGTGAAGTCGCTGTCACTCAGTGATGGGGCTAAGTCAAGCATCAATGTAGGCGACAAGCTTGACATGATGGCCAACCACACGCTCCACGTCACCAACGGTGATGTTTATCTCGACTGGAGCATCAAGGCTGTGCGCGATGAGGCACGTATCTTGAGCTTCAAGATAAACGACACCTACTCGGGCTCTATCAACGAAACCGACAAGACCATCACCGTGTTTGTGCCGGGAAGTCTCGACATAACGAAGCTTGTGCCTACTGTCTCTGTGAGTGACAATGCCACGGTGACACCAGAGAGCGGAATGCCGGTCGACTTTACCAACCCCGTGGAGTTCACAGTCGAGAACAACACCGCCAAGGCCGTTTACACAGTGACTGTCAAGGCCATTGGCAAGCCGTCAATGGTGTTTGTAGGAACAGCGCTTGACCAGGCCTCGCTCAACGCCGAGGAGGCCGACGCTTGCAACTGGATGCTGCAGAACGTGCCCAACTCACTCTATGTGTCGTTTGATGCCATACAGAAAGGCACTGTTGACCTCAGCGAGTGCAAGGTCATCTGGTGGCACTACCACAAGGACGGCGGCGTGGACGGTAAGCAGGCTTTCGAGAAGGCGGCTCCCGAGGCTATCAACGCCTCTGCCAAGATACGCGACTACTACAACAATGGTGGAGCGCTGCTCCTCACACGCTATGCCACTAATCTACCGGCATTTATCGGAGCCGTGAAGAACGAGGCTTGTCCTAACAACTGCTGGGGCGGCAATGAGGACAGCCCCGAGATAACGGGCAACCCGTGGAACTTCTTCATGAACGGCAACGATGGTCACGCCATCTTCCAGAACCTAATCAAGGGCGACGATGCCAACGGCGTCTATACCTGCGATGCTGGCTACGGCATAACCAACTCTACCGCACAGTGGCACATTGGCTCCGACTGGGGCGGCTACGACAACTATGACGTATGGCGCAGCGATACCGGGGCAAAGGATCTTGCCTACGGCGGCGACGGTGCCATCGTGGTGTGGGAGTTCCCTGCCAACGGCTCAAAGGGCGGTATCGTATGCATTGGCTCTGGCTGCTACGACTGGCACACCACGACAGACGTTTCGGCAGACAAGTACCACAAGAACGTGGAGACCATGACAATGAATGCCATCAACTATCTGATGAACAAATAATAAAACCAAGAAAACTATGAAATCAATGATATATAGCTTCCTTCTCGCAGCAGCGGCTACCATGCCGCTCGCTGCCTGCAGCGACGATAACACTACAGAGGAGAAGAAGGATTGGTCGACAACCACTCTTTTCGCCTCTACCGACCTAAAGGCACAAGACCTCTACTACAAGCCATATAGCGGATATGTGGGCGACCCTATGCCGTTCTTCGACCCCGTGGCAAAGGACTTCAAGATATTGTATCTTCAGGACTACCGTCCTAATCCCGTCGGTACATATCATCCGATATGGGCCGTAAGCACAACCGACGCGGCTTCATACACCTCGCTCGGCGAACTAATCCACTGTGGTGGCATCAACGACCAGGACGCTGCCATTGGTACTGGGTCAACCATATACAATGAGGCCGACCAGACCTACTACACGTTCTATACCGGCAACAAGTACAGCCCGTCATCGGCTGACGACGCGCAGGTGGTGATGTATGCCACAAGCAAGGACTTCAAGACGTGGACCAAGAGCGAGACGTTCTATCTGCGCGGCAAGGACTATGGCTACAGCAGCACCGACTTCCGCGACCCGTTTGTATTCAAGGGTGACGACGGTGTGTTCCACATGCTCGTGTCGACACGCCAGGGCAGCAAGGGTACGATAGCCGAGTTCACATCCTCTGACCTCAAGTCGTGGACCTCTGCCGGTGTGTTTATGACGATGATGTGGGACCGCTTCTACGAGTGTCCTGACGTGTTCAAGATGGGCGACTGGTGGTATCTCGTCTACAGCGAGCAGCACTCTGCCATACGACGTGTGCAGTACTTCAAGGGACGCACTCTCGACGAGCTGAAGGCTTGCACCGCTAATGATGCAGGACGGTGGCCCGATGCGCATGAGGGTTTCCTCGACAGTCGTGGCTTCTATGCCGGCAAGACGGCTTCCGACGGCACCAACCGCTACATCTGGGGATGGTGTCCTACGCGCTCGGGCAACGATAATACCAAGGTGGGTGCATCGCCTTCTGAGCCGGAATGGGCAGGTAATCTTGTCGCACACAAGCTTGTCCAGCATGAGGATGGCACGCTCACACTCGGTGAGGTTGCTGCCATTGCCGGCAAGTTTGGCGAGCCTTCGGCTCCAGCTATTGTAGACAAGAGCGAGAGCGGTGTGAGCGGCGACGCATCCAACCTCACTCTATCTGGAGATAGCTACGCCCTATTCCCGCGCCTTGGCTACCACAACCGCATCACGTTCACCGTTACAACTGCCGGCAACACCGACAACTTCGGCGTGTCGTTGGTTCGCGGCTCCGATGCCACAAAGTACTACTCAATGGTTGTTAACGCCGAGAACGACCAAAATCGCAAGGTCAACTTCGAGCAGCAGGGGTCTGATGGCATAGGCTTCATTGCTGGCATCGACAGCTACGTGTTCCAGCGCCCGGCTGACAACAAGTACAACGTGACCATCGTCACCGACAACAGCGTCTGCACAATGTACATTAACGACCAATGCTGCTACACCAACCGCATATATGGCACACAACGCAACTGCTGGAGCATAAACTCCTACGGCGGCGGTATCATCGTGAGCAACATCAAGGTAACAAGCTACTAAACATAGACGAAAGATGATTCGTGGGGTGGTCCGGCCTCAATAGGTAAAGGTCACCCCATTCTGTAAAATCAGATAACTAAACTTGTTAATAATGAAGAATTGTGCCCTCCTTTTTGTTCTTATGTCTTCAATGTCATGCCTTGCCCAAACAACGGTGTGGAATGGCGAGGACAAGACCGCTGGCTTGTGGAACAGGCTCAGTCCTAAGATTGTCGACAATCCCGACAAAAGCGGAATAAACAAGTCGGACAAGTGCATAAGGTTCACCGTCACTGGCCGGCAGAGTCTGTTTTACAGACCGCCAGGGGCTTTTGTGGGCGACCCTATGCCATTCTTCGACCCCGTGGCAAGGGATTTCAAGATAATGTATCTGTATGAGCAGCGTCCCAACCCCGAAGGTACATACCATCCATTCTACGGCTTGAGTACCACTGACGCGGCATCCTATATAGAACTTGGACAGATGATTCAGTGTGGCGCCATCGACGACCAGGACGCGGCTCTAGGCACAGGCAGCACCATCTATGATGACAGCCTACAGCTTTACTACACATTCTATACAGCTAACCGACATAACCCGACCGACAACCAGGATGCCCAGGTTGTGATGTATGCCACAAGCAAGGACTTCAAGACGTGGCAAAAGTCGCAGCTCGTGTTGCGTGGCAATCCTTATTTCTACTACAAGAGCGACTTCCGCGATCCTTTTGTGTTTCATGGCGATGACGGCACATACCATATGCTCGTCTCCACCAAGAAGGACGAGAAGGGTGTGATAGCAGAGTTCACATCCGCCGATCTCAAGTCGTGGACCTCTGCCGGAGTGTTCATGACGATGATGTGGGACCGCTTCTATGAGTGTCCCGATGTGTTCAAGATGGGCGACTGGTGGTATCTTGTATATAGCGAGATGCATTCTGCCATACGCCGTGTGCAGTATTTCAAGGGGCGCACTCTTGAGGAACTGAAGGCATGCACGGCTAATGATGCCGGCCAGTGGCCCGACTCTCATGAGGGGTTCCTCGATAGCCGCGGCTTCTATGCTGGCAAGACGGCGTCTGACGGTGTCAACCGCTATATATGGGGATGGTGCCCGACACGTCCCAATTATGACAACACTGACGTTGGCGCGCCTCCTGCCAAGCCAGAGTGGGCAGGCAACCTTGTGGCTCACCGCATCATACAGCATGAGGATGGCACTCTGACACTTGGCGAGGTGCCGGGCATTGCCGACCGGTTTGGTAGCGGTGCCACTCCGGAGATAATAGGTAAGGGTGGTAATGTGGATGGCGCTGGTGCACAGTGGCTGAGGCTCTCGGGCGATAGCTATGTCATGTTTCCCAAACTTGCCTACCGCAATAGAATCAGCTTCAAGGTGAAAACTTCTGACAATGCCGATAATTTCGGACTGTCGTTCATGCGCAATGTTGGGTCGACGAAATTCTATTCTGTTGTCGTCAACTCCGAGCGTGAAGACAAGGAGCGCAAACTCAACTTCGAGGAGCAGGGCAGCGATGGCAAGGGTTTCATCGCCGGTGCTGATAGCCATTATTTCGAGCGGCCGGCCGATAATACCTATAATGTGACTGTCGTGACCGACAACAGTGTGTGTGCCGTCTACATCAATGACCGGTGCTGCTATACCAACCGTATATATGGAACACAACGCAACTGTTGGACCATAAACTCGTATGGCGGGACAATAGAGGTAAGTGACGTGAGGGTTGCAAGTTTTTAACCAACTATGAATATTGCTACAATGAAGAAAGGAATATTTTCAATGCTCACGTTCATGGCTTCAATGGCGTGTGTTGCCCAGGAAAGCAGTATCGTGCTTGAGAACAATGACGGGTTTCGTCTTAGCCAGGCAAAGCGCCTGTCGCTTATGGTTAAGAAGGATATTGACAGCAACGTCAGGGTTCAGCTCTCCAACGGCAGTTACTGGAAGCACACAGCCACATGGTATGACGGTAAGGGCGAATGGCAGAAACTCGTGTTCGACTTCACGTCAAGCGGTATTGCCGACATCCCTACACAGATTGCCATCTATCCCACTACCGACGAGGTGGAGGGCGAGCAAGATATTTATGTCGACAATATTGTGCTGGAGGACGCACCTATGGTTAACGGTGTGCTGCTCTCGCAGATTGCTGACGGCAGTCTATCGGGCGAGCTTACGCTTACAGGCTCGTGGATGAAAGGACGATGCATGAACACCGATTCCAACCCATGGGCAGAGGTCGTTTATGACGACTTTTCAACGCTCGGTGCGAAACTCTCCAGTAAGGTGACATCTATCGATATGCGTGGCACAGTGACAAAGGATGTGCAGATAGTGCGGCTCTTCAGCAATCCCAACACTGTAGTGTATGCTGACGAGCAATACGCACATGCAAATGTTATAGTAGGCGGAAACTCGCCGTCCGTCGAGCTTGAAGATAGCTATGCCTTTGCCGTTCCCGAAGGCTTTGCTGCCAGGAGTGTGACGCTCAAGCGCGGCGTGCGTGCCGGCATTAACAGTTTTGTGCTGCCGTTTGATGTGGATGCCTCTGAAGTTGGAGCAGTCAGTGTAGCAACCTACGGCGATAACCAAGACGGCACTGGACAGTCTGTAGTGTTCGACAAGTCGGAGAGTGTCGCTGCCAACATCCCATTCATTACCGTGGATGCTGAAGCCGCCTCGTTGATGTCGTTCAGTGACAAGATGTTCATGCCGACTCCATCTGAGTTTGGTAACGTATTTAGGGGTGTGTATGCTCCGCAGAGCGCGGAAGGACTTTATGGTATAGACAGCAACGGCAAGTTGCACAGGGGCGGAAGCAAGGCTTCTATAGCGTCTTTCCATGCTTATCTTGTGGGGGCTGCCTGTCAGACGTCTGTGATGGTTGCATTCAGTGACGTGACAACCGGCATAGAGAAATTGAAAGGCGTGGCTGTCGGTGCCGACCCCAATGTGTACGACCTTTGTGGACGAAGGGTCGGAACATTGGCCGACCTGCACAGTCTCGCGAAGGGTATATATATAATGGGTGGAAAGAAGATAGCCAACCATTGACATTAAGAACATTCAACTGATATAAATATCGTGGAAATGGAAAAGAGAGAATATTCAAAACCAAACATCAGTATCGTTGAGATGGACATGCAAGTGACAATACTTGCAGGGTCTGGCGGCACCTTCTCCGTAGAGATGGACAACTCAGACAGCGACTATGACGGCGCTTTCTATTAGTCAGGCGAGACACTGGTTGATGATTCTTATGATTGATTGTTTAATTTTCTGACAAACAAATAACTAAAAGCTATGAAGAAATTTACTCTTACAGTAGTGGCATTGCTTGCTTCGGTAGGCGGCTTTGCACAGTCAACATTGTGGAACGGTGAGGACCGTGAACTTGGCACGCAGGGCGGTTTCTGGGGGGACGGCTCTCCAGTTGTAGTGGAGAACCCGGAGAAGGACGGTGTCAACTCATCAGACAAGTGCATCAAATTTGTCATGACCAACGACAGCAAGATTGTGAAGCTGCCTTTCCGTGAGTGGATGAACCCGTCGATGAGTGGCAGCAAGCGTGTCTCGCTGATGATAAGAAAGTCGTCGGCGGAGAATGTGCAGATAGAGCTGTCCGACCCTACCGATGGCACCGCCGGCTATTGGCACAAGGTGGCTACATGGTATGGCGATGCAGGCAAGTGGCAGAAACTGGTGTTCGACTTCAGCACGAACGGTGACTTTGACAATCCTGGCATTATGACTGTCACGGCGCAGACTGGCGATGTGGACGGCGAGCAGGAGGTGTTCATCGACAATATCGCCATTGAGGATGCGCCCAAGGTGGGCGACGTGTTGCTATCGGGTATTGAGGACAATAGCCTGGTCGGCAACCTTGTCCTCTCGGGTAATTGGGCAAGCGGCAAGTGCATCAACACGGAAGGCGGTTGGAATGAGTTTGCCTACAACGACTATGCCATCCTCAACGCCAAGTCAACCGACAAGGTCACATCTGTCGACATGCGCGGTGTTGAGGCTAAGGATGTGGATATCAACCAGCTCTTCAAGAATCCAAACACTATAGTGTTTGCCGACCAAACCTATATGAAGAATGAGACGGATAACCATGAGAACGTTGTGGTTGATGGCAATGCCGAGAACGTAGTGCTTTCAGACGGCCACGCTTTCGCTATTCCCGAGAACTTCAGCGCGGCAAGTATTAAGCTCACCCGTAGCGTGCAGGGTGGGGTCAATAGCTTTGTGCTTCCTTTTTATGTCAATGCCGATGAGTTGGGCGCGACAGAGTTCGCCACCTTCTCAAAAGTGGATGGCGACAATGTGGTGTTTGCTAAGACCACTCATACCGATGCCAACACACCTTTCATCACGGTGGACGCAACAGAGACCACAGAACTAAGCTTTGCAGGCAAGGGATTTGTCACCACACCTGACGTTCTTGGCAGTGGGTTCCTTGGCGTTTACGCTCCGCAGAACGCGGAAGGACTGTACGGCATAGACAACAATGGCAAGATTCACAAGGGAGGCGAAGGCTCCACAATCAACACTTTCCATGCCTATCTTCAGCTCCCCGGAACAGTGAATGCTCCAGCTCTGACGTTTGACGGCGAGGTCACAGACATTGGACTCACAACTGTTGGCAGAAGTGATGCCCCCGTCTACAGCCTTGACGGCTGCCGTGTTGCGGACAGCTTGAAGAATGGAAAATTGGCGAAGGGATTGTATGTTAGCGGCGGTAAGAAGGGTGTCGTGAAATAATGTCTGATGACAAGTTGTATGCCCAGGCTTCGGATCTTGCACAATTGGCATGGTCCGAGACCTGGGCATTATTTTTCGGCATATTGTGTCTGTATCATTTTGGAAGTTTTCAAAATAAAGATAGTGATATGTCGTTTTAATTATGTAATTTTGTATGATACTTAATAAAATCAATTATAAAACAATTAATTACTTATGAGAAAAACTTTTATTTCGTTTTGCATGGCTGCTGTAGCCTGCATGTCGGTAATGGGTCTTGCTGCTTGTGGCGACGACAAAGACGACCCGCAGATGCCAGAGACAGAGAAAGCTACATCCGTGACAATCTCGCCCGTTGTGTATGTCACGTCATCCTTGCTTAAGTATTTTGATGTGAATGTGACGGATGCTTCTGGCAAGACTGTGCAGGTGACAACCAGCAACACCACGGAGCCGAGCACACTCGTTTCAAGCCTTTTCCTCTCAAACTCAGGCTCACTGGGGTCGGTGTCTGATGTGAACCCTGGCGACAAGCTTCTCGCCTACACAATCCCGGTGGAGACTATCAAGAAGTTCCCCGCAGAGCGCACCTATTCAGTGAGCAGAGTCTACAACGGCACACAGCTGGAGACCGGCGCGAAAGTGCTTCTTATCATGCAGCCGGCTGCCGAGGCAAAGCCCAACGTGGGTGAGTTCAGCAGCTTCAAGGGAAGCATTTCGGCCTCGAAGTCGACAATTTCCTCGCAGTCGTCATTGGACAAGAGCGAGGGAAAGACATTCACTGCGGCTGTGACATACAAGTTCGCGAACGCAACCTCGGTGGAGTTCGCGACTACCAAATAAGCATTAGAAAGAGGGATTGTCAAAACACCTTTATTGTTTTGACAATCTTTTCTCTCATCCTCGATGCAAAATTTGTAGATATTTATGATAAGTTTTTTCCTTTATTTATATTATATTTGCGCTATATTTATCAAAAAACTTGAATGTCTATGAATTGGAAACCTAAAACCATATTGTTGTCGCTGATGTCGCTCCTCATGCTGTGTGGATGCTCATCAAATACCGGATATAAATATAAGATAGGTGTGTCGGAGTGTGTGGGCGGCCGTTGGCGCGACAAGGTCAACAACGAGATGCTCTCGGCGCAGCACCTCTACGACAAGGACGTGAAGGTGACGATACTCAATGCCGACAACAGCAACGAGCGGCAGTGCCGGCAGATTGACTCGCTCGTCGACATGGGTGTCGACCTGCTCGTCGTGTCGCCCAACGACTTCCATGCCCTTGACGGTAGCCTGCAGCGGGCGCGCGACAAGAACATCCCTGTCGTTTTCTTCGACCGCACCACCGCCCTGAAGGACTACACCGCCTACATCGGTGGCGACAACATTGAGGCTGGACGCAAGATGGGGGAGTATGCCGCCATGCTCTGCCGCGACAGCGTGAAGACATCCGGGCGGCGGCCTATAGTGCTTGAGATGACCGGACCGCTCGAAATCTCGCCTGCCACACAGCGTCACCTTGGCTTCTACGATGTGATGAGCCGCCACTCCTACATCGACTACCGCCATGTGCCGAGCCGCTGGTCGTACGACGACTGCAAGCGCATCATGCGTGAGTGGCTCAAGGCAGGGAAGACCGCCGACATCGTGTTCTGCCACAGTGACCTCGCCGCCATCGGCGCGCGCGAGGCAGCCCGTGAGTTTGGTAAGGAACGCAACATACGCTTCCTCGGCATCGACGGACTTCCAGGCGAGGGCATCGACGCCGTGCAGAATGGCGAGCTTGCGGCGTCGTATATCTATCCTACGCACGGCGAGGAAGTGGTGGCTCTCGCCCTGGACATCCTTGAGGGCAAGAAGTTCAAGCGTGTGAATATGTTCAAGAGCTTCGTGGTCAGTCCGCAGAATGTGGGCGACGTAGCCCTGAGCAGCAACATGCTGCTGAAGCAGAACCAGTATCTTGTCACTATCCAGGACAAGCTCGAGACCTATCTCGGTTTCTACCACATACAACGCACGCTCATCATCGTTTTCCTCATCGTGATATTGCTGCTCGCCGTTGCCGTCTATTCCACCATGCGTGCCGTGAAGGCCACGCGCCGTGCGAGCCGCCGCATGCGCGACATGAACGACGAGCAGACACGCTTCTTCACCAATGCCAGCCACCAGCTGCGCACTCCGTTGGCGCTCATCGCCGGTCCCGTAGACCGTCTTGCCCGTGGTGAGGGCGACCCCACATTACTTATAGGCATCATACAGCGCAACGTGGAGCAGCTGCAGCGTCTCATCGGCGACATACTGGTGTTCCGCCGTGAGAACAAGTCGACCGTCGACGACTCCACCGCCGCCACCGAGGAGCAGCTCACTGTCAGCAACCAATCGGTGCAGGCTGGCCGCTACGACGCGATGATGAATGGCAATACCGATGAACTCGCAACGGTGCTCATCGTCGACGACAACGCCGACATGCGTGCCTACCTGCGTACGCTGCTCCTCGACCGCTACTACGTTGTTGAGGCCACCGACGGGCAGAGCGGCTTGAAACTTGCCGTGGAGAGCGTGCCCGACATCGTGGTGTCTGACGTGATGATGCCAGTCATGGACGGACTGACGTTCTGCTTGCGCCTGAAGGCAAATGAGGCTACGAGCCACATCCCCGTCATCCTGCTCACGGCACGGAGTACGGAGCGGCAGCACATCGAGGGACTCGAGACTGGCGCCGACGCCTACATGACCAAGCCGTTCAGCGCCGACCTGCTCCTTGCCAACGTCGCCTCGCTGCTGCACAACCGCCAGAAGCTCCGCCGGCTTTACGCCTCGGGCAAGGAGGAAGACCGCGTTGCAGCCAATGAACAGATGACCACTCCCGACCGCTCGTTCCTCGACACCTTCATGACGGCACTCGACAAGCACATGTCAAACACCCATCTTAAAGTGGATGACATCGGCGACGAGGTGGGGTTGTCGCGTGTGCAGATTTACCGCAAGGTGAAGGCGCTTACGGGCAAGAGCCCTGTGGAGAT
>CALBYK010000231.1 GCA_937889855.1 uncultured Prevotella sp.
TATTGTCTTCAGCACGAAAGTGTCCACCACCTCCTTGTCGTCATTCCAATAGAGACTCTGTTCCTCGAGCAACTGGTCAAGGTCGTCGTTTTCCTGGATGAGCTGGCGATAGAGCTTGCGCCACACCTCGCGGTCGGCCTCATACGAATTGTCATTGTCAGCCATATAGTCAGCATATGCCTGGCTTTGCTCTATCTGTCCACACAGATTGCGGACAAACTCCAGGCTGTCGTCCCACTTCTGCTTTTGGGTCTCGGCAAACTCGTTGAGCTGCTTGTTCTCCTCCAGCTGCACGGCAAACTTGTTGTAAGCGAATTTCTGCGAAGGCATGTCCGCACCTTCCCTTTGTGCCTTCTGTGAAGCGATCTCCACCCGGCGTCGTTCTTCACGAGTCACGGCAACAATCAGCTCCAAAAGGTAATTGTACAAGTCATAAGCCTTCGACAGGCTAAAGAGCAGCTCTTTCTCTGCACTGTCCATTAGCTTGTTGCCATTCTGATAGTAAGCGTAGGTTAACTGAACTATCTTGATTCTTATCAATTCGCGATTAATCATCCTTCTATTATTATATATAATGTGTCTCTATTTTCTTGTTCGCTTTTCATTTCGTTCTGCAAAAATAGACAAATTTGGGTGAACTACCAAAAAAACAGGACAATAATAAACATTTTTTCTATAAACTTTGTGTATTCCACATAAAATAAGTACCTTTGCACCGCTTTTTTGAGCACATCTATACAGAATTTGAGACAAATTCAGACAGTTCTCGTGTGATGGCGAATTAAGGCATAAACATTTCATTTATTAAACTTAATTTAGAGTAACACATTATGAAAGAGATTAATGTAGCAGGTCAGAAGCGTGAAAACCTTGGAAAGAAAGCTTCTAAAGCATTGCGTAAGGAGGGTCTTGTACCTTGCAACATCTATGGTATCGCAGAGCAGGACGGCAAGCCTGTAGCAAAGTCGTTCGCTGTATCAATGGCTGAGCTCCGCAAGATTATCTACACTCCCCACATCTATGTAATCAACCTCAACATCGACGGCGAGGCTCACACTGCTATCCTCAAGGAGATTCAGTTCCACCCGGTAACAGACGCAGTTCTGCACGTAGACTTCCTCGAAGTTAACGACCAGAAGCCTATCACTATCGGTATTCCAGTTAAGCTCACAGGTCTTGCACAGGGTGTACGCGACGGTGGCCGCATGAACCTCTCCATCCGCAAGATTAACGTGACCGCTCCTTACCAGCAGATTCCTGAGCACCTCGATATCGACGTTACAGCGCTCAAGATTGGCAAGAGCATCAAGGTTGGCGAGCTGAGCTTCGAGGGTCTTGAGATTGCTACTGGCAAGGATGTCATCGTATGCTCTATCAAGATGACACGTGCCGCTATGTCTGCCGCTGCCACTGCAGAGCAGGCTTAATAAATAGCTCAAACAGCACAACAAATAAGGAAAGCGCACGCGTCAAGAAGACGGGTGCGTTTTTTTTTTGATATTACAAGTCGTTTAGGACCTATGCGACTTATTATAGACTAACAGGACCAATACCAACAAAAAAAAGAAATCATGGACAAATATTTAATAGTAGGTCTTGGCAATCCAGGCGACGAATACGACCACACACGCCACAATACCGGCTTCATGGTTGTCGACGAGTTTGCACGCTCCGTTGGCGCGACATTCGAGGACAAGCGCTACGGCTTCGTGGCAGAAACATCAATAAAGGGCCGCAAGGTTTTCATCCTAAAGCCAACGACTTACATGAACCTCAGCGGCAACGCTGTGCGCTACTGGCTCCAGAAGGAGAACATCGACCAAGAACGTCTCCTGGTAGTGGTAGACGACCTGTCCATTCCGCTCGGCGACTTCCGTCTGAAGGGCAACGGATCCAACGGCGGACACAATGGACTGGGCAACATACAACAACTCATCGGCCAACAGTATGCCCGCCTGCGCATGGGCATCGGAGCAGATTTCGCGCGCGGGCAGCAGGTAGACTGGGTGCTCGGCAAATATGGCGAGGATGACATGAAGACGCTTCAGCCCAGCATAGACCAGGCTGTGGAGATAATAAAGAGTTTTGTGCTTGCCGGACTGAACATCACGATGAACCAGTTCAACAAGCTTGGCAAGAAATCAAAGAAATAAAAAAAACTGAACGCGTATGGCAGATGTAGCACGTATAGACAAATGGCTGTGGGCGGCACGCATATTCAAGACGCGCTCCATAGCAGCCGACGCCTGCAAGAACGGGCGCGTGACAATAGGTGGAGTGAACGTGAAACCGAGCCACACAGTGAAGGCTGGCGAGGTGGTGAGCGTGAAGAAGCCGCCAATCACCTACTCTTTCAAGATTTTGAAGACCATAGAGCAGCGCGTCGGTGCGAAGCTCATTCCCGAGATTTACGAGAATGTGACCGATGCAAAGCAATACGAACTGCTCGAGATGAGCCGCATAAGTGGATTCATCGACCGCGCACGCGGCACAGGACGACCAACGAAGAAGGAACGCCGCGCCCTTGATGCCTTTGTCGACCCGGCAATGTTCGGGTTTGACGACGACGACTACGACGAAGAATAAAAAGGGGGGTGTCGAGCACCTGCTCGCCCCCCTTCTTCCTATTTCTTCTTTGCCTTTGCATCAAATCTGTAAGTGAACTTCAGTATTGCGTAGTGATGCAGATAATTATAGCTTGTCTCTGAACGCTGGTATGCGGAGTAGCTGCTCTCGTAGCTAATGTCTTTATTGAATACATCGTCGAGACTAAGCGTCAGCCTGCACTTGTTTCTGCAGAACTTATAATCTATATCAGCCATCGCTATCAACCTGTGCCCGTTCATATCCGCAGTCTTGTAGCCAGAGCGATACCTATCCCACATACTCATGCTGATATTGAATGGTCCAAGGTCGAGACTTACGTCAAAGCCCAAGCGGTCTGAGAGCGGATTGCTGTTGTAGCTCGCATCGTCGTAGCGGTAGCGACTGTACTCAAGACGGTTGAAGATTTCCAGTTGGAACTTATCCAACTCATACGTGAATCTAAGTTCATCCTCAATACCAAGCAGTTTCTGGTGGTTCAACTCCGGCACGACATTCAGGTCGTTATTGTCTACTATTGTCAGGAACCCATACGACTGCCCATTAGCCAACTCAAACTTGTTCATCACTCGGAAATAAACCCCCAGTCCCTGGTCGTAGTTGAAGTTGAACTTCCATTGGTCGCCACCCCTCACGTTCATAGGCATCGACTCATACACACCGTTAGAGGAATTGTAGCGGTAGAGTGTTGCCAAGGGGTTGATGTTCTTGGTGTACGACGCTCCAAGGCCGAGCACAATCTGCTTGCGCAACCACATTCGGTGGTAGTTGAAGGTTGTAGTGTGGCTGTGTGTATTGTGGAGCAACGGATTGCCTGTAGATATCGAGAGAGGATCGACGGTATTGCGGAAGGCAAACGTGCTGGTCAGTTCGGGCACGGTGGTGTTGTAGGCAAACGACAAGTCCAGGTTGCGCACGCGGCTCATCTTCCATTTCAAGAATACAGAAGGCATGTAGACCATGCTTGTGCGCACGGCTGTTGTGTCAAGGCTGCCATAATGGTAGTACGATTTCTCGCGGCTTACATTCCATGTGAACTTAGGCATAATCATCAGTGCCTTCACTGGAGCGATGGTCGACTTCAGCGTGAACCAGTTGGTCCATGTATGCATAAGGTTTCTCAAGCTGTTGCTGAGGTCGGCGGTTGTCGGCGTGCCGTTGCTCACCAGTTGCTCCTCGGTGTCGGTAAAGTTATCGCGGTTGGCAAGCGTGCGCTTATAGACCACGTTGTCGGATGCCTCCATATATAATTTCTTTCCGAACCAATAGTTGAATATTGCTCCCAAATTGGTGCTGAAACCATGGTCGTAGCGGTCGTAATACTGCCACACCCTGTCATTCTGCCCGTCGCGCAGATACTCAATATCGCGGTTGATATGAGTGTCGTTGTCGCTGCCGCTTGCCGTTGTGCTGCCACTCAGCGAGAACGAGCCTTTCTTGCCAATAAAATGCTGCCACGAATAGTCGATGCTGATGCTGCGCGACTGTTTTTCAATGGTCTGCCAGTTGCGGCTACGCGTTATAAGGCGGTCGTAGAGTGCATCGCCCGGTTTCGCCGCAAAGGCGGCGTCGAGGGTGTGATACTGGAACTGGCCGGAGTCGTAGCCATACGATGCAGCATCATTGGCATACGTGTCGCGCGACTTCTCATAAGTGGTCTTGGCGCTCACGCTGATAGTGTTCACTGAGTCGGTGTATGCAAACAGACTTGCCTCAAGCTGCGGTGTCAGCTTATGGCTGCTGCTATTTTGACGCGACAAGGAAAGCGTGTGTTCCTTATTTGGGAAAAACGTCTCTGTCGATTGGTTGACGGTGTTGCTTCCATCGCTGTGCCCGAGGTTGGCACTTATATTGAAACTGTTGTTGCCGTATTGGTCAGTACCCT
>CALBYK010000232.1 GCA_937889855.1 uncultured Prevotella sp.
ACCGTTTTGACAAGTATGCCATTGTCGAGAGCTCCAAATACCAGAACATTCCGCGCTCCATACAGAACGTTTTCCTGAACAGCAAGCTCGACGCCGATTTTGTGAAGAACACAATAATACAGTCAATGACAGACGTGGAGGATTCCATCAACCTTGCCTCATACCGACATCTTGTGGCCGACTTTGAGCGTGAGTTCGACGAGATTGACTGCTGGTACAAGAAGGACGGTAACGGACAGGTTGCTGTAAGGGTGAAAGCCGACAGGGTGGTTGACACCTACCGCCTGATTGTCGCTCTCGAACAGGAGACAAGCCACACATGGCACAACCTAAACTATGCCGTCGGCAACACCCGAGAACAACTGCCAATCATAGAGAACGACATCCGCGACATTAAAGAACGCTTGGCAAGGATAAAGGAGAATACCGACAACGCAAGAAAGGAATATACAGCGGAACACGACCGGTTGACTGGCTTGATAAGCGTGTGCCAGTCTGAACTCGTAAAGATAGACAACAAGCTTAAGCATTATGACAAGATAGGCATTGAAAATATTCTTGAACTTGACTCACAGGCACCAAAGTTTGAGCTTGAGATGAGGCACAAGCAAGAATTGCTCCGCACTCTGCAAGAGCAATTCGCAAGTGTCACCGACAAATACAAGGCTCTTTACGCCAACCTCGACACGGAAATGAAATCTTTCAAGATGTCGCAAGACGACGCCTTGAACCGCTTCCGCAGCGAGATTCTTACCGAACAGGACCAACTGTTGAAACAACGCGACAGCAGCAAGGCCATTGCCGACAAGACATACAACGACTGGTTCACATTGTCGGAAGAACGCTACGCTTCTTTGCAAAATGAATTTAACCGTGCCGACAAGCGACTCTCCGAACTGCATTATTGGCATCCTATGGAAAAACAAATCGACGACTGTAAAGAAGAGATACGCTCCTTGCAGACGCTTGTCGCCAACAAGGAGAACGACTACAAGATGGCAGGCAGTCTTTTGGAGTCCACCCTCAAAGAAGCTCAAATGAGACAGAGCCAAATTGAGCACGACTACGAGATAAATGATGGCATAGCCAGAAAAGAGTTGGAGAAACTTCTGGCGGAACTTACCGCTACCGACGACATCATTTCACGGTGGAAAGGTTCGCTATACGAATGGCTTACAGAAAACAAGCCTGATTGGGAGGCAACCATCGGTAAGGTGGTCGACGAGCAGAGTGTGCTCTATGCACAAGGACTGTCGCCAGAGATTGCCAGTGGCACAGACAACGGACTGTTCGGCATAAGCATCAACCTTGACGCCGTTCCACAGCACCACCACACGCTTGACGACTATAAGGACTTGCAGAAATCGCAGCGCGAGGTTGTCGAGACAAAGAAACGCGAATTGCGCGAAATGCTGAAGCAGAAGGAAGCTGCCATAACGGCTCTGCAAAAGGAGTATAACCAACGGTTGCAAGAACTTAGGCAGCAGAAAACCAATATCAACGTGGAGTTGCAGCAGTTGCCGCTAAAGATAAAGGACGCGCAGACCCGGCTTCACAATGCCAAGCGCGACGAACAGCAACTCATATCGCAAGAACGCGAGAAACGGCAGACTGTATACAACGAGGCCCGGCTGAAACTCGACAAAGAGAAGACGCTGCGCGACGAACGCCGCCAGCAGCACGACAGTGAGGTGAAAGCCTCGGAGCGTGAATACAAAAAGGCCATTGATGCCTTGCAGAAACGCTTCGACGCCTTCTCGCAAAACCAAAAGAAGGAAGCCGCGCAGCATCAAGCCGACATCGACTCGCAGCGCAAACTCATGGAGCAGCGCGAGCGAGACGAACTGAAAGGTGTCGGCGCCGATACCAATGCAATTGACGTATGCCGCAAGGAAATCACACGTCTGCAGGAGACATTGGACAATATCGCCAAGAACCATGACATTATAGTTGGCTACCGCAAGGATGTTGACGAACTTTTCTCGCACGAAAAAGAGCATCGTGACAACAAGGCGTTGTATGAAATGCAGGACAAACAGGCGCAACAGGCGTGCGAGGAGAAATGCAACAGTCTCAATGCCTTGCGTGCTGAGGAACAGACATCTCTCGACAACCGCACAACGCGCTTCAAGGAAATGACAGACGGACTGAAACAATACGAGCAGTTCCGTACTTTGGAGAATGTCGTACCCGAAAAATACATCCAAGACGACATGGTGGAGAAAACCACACAGACGGTCGGCGAGCTTGTCGGTCTTATGCGTGGAGCGATAAACCGCAAGCGGCAGAAGCAGGAAGAGCTGAAGCGTGCCGTAAATGCCTTCAACGTGCATTTCAGCGCAAACAACACATTCCACTTCACGGTACCGCAATATGACGAGGAGTACATGGCGTTTGCCCTTAACCTCCAGGACTTTATCGACAACAACAAAATAGAGACTTTCCGCCAGCGACTCAGCGAGCACTACAATTCCATCTTGCAGAGTGTGTCGCGCGAGATTGGAGTGCTCACAAGCCATACGGCCGAGATACGCGGCATCATAAATGACGTGAACCGCGATTTCCGCGAGCGCAACTTTGCCGGTGTGATACGCTGCATTGAGCTTCGTGCAGAGGACTCGTCCGACAAACTGGTGCAGTTGCTTAAATCCATCCGCGACTTCATCTACGACAACGCCTTGTCCATAGGCGAGGTTAACCTTTTCTCAGGCAACGAGCGTGACAAGGCGAATGAGCGGGTGGTTGACTACCTCAAGAAGTTCATGCGCCAATTGCAGCGTGAGCCGTCGCGCACGGAACTCACCCTGTCCGATACGTTCCGTCTGCAGTTCCGCGTTGAGGAGAACGACAATTCCACGGGATGGGTTGAGCGCATAAGCAATGTAGGCTCCGACGGCACAGACATTCTCGTGAAGGCAATGGTGAACATCATGCTCATAAACGTGTTCAAGACAAAGGCTTCGCGCAAGAACGGCGAGTTCGTGATTCACTGCATGATGGACGAGATTGGCAAGCTGCATCCGAGTAATGTCAAGGGTATTCTCCAGTTTGCCAACGTGCGCAACATATATCTCATAAACAGTTCTCCTATGGGATACAACGCCGACATCTACAAGTACAACTACCTGCTGACAAAGGACAACAAGGCAAAGACACACATCAAGAGACTGCTCACGATTATGTAATCGTCTATTTGCATAAGAAAGAAACGAATGAATATATCCAAAACTCTTATATCAAATCTGCTTAGACTCACAAACGGAGAGTCTGTGGCAGCAAGCAGCCTGCGCAAGGACATGGCAGAAACACTAATGCATGAGGGACTGCTCACAGTACGCGCGCAAGGCAGCCGCCGCTCATTCCACGCCATTGACCGCGAGGCTCTGAAATCATTTGTTGAGCGCAACTATGTGAAAATGGATTTGGAGGAGTCGCTCGCCGTATATGACGCAAATAGCAACATAACAAGAGCGAAACTTGCCGCCACAACAGGCGACTCAAAAATTACGGCAGTCCGCTCTTGTCCTGGTTTTCCAGTCAACACATACGTCCCTATCGACTGTTTGTTGAACGGTACACAAATAACCATATTCCCACCCGAAGGCTCATTCATGTTCATTGCCGACTGGAGGGAGTTCAAGATAGACAGCGACGTGGTTGTTGTGGGCGTGGAGAATATGGAGAACTTCAGAATGTTGAGCCGACAACGCCGTATGTTTGAAAATGAGATTGGGGCAGACAAGCGACTGCTCTTCGTGTCGCGCTATCCGCAGTCGACCGACCTACGCTCATGGCTTCAGTCCCTCCCCAACCGATACATTCACTTCGGCGACTTCGACCTTGCCGGAATCAACATATTCCTCACCGAGTTTCTCCAATACCTCGGCAACCGCGCCTCGTTCCTCATTCCTTCTGATTTAGAGGAGCGGTTACGCAATGGCTCCGCCGACCGCTACAACACGCAGTATCCACGCTTCCTCAACCTGCAATGCCCCGAAATTCTGGAACTGCAGACCGTTATCAACATGATAAACAAATATCATAAATGCTACGATCAGGAGGGATATATTGTATAATCACAGGCTCAGAAGACAATGCATAAAACAAATTACTTTTGATACAACAAAAATATTTTGCAGTCTTAAATAATAATTGTAAGTTTGCATAAAGAGTATAAATCTCATATTAAAAAAGAATTATTATGAAAACATTCGACGACGTGATATCCTACAGTCAATAGATGTCGGTTATCATGTTGTTTGGGGAGAAAATAGTTTTTTAGTAATAGGATAACAAATAATAATGAAAAGAAACATGCAAACTCCTGCCACCGACAACGGCAGGACATCATCAAGCCGTGCCGCCGTAGGCGACATGACCGTCGGCTCGCCGATGCGCGGCATTGTGCGTTTTGCCCTGCCGCTCATTATGGGATATATCCTCCAGCAGATGTATCTCGTCATCGACGCAGCCATCGTGGGCCGCTGGATAGGAGTGGAGGCTCTGGCCGCTGTGGGTGCCTCATCGTCGATAATGTTCCTTATCATGGGGTTCTGCAACGGGGCGTGCGCCGGGTTCGCCATCCCCGTGGCGCAGGCTTTCGGGGCAAAGGACTACGTGAAGATGCGGCGCTATGTGAGCAACGCATGGCGACTGTCGGCGGTGTTTGCCGCCGTGGTGACCATTCTGTCGCTCATGTTCTGTCACAGAATATTGCAGATGGTCAACACCCCAAACGATATATTCCATGACGCCTACACGTTCCTCTTCCTCCAGTTTGCCGCCATACCGTTCACCTTTGGTTTCAACCTCCTTTCGGGACAGATACGGGCGTTGGGCAACTCACGCCAACCATTCTACTTCCTGCTCGTGGCATCGGCGGTGAACATCGCGCTCGATGTGCTACTCATTCTCGTGCTCGGTCTTGGCGTGGAAGGAGCCGGACTTGCCACATTGTTGTCGCAGGCAGTGTCGGTGGCACTGTGCTCGTTATATATAAAGCGGCGCATGCGTCTGCTCATACCGCAAGGCGAAGAGCGGCAGTTTGACAACAAGCTCACGAGCATACTGCTCAACAACGGAGTGCCCATGGGCCTACAGTTCTCCATCACGGGCATAGGCATCATCATGCTTCAGAGCGCCAACAACGCACTTGGAACGGCATGTGTTGCAGCTTTCACCGCCTCTATGCGAATAAAGTATCTCTTCACATGCGTGTTCGAGAACATCGGTGTGGCAATGGCAACATATTGCGGACAGAATCTCGGAGCAGGACGAATGGACCGTGTAGCGCAGGGCGTGCGCTCAGCTACGAAGATTACAATGGTGTTCTTCGTCTTCACCCTCGCAGTGATTTATCCATTTGCCGACTATATGATGCGACTGTTTGTTGACGGCGGCGAACAACAAGTAGTTGGCATGGCAGCGGAGTACATGCGCATAACCAACTACTTCTACCCTGCCCTTGGAATGCTTACCATCCTACGCTACTCCATACAGGGCCTGGGCTATAGCAATCTGTCGATGATGAGCGGTGTGATGGAGATGATAGCCCGCTGCGGAGTGAGCCTGTGGCTCGTGCCCGCATTGACATGGCTCGGAGTGTGCTTGGGCGACCCAGTGGCATGGTGCATGGCCGATGTGTTCCTGTTTCCAGCCTACTGGTGGGTATACAGAAGACTTAACTATAAACGGAAATAGAGACAAAGATCCATTAAACAAGACTCCAGCCAGCATTGATGCCAAAAAGGAGCTTTTTATGTACGCGCATTCTGCTGTCATCAAAAACTAACCATTGGCGGTATCTCCATGCTCGGCTCGAAGTCTATGAAGATAGTTAGAGAAGAAGTTGCTCACACCGAGCATAAAAAATCCTTGGCTGGAAACATTTGCATTTCCAACCAAGGATTTATACATATTCTATAAAAAAACTTTATCAAATAAAGACAAATTAGTCTTTTGTCACGTCGTTGAATGTAGCGACACGGTTGAACTCAACCTGCTCGAAGAGCTTGTCGGTAGCACCCATACCCTTAGCAGTCAAGCGATCTGCCGAGATCTTGTAACGCTTAACAAGGATGTTCTTAACAGCGTCGGCACGAGCTTGTGAGATGCGTGCGTTAACCTCAGCAGAGCCCTCTGGAGAGGCATAACCTTTAATCTCAACCTTAGCGTCCTTGTGGTTCTTCATATAGTTGGCGATA
>CALBYK010000233.1 GCA_937889855.1 uncultured Prevotella sp.
CCAGCATGTCATCTACATTGACGCCGACCCTGCCGCCAGCTACAACTCCTACTTCCAGCTCGAGGACGAGATTGTGGCTGCCTACAACATTGTGCGCGAACGCATGGCAGAGAAACAATACCACCAGCCATACGCGGCTCTCAACGAGACGCAACGCAACCATGTGCGCGACCTTTGCCCGCAACGCATATCCGAGACATACAACACCGCAACAGACATGGGCACGGCAAAACCCGACACACAGAAAGGAGGCAACCAATGAGCTTCAACAACCGCACGCGACGCATCGTGCCACAACTCAACACGGCGTCGCTGCCCGACCTCATCTTCACCGTACTCTTCTTCTTCATGGTGGTGACACACATGCGAAAGACTACTGTAAAGGTGCAGTACCGCATGCCGCAGGGCACCCAACTGACCCGGCTTACAAAGAAGTCGGCCGTGTCGTACATATACATCGGCAAGCCATCACACAACGCGGCAAAAGCCAACACAAGACAAGGCTACTCCGTGCAGCTTAACGACAAGCTTGCCACACCTGCCGACATAACCGATTATATCGCTGACGAGAGGCAACGCATGTCGCCCGAAGACAAAACACACCAGACGGTGTCGCTGAAAGCCGACCAAGCAACACCCATGACCATCATAACAGACGTGAAACAAGCGCTCAGGCACGCCAACGTGAGAAGGATAAATTATTCGGCAGAAAAAGCACACAAGTGACGATTTATCACATTTTGACATTTAAAAATTGTCAATGTCATTAAAATAACGTACCTTTGTGCCTAAATAATAAGAAATCATAAATGGCACATCACAATTTAGATTTACTTGACAAGAAAATTCTCCGGCTTATTGCCGGCGATGCGCGCATACCGTTTCTTGAGGTGGCACGCTCTTGCAATGTGAGTGGCGCGGCTATACACCAGCGCATACAGAAACTCACCAACCTTGGTATTCTGAAAGGCTCGCAATTCATTATCGACCCTGAGAAAGTGGGATATGAAACCTGCGCCTACATCGGACTGTACTTGCAGAACCCAGCCAAGTTTGACGACGTTGTTGAGGAATTGAAGAAAATACCCGAGGTGGTGGAATGTCACTACACAACAGGAGGATTCGACATGTTCATAAAGCTCTACGCACGCAACAACCATCATCTGCTCAATGTCATACATGACAAGCTGCAGCCACTCGGCCTCTCACGCTCCGAGACCATCATCTCGTTCAACGCAGCCATCAACCGGCAAATTCCTATCAGCGAACTGCCTGTGGACGATGACGACGACAACGATGACGACAACGCCGAAGAAAAGTAGAATATGTAAGAAAAACAGTAAATAAGGTAACAATATCCATCTCCATGTCAAACATAATGGTGAATATTGTTACTTTTTTTATGTGTTATAATGCTATTTAGATATAATTTATTACTTTTGCAGGCATAAAAACACTAAACCAAAACTTTATGAAGCATTATTTACTCACATTACCAATCGCCATCCTTTCCGCAACGGCAGCAACGGCACAGACAACTCCCGAAAGTGCCATAACCGCACAGCAAGGCAGCAACACCTACACTGTTGAGGGCGAGACATCCAAGACAGTCTATTGGAAATTCACAGCCGACAAGAACTATCTCGCGTCGGTCGGCACACTCAACGGCTCGTACAACTCGCCATCGGTCGGCACCACGTTCACAACCAACGCCGACTCGCAGGAGCAGGAAGTGGTGGCAATGCGCGGAGCAAGCCTCGGCAACGGAGCCTCATACGCCTATCCGCTGGTGAAGGGCAACACCTATTACTTCACGCTAAAGACCGTGGGCGAGACAGGATTCACACTCTCCCTTGAAGAGAACGACAACATCGGCGGCGGACTCGACGCATCCAATCCTGCGGTAATATCGCTTGACAAGACCACATTCATAGGCAACGCCAACAGCACCGACTACAACTACTACAACACATACGCCACCTACACAGCCACAGAGGACGCGCAGCTCGTGCTCTCTTCACCGGCATATATGTCTGCCACGGTTGACGGCACGCAATACGCAAGCGAGTATGCCGACGGCAAGAACAACCTGAGACTTGGCGTGGAGAGCGGCAAGACGTACAGCATCGCGTTCAACATCTACCAGCCGTTCGTCGTAACGGCAAGCCTCGCACACCCTACAAAGGGCTCGCTCGAAATGCCGTTCGAGGCTACGGAGGGCGACAACACTGTGCCTGCCGACTATGGCGAATACTACTACACGTTCACGCCTTCAAAGACTGGATACCTCAACCTCACAAGCCAGAGCGAGCTGCTCGGCGGCAATGTGACAATATACAGCGGCAAGGCTAACGTACAATACAAGAATCCGTCGGCAAAATCGGAGGACGGCTCGTACAACGTGCGCATGGAGGTGCCATACACCGGCACTACATACTACATATATGTGAACAAGCCCAACGGAACCGACAACGACGAGTCGTTCAACATCGCCATGGAGGAATACAAGCAGGGCGAGAAGGAGGACAACCCTATCGAGATTGGCGACATGGCCGCCGACGTGACCCTTCCTTCGGCTGCCGGCACCTACTATTATGCCGTGAAGGTGCCCGCCAACACTACCGACCTTCTCACCGTAAAGGCGAAGAACGGCGTGGCAAGCGGCACAAGCCTCAACGTCTACCCGCAGGGCAACGCCTATAGCGGCGTATACGGCACCGACTATGTGGAGCTTAACGTCAACAACCAGTATGAATCGACATACATCATCAAATGGATAGCCAACGAGACGGAACCGCTCACATTCAACGTGGCTTACAAGACGGTGCAGAAGGGCGACCTCATCACCAATCCTGCCGATGCCGTAACGGCACCAAGTATTATGCCTACACAGCCACACGCACAGGCAAGCTGTCGGTTGAACTGACAGAGCCTACAATGTCGGTGACATTCCCAAGAGGCACCGATTCATGGAGCGGCACTTACACTGCCATACAGAACGGCATCACCTACTCTATCGAGGCTACCGAGGGCACACGCTACCTCATCACACTTGCCAACTGCACCGACGGCGCTAAGTTCAACATCACCGAGACCGACTTCGCCCAGGGAGAGGTGGGCAGCAATCCTATCAACGTCAGTGGCGACAGCTACACACTCTCTGCCGGACAGAGCAACGTATGGCTTAAGTATACTGCAAAGAAGGCCTGCCTGCTCGTAATGGACTACGACAAGGAGAACGAAACCGACGATAACACAAACGTCGAGTATGGCAA
>CALBYK010000234.1 GCA_937889855.1 uncultured Prevotella sp.
GCCTTTGAGAAATAGTTGGGGTCTGAAAAGCCCGTCATATATGCCGTCTCCGATACGTTTTTGCCACTGAGCAGCAGTTGGCTGGCCAGCTCGAAGCGGCGTTTCTTTATATAGTCTCCCATCGACATGTTAAGCAAGCTTTTCATCTTAACATGCAGCAGACTGCGGCTCACGCCGATAGCCGCAGTCACATCCTGCACGCCAAACCCACTGTTGCTTATGTTGTCATTGACAAGTGCCGACACACTGGCAAGAAAATCTCGATCGATGTCTGTCAGACAGCCGGCCTCCTGCTCTGTTGCAGAGCCATCGGCAAAGTGCTCCTGTTGCTGGCGGCGGCTGCGTATAATGTTTGACACCTGCATATTGAGCATCTGAGGGTCAAACGGTTTCATTACATAAGCCTCAGCACCACAATTGTAGCCCTGCCGCATGTCCGACGAGTCGCTGCGTGCGGTAAGTAGCACAACTGGTATGTGTGACGTGTTCATGTCGGCCTTTATGCGACGGCACAGCTCATAACCGTCCATTATAGGCATCATCACATCCGACACTACAAGCTGTACACTGTACTTAGCAAGCACACCAAGAGCCTCCTGTCCGTTGGATGCGGTGTACACATTAAAGGTCTGGCGGAAATACCCGGCAAGGAAATACAGCATGTCGGCGTTGTCTTCAACAATGAGCAGGGATATGTCGGAATGGCTGTCTGAGTCGGAAAACTCGGTTACATACTGAGACATGTCGTCTGGCACAGACTGCATCCTGTAATTGTTCAGCGGTACCAACTCCATCGACTGCGTTATCTTGCTCTTATCCGGGAATGCAGCCCCACTGACACACAGTATTGCCGTGAACGTGCTGCCTTTTCCAACGACACTCTCCACGCTCACCGAACCATGGTGCATCTCAGCCATCTTTTTCACCAGCGCCAGTCCTATCCCCCACCCATTTCCTGAGGCGTTATATCCACGCCGCGTCTGGTAGAAGCGGTTGAATATGTTGTCTATCTCACCCTGCTCTATACCGATGCCGTTGTCGGCCACCTCTATACGCAGATAGTCAAGCTGGTCGCTACCAGTGGCAATGTCGCTCTTCACGATGACATGTCCACCTGCTGATGTGTATTTGATGGCATTGAGCACCAGATTCGTGGCTATGTGCTCGACATATGTGGGCGAGAACCACACATCCTCGCCGTTATTCTGGCAGTCGGCGCTAAAGGTTATGTCCTTCTCCTCGGCAAGATGACGCATCATTGTCAAGATGCGCGACACGAACTCTATGGGGTTGCCATACTGCAGATAGAACGGGAAAATTCCAGACTCTACTTTGTTGAACGTCACGAGGTCGCCAATCATCTTCTCCAGCTTCACTGTGTTCTTCACGGCCAGCTCCACATTAGCGGCTGTCTCCTTGTCCATATTTTCTGTGCTGATGGTGCGCA
>CALBYK010000235.1 GCA_937889855.1 uncultured Prevotella sp.
GTTGGCTGTGATGTCGCTGAGCGAAACCTGCTTTACTTTTATGTCTTCTGACGTTTCGTTTGTCAGTTGCAGCCTTACCTTTGCCACCATACGCACCACTTCAAGGTCGACACGCTCCGTGGTGGGTTTGATGTCAACGGTCTGGCGGTTGCTCATCGGTATGCCTTCACTAAAGTCTGACGCTTTATTCTGGTTGCCGTTGACGGAGAACAGACGGTCGTCAAACCCTTCGGGCAGTGGTACCGGGAATGATGCGCCAGTATCAAGACCAACATCAGAGGGACGCATATTGGCAAACGAGTAGAAAGTAGTAGTACCTGTCTTTACATGTGCCGTGAGAGTTTCGGCATAGCTTTGCTCAGAGTCGTAGTCCTCACTTTGGATTATTGTCTCTATCTCACCATTCTGCACTACCACAACAAAGCAGTTTCGCATCATTTCACCCTTGCTTGCGTTCTTGTCGCTCCATACTTCTGTGAGGTTTGACTCTGAGCGCGACCTGCCGGTCTGCACCGACTGGGCAGATAAGGTGATTCGTATGTCGGCATATCCGTTACGATTACTGTTATTGTCGGCTCCGCTGTCGGCCGAACAAGCCGCGAGCAAAGCCACAAAGCATATCGGTATAATGCAGCCAACAAGCATAACGGCTTTGTTGGCAAAAAAATGAATTCGTCCCATTTACATTATTACATCATCATGTTTTCTAACGTTCCATTCCTTCACATGCAGCGTCACCGCCATCTCGTCACCACTCTTGTATACATTGTATGTATAAATGTGGTTGCGCATGATGTCGTAGGCATTGCCTGTTGGCGCGCCGCCGCTATCGTATTGGGCAAAGCGCAGGGTATAGGTGCCCTCATACTCACCGTTGCGGTTGAGTTTTACGGTTATTGTCGACGGCACAGCCGCCGGCGAAGTGTTGTCATATTCGGGTATGTAAGCAATGGAGTTGGCGGTGAAGTCGAGTGATGTCGCAGTGGAGTTGAGCACATTAAGCGTAGCGGCAAAGCTGAGGTCCACGGTGTTGTCCACCGACTTGTAGCCTGCCGGCATACAGTAGCCGCGTGTATTGTAGCGGTCGACTGTGAGCGATGCTATGGAATAGCCTTTAGCAAGCATATCGCTTCGCAGTGCAACGCTCACCTTTGCCACAGCCCTCAAGAGAGCAATGTTGCCTATGTCGTTGGTCTTGCCTATATTGAGGGCAGGAAGTTTTGCCACTCCCCACATAGGCAGATAGCTGGAAGTCTGCATAATGTCATATTCGGTCGAGCCATGACAATTGGCAAGCACCATTATCCTTTTCGCCTTGGCGAGCCTACTATCAGAGTCGCGCCACACACCAGTCACGGCAAACTCGGTGTCAGAGCGTCTTGTGATGCGCACATCACCGACATCGGCAAGGTTCTCGCCCATTGAGTTGCACACTACCACCTGTATATCGTCAGGATTGATGGCGTTCTCACGTTCTGTTCCGTTAGTTGAGGGGGTGTAGTCGTCCCAGCCTTCATTTGCGGCACGTGTTGAGGGAGGGTCGAGAGATATGGTGAAGGCTATGTTCACCTGCCGTGTATCACCGTCATTGCCGCTGTCGTCACACGACACGGCTGCGGCTGCCGACAACAGCAGCGCCATCATCGGAAGCAAAGTGCGGAATATGTCGTGTAACAATGTTTTCATTTCTATTTCTTTTATATGTTTACCGTGTCCTGCAGAACCACTACATGCCAGCGTCCTGTAGCACCACTCTCCACGAGTTGATGTATATAGAGGCCGACAGCCAGTTGTGATTGTCGTCGACAAAGAACACAAAGTTGTATTCGTCCTGCCGGTCAAGATATTCCTGGTCGGTCATGGAGCGGTTGTAATTGCCCTTGACAAGCAGTATATAGTCGATAAGCGGGATGTTGAAAACGGTGTTGCCATTGTGTGTGTTGACAACTCTCAGCCTTGGACTTTTGGCGGTGAACAGACGGTTGACAGTTGTCTCGGCAACAACAGCCGACACATTGCCTTCGCGGCTCATTGCCACAGCATTGTCCACAGTGCCGGCATTGTCTGTTGTACTGCCATTGTCCACGGCACCGTCGTATTGCGACCATGGGCGGTAGGTGATGGAATCGTCTGACAACGGAGAGTTGTCGTAGGCGAGGAACGAGTTGTCATCGTCGATAAAGAAGTCGAAGTCGGACGCATCGAGATGCTTTCCCGACGCGTTCTGTATCACCACACGTATCGTGTTGGTGTCCTTGGTGAGCGGCATCGTTACCGACTTCACGCC
>CALBYK010000236.1 GCA_937889855.1 uncultured Prevotella sp.
ATGTTCGTAGCTATCGCAGCTATCTCTTTCGCATCATGTGGTAACAAAACAGCTGCTCCTGCAGCAAACGCTGACAGCGACACTGTACAGGTAGCTGACACAACTGTTGACACAACAAGCGTTGCTGGCGCTGACACAACTGCAGCTCAGTAATTCGTTAGCTCGAACAGAAAAATGAGAGATTAACCGCTGACCCTCGGGTCGGCGGTTTTTTTTGTTTATATAAGTTGCAGCTTGCAAGTTTCTCCAATAACAACATATCCACACAATGAGCCAACAATCGTTCTACAATATGGCATTAGCCCTGGCATTGACGATAATGCCTGTAGCCTTCCGCCATGCCTATGCCACACAACCACAGCAAAAGCCAACACCAGCATACACGAACAGCCAACAGCAAACTCTCCGGGAATGGCACGCTGGCAGCCAAGTCAGCTTTAAAGCGGTGAAGGAATACGGCATAGACAAATGCTTCACCCAACACACCATCAGCGACACTACATTCAAACGCATTTACGGAAAATCGTTCAAAGCCAACTGCACCGTGCCGCGCTCAAGTCTGCGCTATCTGCAGTTGCTCCACTACACCATTGACGGGAAAATACAGCTTGGAGAGATGATATGCCACAAGGAAATTGCCAACGACCTCATAAGCATATTCCGGCAGCTTTTTGACGCACATTACCCCATTGAACAAATGACGCTCATAGACAACTTCGGCGCCGATGACATAAAGTCGATGGAGCACAACAACACAACATGCTTCAACTTTAGGGCAATAGCAGGGTCAAGAAAACTGTCAAACCACAGCATGGGCAAAGCGGTTGACCTTAACCCGCTCTACAATCCATATGTGAAACAACGCGCCAACGGCACATACAAAATAAGTCCTGAAACGGGCAAGGCATACGCCGACCGCTCCAAGACTTTCAAATACAAAATCGACCGTTCCGATCTTGCCTACCGTCTGTTCACAAAACACGGATTCAAATGGGGCGGCAACTACCGCACACTTAAAGACTACCAGCATTTTGAGAAGTAGCCTCCTCACGCCTGCGCATATTGGGAAAGAATCTTGACACACAATATGCAGTCGCAGCTAAACCTATAGCAGCCCCGGCATAACCAATGTGCGAGAGCGAGAAATGGGTAACCACCAGCCCTCCAATATACGCGCCACTTCCTATGCCGAGATTGAAGATGCCTGAAAAAATAGACATACCAATAGAAGTGGCGTCTTCAGGAGCAAACCGTATGGTGTTGTCCTGAAATGCTATGTTGAACGCCGTCGCCATAGCGCCCCATATTATGCACACAATCACCATTGCCACAACACTCATCGCCGCAGCCTGCATTACAAGCAGGCAAAGAGCTGGCGTGATTGTGGTTATGAAGGCAAAGCGGCGACGGTTTTTCATGTAATACTTAGAGAAAGCTATGCTGCCCAACATGCCAGAAGCGCCAAAGACAACAAGCGTGGCTGTAACCGCGTCTGGCGACATGCCTGCCACCTTCCCCAAAAAAGGCTCTATATAGCTGTAGCCAGTATAATGGGCAGTGGCAAACAGAACAGCCATGATAAAAACACCCACAAGCACACGGTTGCCGAGCAACACCGGAAGCTTGCCCACCGAGAACCTGCCTCGGCTTTGCAGCTGCGGGAATACAGCCAACAGAAACACGAATATTACAGCCGAGATGACAGCTATGCTGAAGAATGTCATACGCCAGCCTATATACAAACCAACGACGCGTCCCAATGGCAGCCCTACAACCATAGCCACTGACGAGCCCGTGGCTATGGTGCTTAGTCCAAGCGCACGCTTGCCGTCAGGTACAGTACGGACGGCAAGCGGTGGGGCTATCGACCAAAATATGGAATGGGCGCAGGCCACGCCTATACGTGACAGCATGAGCGTGTAATACCCTTCGGCAAAAGCAGAAGCCACATGGCTGACAACAAACAGTCCCACCACAGACAGCAGCAAGCGCTTCAGCTCCATCTTCGACACCATTATCATCAACGGCAACGACATTATTGCCACAACCCAGGCATAGACAGAGATGAGAAGTCCGGCACGGGCATCGCTGATGTGAAGGTCGGAAGCTATGTCTGTCAGGAGCCCGATGGGCATAAACTCTGACGTGTTGAACACAAAGACGGCAAATGTAAGCCCTATCAAAGGCAGCCAACGAGTAAAAGACTTTCCTGATTGCATTATAATAAGATGTGAAAAATTATTGTATATGTGTTATCCTTTTCATGTACCACTTCAAAACAAAATGCAAAATTAACTGATTATTTGCACATTTGACACAATATTCAGAATAATTTGTTTAATTTTGCATAACACATCTTTCATACATATTGACAAGAGGCTATAAACTTCTACTTAAGAAAACAATCTAAACAATGAACAAAAAATTAATGTACGGAGCAATTGCCGTAATGACAATGTTCCACATGTCATCCGCTAATGGACAGACAGCCGACTTCAACATCGTCCCAATGCCACACAAAATGGAGGCAAATGGCTCCGCGCCTTTCACTCTCAGCGCGAAGACGCGCATCTGCATTGGCACCAACAACGCCGACATGAAGCGCAACGCAAGCATGCTGGCAAAGTACATCGAAGAGGCGACAGGCATACGTCCGGTCATTGGCAAGGCCGACAAGGGCGCGCCGGCCATAATGCTCGACATAGACAAGAGCATAAAGAACAAGGAAGGCTACTGTCTCGACGTGTCAACCGGACTGGTGTATATATCCGGAGCCACACCTGCCGGTGTGTTCTACGGCATACAGACGCTGCGCAAATCACTTCCTGTCGTGAAAGGCAAGGCCACACAGGTAAGCATTCCCACTGTCAGGATAAGCGACGCGCCACGATTCGCCTACCGCGGCACCCATCTTGACGTGTCACGCCACTTTGTAACAGCCGACTCAGTGAAGCAATTCATCGACATGCTCGCACTCCACAACATCAACCGTTTCCACTGGCATCTCACCGACGACCAAGGATGGCGCATAGAGATAAAGAAGTACCCTCTGCTAACAGCCATCGGCTCTAAGCGCGACCAGACGGTCATAGGCCACAACTCAGGCAAATACGACGGCATCCCATACGGCGGCTATTACACACAGCAGCAAATCCGCGAGATTGTGAAGTATGCAGCCGAACGCTACATCACCATCATCCCCGAGATTGACCTTCCCGGACACATGCAGGCCGCACTCGCCGCCTATCCCGACATGGGCTGCACCGGAGGTCCATACAAGGTTTGGGAGATGTGGGGGGTATCAGACAATGTCCTATGCGCCGGCAACGACAAAACATACAAGTTCATTGACGACGTGCTGAAGGAAGTGGTGTCGCTTTTCCCTTCAAAATACATACATGTAGGAGGCGACGAGTGTCCCAAGACACAATGGCAGAAATGCCCCAAGTGCCAAGCGCGCATCAAGGAGCTGCATCTCGAGGCAAAGGACGGCCACACTGCCGAAGAGCGCCTGCAAAGCCACGTGATAAACCATGCCGCAAGATTCTTGAAGGCGCTCGGGCGTAACACCATCGGATGGGATGAGATCCTTGAAGGCGGCATTGCCGATGACGCCACCGTGATGTCGTGGAGAGGCGAGAGCGGAGGCATCGCCGCCGCCAAGCAGAACCATGATGTGATCATGACCCCCAACACTTATCTTTATTTCGACTACTATCAGGCTGCCGACAAGGATGCAGAGCCATTGGCCATAGGAGGCTACCTGCCGCTCGACAAGGTCTATTCCTACGAGCCTATGCCAAAAGAGCTCTCTGCCAGCGAGGCAAGGCACATCATCGGCGTGCAGGCCAACATATGGACCGAATACATGCCAACATTCAAGCAAATAGAATATATGGCCCTGCCACGCCTCGCTGCACTGAGCGAGATACAATGGAGCATGCCAGAGGCAAAGAACTATGACGACTTCTGCCACCGCCTCTTCGGCTTGCTAAAGCACTACGACCGTCTCGGCTACAACTATGGCCGCCATCTTCTCAACGCCGCAATACACGTTGACGCCGACACCAAGTGGAACGAGATTGTCGTGCACATGACAACAGGCGACAATGCCGACATACACTACACGCTTGACGGAACGTCACCAACTGAGCAGAGCCCGCTCTACAACAGTCCGCTGCACCTGCAGAAGGCTGCCGACATACGCGCCGCAGCATTCCGTGACGGCAAGGCCTCAAGCGTAAGCCAACAGACTATCGTGTTCAACAAAGCCACGGCACACCCGGTCACGCTTCTCGGACAACCGGAGAGAAACTATACCTACAACGGGGCTGCCACTCTGTGCGACGGTCTCACCGGCACAGACACCGACTTCAGCACCGGACGCTGGCTCGGTTTCTCAACCAACGACTTTGAGGCTGTCGTCGACCTACAGAAAGTCACCGACATATCAAGCGTAGGGTTCAACACATGCGTCAACAAGGGTTCGTGGGTGTTCGACGCGCGTGACATCGAGATAAGCGTGTCGCCCGACGGCAAGACATTCACAAAAGTGGCTGAGGAGAAACTGCCTGCCATGACGCAGCAGTCGCCCGACAAAATATACAGCCACACTCTGCAATTTCCAACCACAAGGACACGCTTCGTGAAGGTGCATGCCGCAACGGAAAGAAGCCTGCCCGAATGGCACGCGGCTAGCGGAAAGCCTGGATATCTCTTTGTCGACGAGATATACATCAA
>CALBYK010000237.1 GCA_937889855.1 uncultured Prevotella sp.
TTGCCGCTCTCGTCAACCGGATTGGTCATATCCCATGTGTTTGTCACATAAGACAACACATAGCTATTGGTTTCGTCATATTCATACACGTTCTTCGTGGCATATGTGCATGCCATCTTCTCACCATAGTTACCCGACCATTGTTCCTCTCCACATGCCTCACCAAAGAGATTGTAGTAAATCACACGCTTCGACTCAGCCACTTCATCATCTGTCTCAATGCCGTCACCGTTCATATCATACCAGTTGCGATCGAAATATTCATAGCTACCATTGTCGTCAAGAAGGATTACCGTCACCTTGTCGTAATCGCCAGTGTCATAAGAAAGCAACGATGTGTACTCAGGATACTTATCGCCATATGTCATCTCATACACGCCATACTTATAGCCATTGTAGTAGAAATCAAAACTTGTAGCACGATTCTTGCCATCGCGCAGCGAGGAATAAACAACAAACTGGTTGTTGCAGTCATGCCATTTAATGTTTCTGAAGCCATAAGTCTCGCCAAGTGCATAGCTTTGGGTCGTGTTGTTCCACACCTGATCCTCATATACTACGTCTTTAGGATATTGCTCACCGTCAACATAAGTTGCTGTAAGGCGATTGTATACATATTCTTTCCCGCTGTCGTCATAACGGTACATTGTGCTTGTCAACACACGTCCGTCCGCGTCACGCTGTATGTCACGGCGGAAAGAATTTGAAAAGTCCTGGTCGGTATAGTCGTCGCTCTTGCTGCTGTAGTTCAGCGTCACGGCACCAGCCTGTACCCCGGTCACGTCATCCCATGTATATTCAATTATGTACGAACCTGTTTTCACCCATGTTTCGCCCTTGTCTTTGCTCAAGTCATACTTCAACTCCTTACGTTTGTTGTTGTCGTAATAAACGAATGAGTATCGGTTCAGCACCTTCTTAGACGTTTTTTGATCAACCGACTCCCATGTCTCTGTAAGCACATTGCCCTTCTCGTCGTATGTGAAGTTGTGGGTCTCGGCTGCCTCAGTTTGGAACGAACCATCTCCCTTATCAGAGTCCACATAGAAAAGTTCGCGCTTTCCCGGACACCAAACGTCTTTTGTGGATGCCTGTAGCGGAGCCGCGAGTGCTCTATTAGGAACAACCGGCTTTATATTCTTAACAAAGGCGTCAAGCGAAGGACGAGCAGCCTTAACTGTCGGCTGTGCAAAAGCGGTCTGCATAGAGCAGAGGGCCATCAAACTAACAAGTGTAAAGTGTTTCATAAGCGATTGTGTTAATGTGTTTGTATTTTCATGCAAAATTGTCCACTTTGCTTTCATTTGCAAATATATGAACATTATTTCGCATCACCAAACAAATATATAGATTTTTTACAAATACATAAAAAAATGGTACAAAAAGATAACATATAGAAATCTTTTTGCACCATAAACAAACAGTCTGAGTCCACTTGGACATTAAATCAATAACGTCCTATTTATCTTCCTTTGGCACAGCGTACCATTCGCCAGTTGCCTTCACCAATTTCTTCGCAAACGAAGCAGGGTATCCAGGACGTTTCACTGAACGTGTAATCTTGCCGTCCTTCACATTCTTGACAGCCATGTCGTTGTACTTCACGATGATGAGCTTGGCCAGCTCACGCCATGAGGCGAGCATCTGCTGCGCTTTCTCGTTGCTGTAGTCGTTAAGATACTTCACGGCAGCGGTCTTGTCGGTTGCATAAAGAGCCTGTGCCTTTGCCTCAACATCCTTCTGAGCGGCAAAATAGCTAGCGTCAAGCGAGTCGCGCACAGCCTTAAGCTCGGGGAAGAGCTGCGAATAGCGCGGGTAAACCATGTTGCTCACAAAATTGCACATCCAGAAAGCGTTCTTGTCGCTGAATGTCACGGCATCAGCTCCTGGAGTGTTATAGCACTCAGGCTGCACCGTGTTGCCGCAATAGACCGGTGTGTAAGCAATCATGTTTGCATCATCATTACCGAACCATATTATGCCGCCTATCTCGCGCGGCAGCCATGAGCGGAGCTGCGACACGAACGAGAAAGCCGTCTGCTGAGTCGACACCGGACGCTCGTTGAAATATTCCTTGCCATCGACCTTGAATGTGAGCGGTGTAGGACGGTAAGGCATCTCGTACACACCTCCGCCTATATTCGAGGAGTCGAGAGCCATTGCCGTACCCTCATAATGGTCGCGCATACACATCTCGACGTCATGCACGCTCAGCTTGCGGTCGGGCACAATCCACAGAGGCATGTCCTCCGCATCCTTATCCTTGCCGAGAGCCCACGGCAGGTAGCGTTCGAAACCCTTTGTCCAGTGGTTGAAGAAGCTCCACACGCGAGCCTCGCAGAAGCGGCGTCCCGAGAAGTCGGGGAAGGCAT
>CALBYK010000238.1 GCA_937889855.1 uncultured Prevotella sp.
TGCGCTCATGAGCAGCGTGATGATTGTAGTGTATAGTTTCATTGTTGTTTTGCTTTTTGGTTAATCCTTGGAGGTCTGTATTCCCATATGACAGCAATTAACCATTTATTTCATAAATTCATTCGCAGCATTTACTTGCCTACCATCATCTTCACGCCATCAACGATATACACCACGCCTGTTTTCATCTCATCGACACGTCGTCCCGATAGGTCGTATATACCCTTGCGGTGTGCTAAGACAGAGCCACCGTCAGCAATGCCGCCGATGCCTGTGGCACCATCGTCAAAGTTCGAAGGCATAGCCGGGGCATTCAGTCCTTCTGCCACAGCCGACTCAGGCAGTTGCAGATAGCAGCGATAGGACGGCATATGGATAGGTTTGGCAGGGTCGACACGGTAGAATTGCACGTTGCCACTGTGGTTCTGGTAGACATACTGCACGCTTTTATTGCGGTCGGCACTGCCGTCGACCGTGCCGAAGAGCGACACCGCACCGTTGCATCCCACAAGCATACTGCCCTGCTCTGCCACCGTCACCGGAGCTATGCTCACCGGAGCCGACGAGGCATTGAGCTTTATCTCCACATCTGCCGTGCCGCCCTTGCGGAACAACATAACAGGAGTATTGGCAGGTATTGTGCCGTCGTTGCCGTAATACGGCGTGAGCACCACCACACGTGAACCATCGACATCCTTCAGCCCAGTGGCTTTATAGGCATCGGCAAGCCACTCTTCACGGTCATCGTCGTAGAAGTTCACGTCGACAGGATAGCACAGTGTGCCGTAGCCCGTTACGGAGTTTAGAGTGTAGACACTCTCATCAAGCGTTTTCTCAAGTACATAAGTATGTCTTGCGCCATCGCCATACTTATACCCGCTGCCAACCATTGCCTGTGTTGATACAAAAGTACCCCCTGCGGGACTGAGCGCGGTGCCATTACCCATCTGTGCCACACGCGAAGCCTCCGCAACGTCGAATTCAGGCAAGGTTATGAAACTGTCATCCTTCGTCTTGGCATAAGCCGGAAGGGTGAACATGCGCGGGCACTGCGTGCCGCTGAACATGTCGGCAGCCATATTGGCAACACCGCTCATGTCGAGCCCGTAGATGTCCATAGACTGCAGGTAGGGCATATCGGCAAACATCCGCGCGAGTGTAGCCGCGTGGCATCCATCCTCCACCTTTATGCTGCGTATGCTACCAGCCGCGTCGTGCCACGGTGCATCGGTGCCGCCGTCGGCAGTCCAGTCGGCAAGAGTTCCGGCAGAAATAGTCAGTGTCTCGTTGGCAATGCTCCATGTGCAAGTGCCTGATGTCCCCGAAACGGGAGCCGTCTGTGCATCAACGCCGCCGGGCATGAACCCGGCGGCGACTGTTACAGCAGACAAAATAAATGTTCTTGTCTTCATTATTTTGCTTTTCAATTTTTTATTCCTATCGGCGGCGTACAGCCACCTTGCGGTTCTTCTTGACATACACGCCCTGCTCCTTCGACTTGATGTCGTGGCGCACACCAGTGATGGTGTAGTAGGCTGCATTTTCGCCGTCGGCATCAACAGCGTTGATATCCGTCGTGCCGATGCGGAGCGTGATGTGCTGGTTGGGCGTGAGCGCGTCGTATGACTTGGTGCCCGTGAGCGTGAGCTCCTCAAGCGTGGTCAAATCCCAAAGGCGGAACGTGAACGTCTCGCCCTCCGAGCCATACACTGCCATCTCGGCATCCTTGCCACCCTCGGTGACACTCACACCGCGACACTCGCCATTCTCGGCAAACGCGGCAATCTCGTAGTCGTGGGCGAAAGGCTTGCCGTCGCCGTCAAGTACGGTAGCCGTCAGATAGTCGTAGTCCTCATACTCGTCGGGATTTACACCGAGAGTGAAGTGGGCTGCTGTCTGAGCAGAAAGGCGGCGCGGCTCAGCCGGAGAGCCTATCATGGCATTGGCGGCAAACGAGTCCTGCCCGCGTACTGCCCACACCGCACCCGTTGCCGGGTCGGCAAGACGATAGCTCACGCGCAGCGAAGCCTCATCGCCCGACACCACGAGATAGGCAATACCCGTAGAGTCGACCGTAGTCCAGCCTCTGCACACACCATCGACAAACGCTCCGAGCTGCATACCGGCAGCCGGACGGCCGTCGACAAGCACATCGGCAAGCAGAGTGGCATTGGCCGAATAGCGACAGCGGTCGGCATCGAAGCGTCTCTGTCCTGCCGTGGCGGCTGGAGCCTCAACATATGGCGGCAACACAGCAAACATGTCCGACTTGTCGGGATATGTCCACGACGTGCCTCCCACTCCGTGGTAGCCGTAGAGATAGCCCTCGCCCGGCTTCAGACGCTTGAGATTGCCTACCCATGCGCTTCCGTTGTAGATGGCATACTCGCTCTGACTCTTGATGATGTCGTTGGCGGCAGGTGTCATGTCGGCAAGCGCCTCGGTGATTGTGGTCATAGTGCCGAGCGGATAGCCGAACCAGCGCCACACGGTCTTGCCCTTCAGTGCACCGGTGAACTTGATAATCACGGTGTCGGCCTTGACTATCGGACCGGCGATGTCGAGCGTGCCGCCCTCCGGAGAATACACATGGTAGCTCTCGTTGATATTGAGCGCGGTGTTGGGACGACGGTCGGCGGTAGTGGCATACTGCCGCTTCACCTCGCTGACAACGCCGTCGGTACCGGCAAACGCCTCTTTGTAGTTGTCGGTCTCTGGACGTACCCACAGCGACACCCAGTTCCAACCCTTACGCAGAGCAATCTCCTGGTGAGTCACATTGTCGGTGCGGAACACGCACGGGTAAGAGAACGAGCCGAGCACCGCCTTGTCGCGGAACGCAAGTTCAGTGAGCTCGCCGAGACTCTGCTCCGTGAACGACACATTACTATATACGAGTCCTGTCGGTGCCTCCCACACTTTGAACGTCAGCTTGCCGTCGGCAGGCATTCCGCCCACAATGTTCATGTGGATGAAGTAGGCATCCATATTCTCGTCGTAGACAGGCGATGCCACTGCGTGGCACTTGCCGTCGCTGTCGAATGCAGCCACCATACTATTCTCGTCGGTGCACCAACTGTCGCGGAACTTCAGGCGGCCCAAGACCGCCATCCACTCATCGGAGTCGACATCCACCTTCCATGCCGGATGCTCGCCTGTGACGGTGAGCGATATGGGCAGGGCTTTCTGCAGCCCGTCCTCGGTGACGAGATACATCACGTCCTGATAAGTGCCAATGCCAAGGTCGGCACTCGTGGTGAGAGTCAGCGTGGTGCTTGCCTGCGGCGCGAGCGACCCTTCGACCGTCGGCACCTTAATCCACGACGGTATGTTGCTGAGAGTCCACTGCTGTGTAGCTGCCTTTGTATTGTAAAGATACAGGCTCATCTTGGTAGAGTTGCCGACAACGATGCTGCCGGTATCCTGAGTAAGACTTGCGACAAAGGCGTTTTGGTTGACAAACACGTTCCACGACACGGGCTGCTGCATACGGTTGCCGTTGTCGTCGAGTATGTCGCTCACAGTGAAGTTGACCGTACATCCCTCGATGCGACTCTTTGAGAGTGCGTCGGGGAACGAAAGCACAATACGGTTGCGGTCGGTTTCCGAGCACACCCAGTCGATGTCGATGCGACTCTTGAACCCTGCCGCCTTGAGCCTCGGTCCGTTCTCGGTGATAGCCTTCTCGGCAAGCACGTCGATGTCGGTATATTCGCCATAGCCCAACAATACTGGGTCGGCAGCGGGCTGGAAGCCCGTGTTCTCGTTGGCAACAGTGCGGTCGTGCAGGGTCGGCGTGGTCTTCTCCTGGTTGGCCACAAGGTCGGTGCGTTCAAACGGATAGTAGGCCACGAGTCCAGGCTCGTTGCCGCGCAGGCGCTCACCCACATTGCGTCGCACGTTGGCAAGCGTGCTACTCTTGTCCCAAATGCGCACCTCGTCGATATCGCCACCGAAGAACTGCGAGGCTACACTCATATCCGAAGCGACATCGCGGTAGACAAGTGCGCCGACAGCCATATGCGAGTTGCTGAACGCGCCGATGTCGGAGCCGGCAATCAGCTCGTTGTTGCTAATGTCTACGGTGTCGACAAGCACCGTGGCATAGCCATCACGCTTTACACAAAGAGCCAGGTGGTGCCACTGGTTGTCGGCGTAGTTCTTGCCCATCGGCGCATACGTGTGTCCGGCGGCACTGAAGATCACGCGTCCGCTCGCGTCGAGCGAGAGGCTCAGCCGGTCGGCGATGCGTGCGGCATCCTCCGTCGAAGCGGCTCCTCCCCATCCGTTGCTGAACAGTGTGGCGGGAGCCGTCAGCTTGCCTGCCGTGCGGAACATCAGCTCCAGCACATAGTCGGACGCCTTGTCGATGGTGCATCCCGACGTATTGATGAGCATATACTGGTCTTTGCCGTTGGTGTGCAGAGCATAGTTCTTCACCGGCATATACCAGTTGTCGGTGCCGTTGAGATACAGGTCGCGCGAGCGCACCTTCTCCGTGACAGTCTTTCCGTAGCCTTTCTCCATAGGCCAGTAGGCAAGCAGTCCGCGCAGATTGGCAGTGTGCTTGTTGTTTTTGTCCTTTGCAATGTCGGCAAACAACTTCGCGCCGTCGTACAGCACGAGTCCTTCCATATCGGTGTGGCACTCGTCGCCGTCGCCAGAACCGCCCACATACATCGGCACGTTGCAGTTGACCACATTGGATATGCCATTGACCGTCGTGGAAATATACTTACTCTGTGCCTCGGTCGACGTGCCGCTGAGGTTGTAGACATCTACGCGGCGCGAAGCCTCGTCGTAGGCCATAGCAAGATACATCCAGTCCTGCTCAGGCTTTCCGTCGACACCCACAGCCTTGCGCTGGCTCGTGACAAGCTGGTCGCCAAAGAGCAGCGACAGTGTGGCGTCATCATTATAGAACAGCTTGACCGGTATGCTGTCGGCCGGCGAAACGAGCGTCTGACTGAACAGGCAACTCTTCTTGCCTGTCTGCGGCTTGAACCAGAAGCCGAGCGTAGAACTTTGTCCGAACACGCTGACACGCGCCTTTGTGCGTGCCGGGGTGTTGCCGTCGAAGTGCAGGCCCGTGCGGTGGGTCACCTCGGCGTCGTTGAGTTCGGCAGTGACATAGAAGTTGGCGTCGTTCAAGGCCGACAGCTTTATCGGCTCATTGAACGTGACGCTGATGTCCTGATTGCCGTCATAATAGCCGTTTGACGGCTGCGGAGAGCCCATCACCACAGGAGCCTTGGTGTCCTTGACGATGGTTATCGGGTCGGTGTCGGCAGTGAGTTCCTCCGTCGGGCTGATAATGCTGAAGCTCTGGGCGCGCACCTGATAGGTGCCTTCCGGCAGTGCAGACATGTCGATGCTGCATGTGTCGGCATTATTGCTGCTCAGTTGCCGCCATCCCTCGGGCAGCTCGCCATGCGTGTCGGTCCACCGCTTGGTGTCGTTGAAGAGATAGCGCTGCGTGTGCCACGTCTGCTCGCTTGCCTGCTTGTACTGCATGCGCACACCCGTGAACCCGTAGTAGTCGGCCGAGTAGCCGCCGAGTTTGAACAGCATCTTGCCCGTCTTGTTGTCGCCGTTGTACACAAATCCATCGTTGCTCTCGATTTTCATCTTCGGAGCCTGTGGCTGGAAGTGTATGCTCAACGTGTCGGTAATGCCGTCGGGAGCATAAATCTGGAGCTTGAACACCAGATTGTCATAGTCGCTCACGTCGAGCTGCGTCTGCCGGAACGTCATCGTGCGCTCTATCGACATGCCCGGCTTGAGTAGGAACGTGGCACCATTGGCGAGCGGTTGCCCGTCGATGGTCATCTCCAGTCCCTTGGTGTCTTCGGCCGACACACAGAAGAAGTTATACTGGAACTGACCCGACGTAGTTGAGCATGTGGAGTTGTTGCTCAGACGCACCTTTACGGATGCGGCCGTGCCGCTGGGCACGTTGCGCAGCTCGCGCGTCTCAAACTGTATCGACGGCACGTCCATGCTCACCGTTCCGTCGTCGAGAGCCACCGGATGACCGTCCACCTTGAAGTAGCGCGACATCTGTGGCTTCTCATACGGCACACGGCTCTGTCCCGCCCTTGTGCGGAACATATACGGCGATGCCATGAAGAACTTCTTCACATTGTTGGTCTTCATGTCGACCACCTCGCCAGGCATATACACGTCAACTGAGAAATGGTCGCCGATGTTGTTATCGGCAAGCGTGTAGCCAATGGTAGTACTGCGCGATTCGGTGTCGGTGCCGACACGCTTGGCAGAGGCACTGCCAACAACCTTCAACTTAGTGTGCGACATCACCTTCATGCCAGCAGACCACAACACCTTAGTGTCCCAGCTATATCCACTTGCCACCGTCAGACTGGTGGTCTGTGTGCCGGTTGTCGACTCGTTTGACGTGAAGCTGTTGGCGAGCGAAGTGCCGGCGTCGAAAGAATAGTTGTCGAGGAAGCCATAGTTGAACGACGTAAAGCCCGATTTGTACACTTTTCGGTCCTTATTCTGGAACGTGTTGTACTTCGTCTCCTCAACCTCGCAGATGAGCTGTTGCCACTGTCCTATGGCAGAGTTGAAACGTGTCACCAAATCCTCAACAGCCTCCTCACCGCCAGTTGACGATGGCTCGACAGTCAAGAATTCATCGCTGTCCCAATATTCCTTCTTTTCGCACGACTTGAGCGCGAAAGCTTGATATGCGCCTTCCTTCTTCTGCACGGCGTTAGGGGCAGGAAGTTTGTCGACAAATGTAGTAAGCGCATTACGGTTCTTCATCAAGTCGGGAATCTGTGTGTTGATGATATCGTACTGCGACAGACGGAATGATGTGCTGTCTTGATCGTACTTGCCGTAACCTACCCACTTGTCGATGAGATATCGGTGACCGGTAGTCGACACAAAGCCTTCCGTACCAGTGGCTTCCTTGAATTCCACCCTGTCGGCCTTGCAGAACACCCAGTTGACATTGCGACCGATGTACACATCGCCCATAGCACCCACATGGTTGGCGTCGGTGCCAGTCGATATCTTTTCCTTCAGAGTGTAACTCTTTGTAAAGTCGTGGCTCCAGCCTTCCTCTGCCTTTCCGCTTACAACCAAGCCATTGTCGCCTGATGTCTCAGAATCGATAACTTCACATATCTTTCCAGAGGGTAAAGTTATAGACTCTGTGCCCTTGACACCCGTTAGAGAACCAATCTGGTTATCAGTAGTAACTGATGCCGACTCGGAAA
>CALBYK010000239.1 GCA_937889855.1 uncultured Prevotella sp.
CTCTTCCAATGGCTGTCCCATCACGACGATGCCTTCGCCCGTGTTGGCTATGCGTGCTATATTTCTCCACTTTCCCTGGATTAGCAGTATGTCGCCCTGTCGGAAGCACATGTCGGCAAGGCTGTCTGTAATGTATTGGTCGCCGCGCTTCACGCCAAGTACGTTCACGTTGTACAGGCGGCGCAGCCCCACGTCTTTCAGTGTCTTGCCGCATAGGCGCGAGCCTGCGAGCAGCACTATCTCGGCGATGCCAATGTCGTAGAAGGCTGCATCTCTTGCGCAAAGTTGTTGGCTTGCTGTCGGTTGCCACTCAGATAAATGATGTCGTCTACTGTGAGTTTTGTGTCGGGTCCGGCAAGCCGCTGCTCCACTTCCTTCATCAGTTTGGAGTGTGGCTTCTTTACGCGTCGTACCTCAAGCACAGTCAGTCCGTAGCGGTGGTGTATGTCGAGTTCCTTCAGTGTCTTGCCCTCGGCGAGCGACTGTTGCGACACGGTGAAGACCGACAGGTTATCTGTCAGGTGATATTCCTCCATGAGGTCGTCAAGTGTTTTCCCTTTTGCCTGGCGGTTCTCACCGTCTTGCTTCTTCTTTCCGCTCAAAAACCACTTGCTCAGTGGCAGCAGCACCACTATGCCCACGATTATGCACACCACGCCAACGGGGGCGAAGCTAAAGAACTTCAGTGGCGCGAATCCGTTGTCTGTGAGTGCTTCTTGAATGACAAGGTTAGGCGGTGTACCTATAAGTGTGAGCATTCCGCCCATGCTACTGGCGAAGGCGAGTGGCATGAGCAATCGGCTGGCGCGTATCTTGGCCTTCTGCGCGAGACTCACAACTATTGGCATCATCAGTGCCACGGTGCCGGTGTTGCTCACGAATGCGCCTATCACGGCTGTCACTACCATAAGTAGCAGGAAGAGCCACAGTTCGTTGTCGCCGGCAAATGCCATAAGTCCTGTCGAAGCCTTCTTGGCCAGTCCTGTCTGCACGATGGCTCCGCCTACGACAAACAGCCCCACCATCATTATCACCACAGAGTTGGAGAATCCGGCGAGAGCTTCCTGCGGAGTGAGTATTCCGGTTAGCAGAAGGGCTGTGAGGGCGCATAATGCCACGAGGTCTGACCGCACCTTGCCAATAGCGAAGAACACGGCCGAGAGAGCGAGGATGATGAGGGTTATTGTCATGTCGTATGGATTTTGGTTTGTGTACAAATTTATAAAAAAAAAACGGAAGCATCCAAATATTTGCGCAAGTGGTTGGATACAAACTCTAAATTCGTCATGTCGAATTGTTCACCGAAGATGTTCCATATATATTCACTGTATGTCTGTGTGAAAAATCTTTTTGTTAGGACTTTAATGCCAATATTGAAATATTTGGTTTGTAGATGCCAATTTGCGGATGAAAACTGTTAACTTTGCATCAACTAAAATGCAATGTATAGATAATACTTTACCTAATAAGACAGAAATACATTTTAAAGAATGGCGCGAATATATGACAATATAGATGCCAAGTTCACAGAAGGACTACATGGCATGATATCTTCGGGGGGGGGTAGAACGAGTTGACTTCTGCGTAGGTTATTTTAATCTTCGTGGATGGAATTTTGTTGTCAACCAGATTGACCGGCTTTCTGGCGGATATGTTTATGAAAATGACGAGCAGAAGTTCCGTGTATGCAGGTTGTTGATAGGAATGCACCGTCCGCCAGAAGAACTTATATGTAGTATTTATGGACAACGAAAACACTTGGTGGATTCGGATTATGCCAACAAGTGTAAACTGCGGATTGCGGCAGACTTCAAGAAACAATTGTTGATAGGTCTGCCTACGAAGCAAGACGAGTGGACATTACGCCGACTCTCAGCTCAGCTTAAATCTGGGAAAGTAGCAGTAAGGCTGTTTCTGAAAGAGTCTCTGCATGCCAAATTGTATCTTGCCTATCGCCCTACGGATTTCTCAAGTAAGATTGTCGCTATTATGGGAAGTAGCAATTTTACTTATTCAGGTTTCACAGGACAAGGCGAACTTAATGCCGATTTTACAGACAGCGACCATGTCGAGAAACTTGCCAATTGGTTTGACGACCGATGGAACGACCGTTTTTGTCTTGACATCACCCAAGAGTTGATAAAGATTATAGACGAGAGTTGGGCGAGTGAACAAATCATTCCTCCATATTATATTTATCTCAAGACAGCATACCACCTTAGTCAAGAGGCTCGTTCAGGGATAAAAGAGTTCACTCTAACTCCCGAATTCCGTCATGAACTCTTCGATTTTCAGCAGACAGCCGTTAAGATTGCCGCTCGCCATCTTCGTAACGAGAAGCGTGGCGGTGCTATGATTGGCGATGTCGTGGGTTTGGGCAAGACCATCACGGCATGCGCCATTGCCAAAATATACGAAACAACCTACGCCAGCAGTACGCTTGTGATATGTCCTGCCAATCTTCAGGACATGTGGCGTAAGTATGCTGTCAAGTACGACTTGAAGGTAGATATCATGTCAATGTCAAAACCAATTGATATAGACAATGCCCGTTATTATCGTTTGATAATAGTAGACGAGAGTCATAATCTACGTAATGGAGGCAAGCGTTATGCCAATATCAAGTCGCTCATTGAACATCAAGACAGCAATGTGCTGTTGTTGACAGCAACTCCATACAATAAAGATTTCTCGGATTTGGCAAACCAACTCAAATTGTTCATAGGTGAAGACCAAGACCTTGGTATCCGCCCGGAAGAGTATATCCGCCAGTTGGGTGGCGAGAGGGCATTCATGCAGCGGCACAGCGAAATTTTTATACGAAGCATTCGTGCATTCGAGCAAAGCCCATATGCCGAGGACTGGAACGAGCTGATGAAGCTTTTCCTTGTGCGTCGAACACGCACATTCATCAAGGAGAATTATGCAAAGGTTGAC
>CALBYK010000240.1 GCA_937889855.1 uncultured Prevotella sp.
CACAAGGATATTGACGATTTCGGCAACAAGATAATAACCTGTTTCGCTTTCATCATACTTCTCCTTGATACGGCACTCCAGCGTCATCGGGAAATCGGTGAACACAGGAGCGTTGACCATTGTCGCCTTCTCGATGTTCCATTTCGTCTTCTCCATCTTTTTCGGGTTGTTCTTGGCAGAAACAATGCCCACAAAATCAGCAGCCACCATAGTTTTCCGGGTAGCAAAGGCGACAGTAAACTCGCCGCCCAGTTTTAGGTTGTCTGTAGTGGCATGCTTTCCCATCGAGATCATAATCTCCTTCATGTCCCACTGTCCAGCCCAGGCAGCGTTCATAGCATTGGCAACTCCTTCTTTATTATATGTGCCGATAATCAGCACAGGCTGTGGTACGACCCACGGTTTTGGTGCAAAATTTTTCATACGCTTTTTATTTTGTTATCAATTTATTTATGAAACCGCATTTCTTCACCACCTCCTTGTCAGCAGGTAGCCACTTGACAGAGTTTAGTTCATCGAGTGTGAGCCATTTGGCTGCCTCATGTTCAAGGAGAGTTAGCTCGCCACTTTTCACTTGGCATAGATAACAATGCATGATAAGGTGGAAGTTAGGATAGTCGTAATGGACAGTGGTGAGCAAGCTTTCCACGGTGATTTCTGTTGCCAGTTCCTCGCGTATTTCTCTTTGCAGAGCCATTTCAGGTGTCTCTCCAGGCTCCATTTTCCCACCCGGAAACTCCCACCAGTCTTTCCATTCGCCATATCCTCTTTGTGTGGCAAATATTCGGTTGCCGTCGTAGATAACGGCAGCAACCACTTCTATCTGTTTTTTTTCGTTCATGTCCATGATGATTATCCAATAGCTTTATATTGACTTGCAAAGGCATAGGTGGCTTCCGACATGGGCGTGTTCAGATGCCACACTATCTGCATGGGCTTCGACCCTTCTATGCTCTTGATAGTAACCTGTCCAAGATACGTGAACCCCATACGGCAACCGTAGTCGGGATGTTCCACTTGCTGGCGCACGAACAAGAGCATGTTGTTTTCTCCATTACGGTAAGCCTCGGCCTCGCGACTTCCCTCACGTACCCGGTTTTGCGTCTCCCAATGGAAGAACTCACGGTTTTGGGCGTAGTCCTTATATGCCGTCATCGAGCCCTCCTCACGCTTCTTGATAATGTCCACGTACATCGCTTCAAGCTTAATGCCTTTCAATCGCTCCACACCTTCGCGCGAAGAAGATTTGCGCTCCATGGTGGAGAGACCGAGTGCAGCCTGTATCTGTGCTTTGGAGTAGACGCCATGCAGCCGGAGCGGATTCCATGCTTTATAGACAGAATTGTCCGCTTTCTCAGGTGCGGAACATTTATCACGAAGAATCTCAACCACCTCACGCAACTCTTGTACAAATAATGGGTCGGAGGCAAAATCGCGAAACATCGCCTCGATGCTGGCGAAATGGCCTGCTTTGTCGTACAAGTCATAATAGAGCATCACGGCGCAACGCTTCTGTTGTTCGGAGAATGTATTCGTGTCGCATCTGAAACCGCTTTCTATGAACTGCAACAATTGGGTGAAGTAAGAGAATGAGTCGGTTGCGAGCCATTTCTTGGTGACGGCAAACTTGATTTGTGGCGAATGGACCGACACCTCGCTTTGGACGCCAGCCAACTGGCACATCTCACCCCATGTCAGACTGCCATAAATCTTGTGGAAAGGAATGTGGCTGTAAGCCAGGAAGCCTTTGAGCGAGAACGAGTTGTTGCACACCTTGTGGTAGGTAGCAATCTCCTTGATGATTCGGCTTCGGTTGAGACTGCGCATATAGCCGTCTATGTTGGCAAGTATTTCCTCTTTTGCCTTTTCTTCCAGCACTATTTTGCAACCGAAAGGGGCATTGGTGAAGCCTCCCTCAATCTCTTCCTTGATGTTGCGGGAATGTCGGCCAATGAGAGCCTCAAAGCGGTCCTTATAGCTGAACTCGGCGCGTGAATGACCTACAAAGTCAAGCACGGTAAGATGGTCCTTGCCCTTGTGCAGACGGAGTCCGCGGCCAAACTGCTGAAGGAAAACCGT
>CALBYK010000241.1 GCA_937889855.1 uncultured Prevotella sp.
TATCATTTCTCTAATGAGGGTGTCTGCTCGTGGTATGATTTCACAAAGATGATAGCCGAGTATAGTGGCCATACGGGATGTGAGATAAATCCATGCTATAGTACCGACTATCCGAGTCCGGTAAAGCGTCCCGCTTATTCAGTGTTGGACAAGTCGAAGATAAAGGAAACATTTGGGGTGAAAGTGCCGTATTGGACCGACTCCTTGAAAGTATGCATCAACAACCTACAGAACTAAAATAGACATGGAAGTAATAAAGACAGCAATAGAGGGCGTGGTAATCATAGAGCCGCGCATATTCAAGGACGCGCGAGGCTATTTCTTCGAGAGTTTCTCGCAGCGCGAGTTTGATGAGAAGGTGCGCAAGATAAACTTTGTGCAGGACAATGAGAGTATGTCAAGTTATGGCGTGATGCGGGGCTTGCATTTCCAGCGTCCGCCATTCACACAAAGCAAATTAGTGCGTTGCGTAAAAGGCAGAGTGCTTGATGTGGCAGTAGACATCCGCAAGGGGAGTCCCACATACGGACAGCACGTGGCCGTGGAACTGACAGAGTACAATCATCGCCAGTTCTTTGTGCCGCGCGGCTTCGCCCATGGCTTTGCCGTATTGTCAGAGACGGCAGTGTTCCAGTACAAGTGCGACAACTTCTACCATCCAGAGGCGGATGGCGGCATAAGCATTCTTGACGACAGTCTTGGCATTGACTGGCAGATACCTACAGACCATGCCATTCTTTCGGAGAAGGACACGAAGCACGTGCTACTGAAAGACTTCGACTCACCTTTCAATTATAACGACAACCTTTATCCTGAGTTATAAGTAGCTGCGCATACCCTCCTACATTAACATTCAAAACGAAAACAATCATGACACAATATAAGCGTACAATAGTAATCACAGGCGGCGCGGGCTTCATAGGCTCGCACGTAGTCCGTCTGTTTGTCAACAAATATCCAGAGTATAAAATCATCAATCTCGACAAGCTCACCTATGCCGGCAACCTCGCCAACTTGAAGGACATCGAGGACAAGCCCAACTACAAGTTTGTGAAGATGGACATCTGCGACTTCGACTCTTTCTACCAGTTAATGCAGGAAGAGCACGTAGACGGCATCATCCATCTTGCAGCCGAGAGTCACGTAGACCGCTCAATCAAGGACCCATTCACATTTGCCCGCACCAACGTGATGGGCACATTGACGCTTCTACAGGCAGCCAAACTCTATTGGGAGTCATTACCGGAGAAGTATGAAGGCAAGCGTTTTTATCATATATCCACTGATGAGGTTTACGGTGCGTTGAGTATGACTCACCCCGAAGGCATAAAGCCACCGTTCACAACCAAGGCAAGCTCAGAGGAGCACCACCTTGCTTATGGTGACGATTTCTTCTATGAGACGACAAAATACAATCCTCACAGTCCTTATTCAGCATCCAAGGCAAGCTCCGACCATTTTGTCCGTGCCTTCCACGACACCTACGGCATGCCCACCATCGTGACCAACTGCTCCAACAACTACGGACCCTACCAGTTTCCTGAGAAGCTCATCCCCTTGTTCATCAACAACATCCGCCACCGCAAGCCGTTGCCCGTCTATGGCAAGGGCGAGAACGTGCGCGACTGGCTGTATGTCGTTGACCATGCCCGCGCCATTGACCTCATCTTCCATAAGGGCAAGATAGCCGAGACTTATAATATAGGTGGCTTCAACGAGTGGAAGAACATCGACATCATCAAGACCGTCATCAAGACCGTTGACCGCTTGCTCGGTCGTGCAGACGGTGAGGATCTCAACCTCATCACCTACGTCAAGGACCGTCTCGGCCATGATGCACGCTACGCCATCGACTCCACCAAGCTTCAGAAAGAGCTCGGTTGGGAGCCCAGCCTCCAGTTTGAGGAGGGCATAGAGAAAACCGTGAAGTGGTATCTCGACAACGAGGAATGGCTTGAGAATGTCACCTCGGGCGACTATCAGAAGTATTACGAGAAGATGTATAAGGATAGGTAAAATCA
>CALBYK010000242.1 GCA_937889855.1 uncultured Prevotella sp.
TTCCGATCTTACAGTCAAGGCTCTTGACAAGACTGCCCCTGCCATAACCTTCAAGGAAGTGGGCGAGGACGGCAGCCACAAGGCTGTGATAGGACAGAAGATGCATCTGGAGGCACAGATTGAGGCACCGCACAAGATTGCCAAGATTGAGGTGGAGTTCCACAATACAGCCGCTGGCTACGAGCATGTATTCACATACACCGACGAGAAGTATCTCGGCCAGACTTCAGTGCTCTTCCATGAGCATCCGCAGATTCCTGCCGACGCACCGGAGGGTGAGTATCACATCCACTTCACAGTGACAGATGCTGCCGGCAACTCTACAACAGAAGAGGCTGAGGGTATTCAGATTACAAAAGAATAAAGTAAGGCTCATCTGGAACCAGGAGCGATGCTGTGACAAATGGCAATTTCACACGTGGCGGAGGTCTCCGGCCTCCGCTGCAGCCAGCCATTATAAACAATCTGTCACTAATATATAATAAATCCAAGGCTATTGCTTTATGCTATCGCTGCTTGCTGCGGAGGCCGGAGACCTCCGCCACGGATAAATTACAGTCTACGTTCGGAATGCAGGATGAGCCTGTTTTTTTTAATAGTTTTAATTACAAACTTAGAAAACAATAAAAACGCAAAATGAAAAAGAATATATCATTCTTGTTGTACGCATTCTTTTTAATCGTATCTATGGGCTTGGCTTTAGGCTTGACTTCTTGCTCCAGTGATGATGACGACCCTACTGCCAACGACCAGGAGAAGCCGAAGATTGAGGACGGAGAGCTGCCCAATCCTATCGATTGCCAGAACTACAGGCGTGGCGAGACCATCTCTTTCCGCTATACCTTTACCGACAATGTGGAGCTGGGCAATTTCAATATCGAGATTCACAACAACTTCGACCACCACACCCACTCCACATCCGCCGGCGACTGTCCGCTCGACGACAAGAAATCGCCCGTCAATCCTTGGGTATACAACCAAGACCAGAATATTCCGGCAGGCTTGAAGAGCTATGAGGCAAAGGTCGACATCGCCATCCCTACGGACATAGACCCTGGCGACTATCACTTCATGATACGTCTGACAGACAAGGCCGGTTGGCAGCAGTTAAAGGCCGTGAGCATAAAAATTAAGGAATGACGTGGACATCTGCATACTCATTTGAAGCGCAAAAAGATTGTTAAGGATAACATTTTATTATTGACTATAAAATTTAAACAGAAAAAATGAAATCAAAGAATTGTCAGTTGATGCTCCTTGCCGGAGCATTGACAGTCTCATTTGCGGCTAAGGCAGCCGGTGTAAACAATATTGTAAAGGATAACAATGAAGGTAAAGGTGCTAAGGTTTCTCCTGTTGAGGATACCGACAAAAGCACGGATGCCAATGTCTACGGACATGTGATAGACAAGAAGAGTGGCGAGCACATGCCATACGTCACTATACAGCTTAAAGGCACTACCATCGCCACAACGACCGACCATACCGGCCACTATTTCCTGAAGAACCTGCCCGAGGGCACATTCACCATCGTGGTGAAATCTTTGGGATATAAGACAATGGAGAGAACAGTTACTATAAGGCACGATGCCACACAGGAGCAGAACTTCGCCCTGCAGACAGACGACGTAGCTCTCGATGAGGTAGTGGTATCAGCCAACCGCAGCGAGACCGCAAGACGACTGGCGCCAAACCTTGTGAACGTGATTGGCGGAAAACTTTTCGACATGACTCAGAGCACATGTCTGGCGCAGGGACTCAATTTCCAACCAGGTGTGCGCACGGAGGACAACTGCCAGAATTGCGGCTTCACGCAGGTGCGCATCAATGGTCTCGACGGTCACTACTCGCAGATACTGGTCGACTCGCGCCCCGTGTTCTCTTCCTTGAACGGTGTGTATGGCTTGGAGCAGATTCCAGCCAACATGATCGATCGCGTGGAGGTGGTGCGTGGCGGAGGCTCGGCTCTCTTCGGAGCGTCTGCCATAGGCGGAACCATCAATATCATCACCAAGGAGCCAATACGCAACTCGGCTTCCTTCGGCCATACCCTCATGTCACAAGGCGGAGCCAACTCGTTTGACAACGTGACTACGGGCAACGTGTCGCTTGTCACCGATGACAACAAGGCGGGCGTGTATGCCTACGGACAGACACGCACACGACAGGGCTACGACTACGACGGCGACGGATACACCGAGCTGCCCGAACTTCAGAACCAGACGTTTGGCCTCAACTCTTACCTGCGCCTGAGTCCCTACTCCAAGTTGAGCCTGCAATACCACGGCATACATGAGTTCCGCCGTGGCGGCAACAATCTCGACCAGGCTCCACACGAGGCCAACATTGCCGAGCAGGTGGAGCACAACATACAGGGTGGCGGACTGACCTACGACTTCTTCGCCCCCGACGCGAAGAACCGCCTCTCTGCCTACTTCTCCTTCCAGACCACCGCGCGCAAGAGCTACTACGGAGGCATAGGCGAAGGCACGGAAGAAGACAAGGAGACTGCCGAGAAGGCTTACGGCACAACTCACGACTTCACCTATGTGGCTGGAGCACAATATGTACACAACTTCGGCAAGTTGCTCTTCATGCCGTCCGACCTCACCCTTGGAGCTGAGTACAACTATGACGGACTGAAGGACGTCATCCTCGGCTACGACCGCCACTTCAAGCAGGATGTGCGCATCGGGAGCTTCTTCTTCCAGAACGAGTGGAAG
>CALBYK010000243.1 GCA_937889855.1 uncultured Prevotella sp.
GCAGCGCCGCTGCCACCTCAGGACGTGAGGCATGGTTGGCAACATGCGAATACTCCTTCAGCTCGCTGTCGTACACCACGCGCCCGTCTGGACGCACAAATGTGACGCGCAGCTTGGGCATGTAGTGCGACTTCACATAGCGGTCGAGCGCGTCCTCAGAGCGGTCGGGAAACAGGCGCAAATACTCCTCCATACGGGAGTTGTAGTCCTGCAGCTTCAGGTTGAGCGTGTCCACCTTATATTGTTTCTCACGTGTCTGCTGGAACACGATAAACGACACGGCAAAGACGAGAAACACAGACAACACGCTGAAATACAGTTTTGTTCCTACTGATACACGCATAGTTGTGATGGTTTCGTTTTTAAGCGTCAAAATAATATCCGAACCCCAACCTTGTGACGATGCACTTGGCAAAGCGTCCTATCTTCTTGCGGAGCCTCGTGATGTTCACGTCCACCGTACGGTCGAGCACAAGGACGTCCTTTGGCCATATCCGCTCAATGAGTTCCTGACGCGAGAACACACGCCCGCGCTCGTCAAGCAGCAGATGCAGAAGCTCAAACTCCGTCTTTGTGAACGGCACGTCCTCACCGTCTATAGTTACCGTCTTCTTGTCGAGGTTCATCACTATGCCCTGATACGACAGCACCTGGTGCTCACTGCCAGAGTCGGGGGCAGCCGTGCGGCGCAGCACGGCACGCACGCGCACCATCACCTCACGTAGGGAGAACGGCTTGGATATATAGTCGTCGGCGCCAAGGTTGAACCCAGTCACGGTGTCGTTCTCGGTGTCACGTGCCGTGAGGAATATTATCGGCACACCTGCGGTCTGCTGATTGTCCTTCAACTTACGGGCCATGGCAAAACCCGACATGCCGCCCATCATCACGTCGAGCAACATGAGGTCGAAGGAGGCGATGTCCTTCTCAAGCGCCTCTTCCGCCGAAGTGGCGGTCTCCACTTCATAACCCTCGGTCTCGAGATTGAACTTAAGGATTTCGAGCAAGTCCTGTTCGTCGTCCACAACAAGTATTCGCTGATTTTTCTTCATTTTGTGGTTTGTATCAAGTATTACAATGCAAAGTTAATTATTACTGCCGTCATAAACGCTGCTTGCGCGTTACAATTTCATTACAAAAATATTCATTAAAAATTAACATCACAACATTTCTGCCAAACATAAAATAATATTGTATTATTCTTTGTCTTTTCACTCATTTACATTAACTTTGCATAATGCATAAGCCTTTGTTGCGTTTTTTCCCGACAAATAGCCACATGGCTTGCACTATCAAATGTAGTTTCATGAACAACGATAAATTAGGACTTTTAGACAAGATACAGTATCCCGATGACTTGCGACGACTGAGCGTTGAGCAGCTACCGGAACTGTGCGCCGAGCTGCGCCGCGACATCGTGGAAGAGCTTGCCGAAAACCCCGGACATCTCGCCTCGTCGCTTGGCGTGGTTGAGCTTACAGTGGCTCTGCACTACGTATTCAACACTCCCGACGACCGCATAGTGTGGGATGTGGGACACCAGGCCTATGGCCACAAAATCCTCACCGGACGCAAGGACACGTTCTGCACAAACCGCAAGCTGCACGGCATACGCCCGTTCCCCTCACCAATGGAGAGCGAGTACGACACGTTCACATGCGGACACGCGTCAAACTCCATATCAGCCGCCCTCGGAATGGCTGTGGCAGCACGCAAGACAGGACGTGACGACCGACATGTGGTGGCGGTAATTGGCGACGGGGCCATGTCGGGCGGACTTGCCTTCGAGGGCCTAAACAACGTGTCATCGTCACCCAACGACTTGCTCATCATCCTCAATGACAACGACATGAGCATCGACCGCGCTGTCGGAGGCATGGAAAAATATTTGCTCAACCTCGACACCAACGCTACTTACAACCGTCTGCGCGACCGCGCATCACAGTGGCTGCACGCAAAGGGATACCTCAACGACGACCGCCGCAAGGGCATTATCCGCTTGAACAACGCCCTAAAGTCGGCTCTTGCCCACCAGCAGAACATTTTCGAGGGAATGAACATACGCTACTTCGGACCGTTCGACGGCAACGACGTGGGCGAGGTGGTGCGCGTGCTGTCACAAATCAAGGACATGCGCGGACCAAAACTGCTGCATCTGCACACCATAAAAGGCAAGGGATACAAGCCTGCCGAAGAACACGCCACCATCTGGCACGCGCCCGGAAAGTTCGACCCCGACACCGGCGAGCGCCTGAGCGACGGCAACGCCCCCTACCCACTCAAATACCAGGAGGTGTTCGGACGCACACTACTTGAGCTTGCACGCCTCAACGACCGTATCGTCGGCGTGACACCTGCAATGCCAACCGGATGCTCCATGGACATTATGATGAAGGCCATGCCCGACCGCGTGTTCGACGTGGGCATCGCCGAAGGGCATGCAGCCACCTTCTCCTGCGGCATGGCCAAGGACGGGCTTATGCCTTTCTGCAACATATACAGCGCGTTCGCCCAGCGTGCCTACGACAACATCATACACGACGCCGCCATCCTCAACCTGCCTGTAGTGTTCTGCCTCGACCGTGCCGGACTTGTTGGCGAGGACGGACCGACGCATCATGGCGTGTTCGACATTGCGGCGCTGCGACCCGTACCCAACCTCACGCTCTGCTCGCCTATGGACGAGCAGGAACTACGGCGCATGATGTACACAGCGCAGCTGCCCGGCAAGGGCACTGTCGTAATACGCTATCCGCGCGGAAAGGGCGTGATGCGCGAGGACTGGGAGTGTCCGCTCACCAAGATAGAAATAGGGAAGGGACGCTGCATCACCGAGGGCAACGACGTTGCCGTGCTCAGCTATGGACCAATAGGCAATGATGTGCAGAACGCAATCAACGAGCTGCATGACGAGGGTTGCCTTCTGAGCATTGCCCACTACGACATGCGCTTCTGCAAACCGCTCGACTACGAACTGCTCGCGAATATTGCACGGCAGTTCAAGCGCGTCATCACCGTTGAGGACGGACAACGTGCCGGAGGATTCGGCTCGGCCGTGCTCGAATGGATGAGCGACAACGGCAAGCATGTGAAGGTGCAGCGCATAGGCCTGCCCGACGAGTTCATCGAACACGGCACTGTTGAACAGCTCAGAAAGATTGCCGGCATTGACATACAATCAATAAAAAATGCCATAAAATCAGCCAAGGATTAGAAAAAACAGAAATCGTCAAAAGCCATTGAAAGGCTTAGGTTGGCCAGACAAAGCTTATAAGGTTTCAAATCAACAATAGCAACTATGAAAATAATAATAGCCGGCGCCTACGCCATCGGAACCCATCTCGCACGGCTGCTCTCCCGCGAGCACGACGACATTGTTGTCATGGATCCAGACGAGGAACGGCTCGCCAAGATTGGCTCCGATGTCGACATTCTCACACTGGAGGCCTCACCTACAAGCGTGAAGGCTCTGAAACGTGCAGGTGCCGAGAATGCCGACCTTTTCATTGCCGTCACACCCGACGAGAGCCAGAACATGGCTTCGTGCACGCTGGCTAAGGCTTTGGGCACAAAGAAGACGGTCGCGAAAATAGACAACGCCGAATATATCGAGCCTGAGCTGAAGGAGTTTTTCTCCAATCTCGGCGTAAGCTCTATCATATATCCAGAAATGCTCGCTGCCATCGACATCAACAACGGGCTGAAGATGTCGTGGGTGCGCCAACGCTGGGACGTCCACGACGGCGCGCTCGTGATGCTCGGAGTGAAGCTGCGCCAAACTTGCACAATCCTCAACAGACCTATGCGCGAGATATGCGGACCGGAAGACCCTTACCATATAGTGGCTATCAAGCGCGGCGATGAAACTATAATACCTGGCGGCAACGACCGTCTGGAGATGTATGACTTGGCTTACTTCATGACCACTAAGCAATATATACCATACATCCGGAAAATTGTTGGCAAGGAATATTACGCTGACGTTAAGAACGTCATGATCATGGGGGGAGGAGCAACCGCCGTGCGCACCGTGAAAACGATGCCGAGCTACATGGACGTGAAAATCATCGAGACTGACGAGCAGCGCTGCGAACGGCTGAACTCTATCCTCGAGGACGAGAAGGCACTTATCATCAACGGTGACGGACGCGACCTCTCACTGCTCATCGAGGAAGGTATAAAGAATACGCAGGCGTTCGTGGCTCTCACCGGCAACGCCGAGACCAACATCCTCGCATGCCTCACCGCAAAGCGCATGGGCGTGCGCAAGACCGTCGCCATGGTTGAGAACATCGACTACGTGAGCATG
>CALBYK010000244.1 GCA_937889855.1 uncultured Prevotella sp.
GCGTCGTTTATTACTCCGTCGTTGTTGAGGTCGGCGTAGGCACCTTCGATAGGCTTGCCGGAGCGGTCGTAGAGTTGGTGGTAGACGTAGAACATGTTGGGCGCGTAGCCTTCGGTGAGCACCTGTATCTGGTTGTTGTCCTTGACGGTGGGGCCTACCATCATGTTTGTCTGCTGGTCGCTCTTCACAAGCGATAGGTTCTTCACCTTCATCTTCTGCCACGTGAAGTTGTAGGAGAGGTTCCACTCCCAGTCCTTGGTCTGGATTGGGGTGGCTCCCAGCGTCACCTCGATGCCGTGGCTGTCGACGTTGCCCACGTTGGTGGTGATGGTCTTGCCGAACTGTGTTCCGGCAGCTGCCGGAACGGTGGCTATGAGGTCCTTTGTCTTGCGTGTGTAGAAGTCGAACGAGCCTGTGACGCGGTTCTTGAGGAAACCGAAGTCGAAGCCCACGTTCCATGAGTCGGTGGTCTCCCACTTGAGGTTCGAGACGTAAGCCTCCGGCCGGTATGTGTTTATCCACGTGCCGTTGACGTAGCCCTCGGCTCCCGTGGCGCTATAAGTATATACTGGCAGGTAGTTGTAGTTGCCGCCAACCTCCTGCTGTCCGGTCACGCCGTACGACGCGCGCAGCTTGAGGTTGCTAAGTACCTTGTTGTCCTTTAGAAACTTCTCGTTGCTGATGGTCCAGCCAAGTCCTACAGACGGGAATGTACCCCAGCGGTAGTCGCTGCCGAAGCGCGAGGATCCGTCGCGTCGCATTGTCGCGGTGAGCAGGTAACGTCCGTCGAACGAGTAGTTCACGCGTCCGTAGTAGGAGAGCAGCGTGTGGCGGTAGTCCTCAGCCTTGTGAGTCTTGAGCTGGTCGCCGGCGATGTTGTACTCGGTTGTAGCCGGTGCCGTTGACTTCCAGTACTGGTAGTCGTAGCCGATGGTGGCGTCGACGTTGCTCTTGGCCGACTCGAAGTAGTGGCCGTAGTTGGCGTAGAGCGTGAGCAGGTTGTTCTGCTTCTTCTGCGGGCCGTAGTAGTAGCTGTAGCCACCGTTGAAGTAGTCGGAAGCGGCGTAGTCGGGAATGATGGTGTGTCCCTTGCCCTGGGCGATGTCGGTGCCGGCAGTGGCGTGTAGCTTGATGTCGGGGAAGAAGTGGAGCTTGTAGTCGACGTCGAAGTTGCCTATGAATCGCTTCACGGTACTGCCCGCATCGTACATGTCGACCAGTCCGCGTGGGTTGCGTTGTCCTGCCGACGTGTTGATAGGCTTTCCGCTCGCGTCGAGCGACTCGGTGTAGCCGCCCAGCTCCGTAGAGCTGGAATATACGGGCAGCGTGGGGTTGAACGTGGCGGCAGCCCATATGGCGCTGCTGTTGTAGAATGAGTTCCTGGCTATGGAGCCTTTGGCGTTGAGCGTCAGCTTGAGGTGGTCGTCGAAGAAGCTCGGGTTGAGCACCAGCGAGCCGGTGAAACGCTCTGCCTTGTCGCCGCGTATGATGCCGTTCTGGTTGGCGTAGCCTACGGAGGCGCGGAAAGGCAAACCCTTGACGATGTTGCCCGAGAGCGAGAGGTTGTTGTCGGTAGAGAGCGACGTGCGGTAAACCTCGTCATACCAGTCGGTCGTGGCTGTGCCAAGCAGGGCCTTCTGCGTGTCGGTGCCGTTGGCGTTGATGACCGAGCGGAATTCGTCGGCGCTCAGTATGTCGACCATCTGCGCGCGAGTTTGCACGGTGTTGGTCGACGTGAACTGCACGTTGAGCTTCGAGTCGCTGCCTTTCTTTGTCGTGATGAGGATAACGCCGTTTGAGGCGCGTGAGCCGTAGATGGCTGTTGAGGCTGCATCCTTCAGGACGGTCATCGACTCGATGTCCTGCGGGTTAATCATGCTGAGGAAGTTGTCTGATCCGCTGATGCCGCCAAGCTCCAATGGCACGCCATCGACAACAATCAGTGGGTCGTTAGATGCGTTGAGCGAGGCGCCGCCACGCACGCGAATGGTGCTTCCAGAAGTGGCAGAACCTGAGTTCGACATAATCTGCACGCCCGACACCTTGCCGTTGATAAGCTGCTCAGGAGATGATATCGCGCCCTTGTTGAAGTCCTTCGCCTTGACGGTGGACACCGAGCCGGTGAGGTCGCTCTTGCGCGTAGTGCCGTAGCCAACGACCACAACTTCGCCCAGTTGCTTGTCGTTGGAGTCGAGTTGTATGGTCATCACTCCGTTCTTAATCTGGACGGTCTTTGCTACATAACCTATATAAGATACAGAGATTTGCTTTGTCCCGTCGGGAACAGAAAGCTCGAAATTGCCGTCGATGTCGGTCACAGCCCCCATTTTGTTGCCGTTCGTGCCAACAGAAGCACCGATAAGCGGCTCCTGGGTGTTGGCGTCAACCACGCAGCCTTTTACCACGCGGTTCTGCGCTTGCGCTGATAGGGAGACTGCCGACAGCATACCTGCGAGAATCAGGGCTGATAGACGTCCCGTCTTGTTTCCTTTAGTTTCGTTCATGTGGATAACGTTTAGGTAAATATGGTTTTTAATTCTTTATTGTTCGGTAAATTAAGTGAAGGAGGACAATGGGCATATTTGTCCGCGCCTATTTGTCCAACTGCATGGTTTTTATTGAAGATCTGAAACGGATTAGGTCTTTTTTTTTCGGTGGCAAAATTACACTTGTTGACGTAAATCAAGCATCACAAATTGGACAAATGGCAAAACAAAACGGACATTAACCCGTTGAAATGCCCATAAACAAAGGATTTGGGAGAAATGTAAAGCAATTTGTTGCTATTATTGTTTGCCGCTTATCTAAATAATGACTATTTTTGCATTGAATAGAAATAAACAGTTGACATAACCGCATATAACATATAAATGGCCTTCATACAATATACGTACCACCATCAACAGCATACATATCAACACCGACAGCCGTACCGGTTGCTCTTTACAGCTTTTGTGTGGCTTGTCGTGTCAGTATGTTGCGTGGCGCAGAAGAACATTTACGGCATCAACGACCGTCTTTACGTCATGTACACCGAGGCATACACTCTGCGTGCCAAGCCCGAGGGACTGCGTCTGGCGCAGCAGATGCTGCACGAGGCAGAGCTTATGCGTGACGGCAAGGCGCAGTGCTTGGCACTGAGCGTCGTCATGTTCTACCACTACTACCTGCTCAACGATGAGGCAGGATTCCGGCAGGCCGTGAAGGACATGCAGGACCGTGCACTGAAGACAGGCTATCGTCAGTATTACTATTTCGGAATGACCAACACCGTCAACTGGCTTCTCATGCGCAAGCGCAACTATGAAGCTATGGATTACGTGAACCGATTTCTGGAAGAGGCACGCAAGGGCAACGACATGCTCGGAATGTGGGGCGGACTCAACAGCTTGGCGCAGGTGCACATCGCGCGTATGGAATACGGGGTGGCTGCAAAGGCTCTTGACGAGGCTGCCGATATAGGCAAGAAATATCTTCCCGACCAAGACCTTATCACCACATACCGAAAGCTGACCGACTGTTACAGCAACCAGTTTGAGTATGCAAAGATGCTTGAGGTGGCGACACTTGGCTACCGTCAGGCACGCACTAAGAACAACCGTGAGCGCATGCTGGCAAACATGGCCTTTGCCGCGCTGAAACTGCACAAATATGACAAGGTGAAGGATTTCTGTGCCGAATACATACAGTCGAGAGGATCTAAGATTGTCAACGATTCAGTGAATGAAATACTGGAGTTTTTTGACTATGAGGTTCTCATAATGCTACATATGGTTAACGGAGAATTCGACAGAGCCAAATTACTGATTGACAATATGTCAAAAGTGCAGGGCTACGGACGAAGACAACTGCGCATCAAGATGAGCTACTGCGAGATGACAGGAGACATGAAAGGACTTGCCGAGTTGAAAAAACATTTCTACCGGTCATGGCTTCAGTATAAGGACGAGGCGCAGGTACAAGAAATGGCGGACTTGAATGCAATGTTCTTCAACCAAAAGCTGGAGATGGAGAACCGGCAGCTAATGCTTGACCGGCAACTTGCCGAGAATGGACACCGACGCGCCGAAATAGCCAACAACAACCTCTCGCTCGCCAACACGCGGCTGTCGCTCTACAACTCCGACCTCGAGCTACAGCGCACACGCTCAGCCGCCGACATCCTGCGTCTGTCGGTCAATAACAAGAAACTGGAAACGGAGCGGTTGCAGGGCGACATCAGCAAGGCGAAGATAGAACGGCAGGCATCAAAGTTGCGCGCCTGGACGATGGCTCTAATTTTCGCTATCGTCATTGTGGCTTTCGGCCTTTTCATGCATGTCCACAGACACGTGATGCGACGCCTTCGCCATATACACCGCCAACTCGAGATAAACAATGTGGAGCTTGAGGCGGCCCGCAACATCGCCGTCAATGCCAATAACGCCAAGACGATTGTGCTGCAGAACATGACTGACGACATAAAGATTCCGCTCAGCTCCATTGCAGGGTTCGCACAGATTCTTGCCGATGGCAGCGATGAGATGAAACCGAGGGAGCGAAAAGAATGTTATGAAAAAATCAGAACCAATACCGACCAACTGCTCGACATCGTGACGGCCGCACTCGAAAAAGCCCAAAACAGGAATTGAATGCAATATCTCATTGAGCCGAACGATTTTGACAAAATATTGAACCATAACACTAAATGAAATATCTTAAGCCTCTAATTCTGACACTGCTCGCGCTTATAATCGCGACATACGCCACGTCGGCCCAAACATTCGACAACATAAATGTTGCCGATGCGTCCACCGTGTGCTCCATCGCGCAGGACAGTCAGGGCATAATGTGGCTCGGAACTGAACGCGGACTGTATTCATACGATGGCTACCGCACAATACCGCACAATACCGCCGCCGACGGCTCTTCACTTGCAACACGAATCCACTCCATGCTGATCTTCCATAACATTATATATATGGGAACAGAGCGCGGACTGTTCGTCTATGATATATTGAAAGGACGCTATGCCGACACGGACGGACGACAGTCAAGGGACATACGTGCCGTCGCGCTGCATGGCGGACGCCTTTGGCTTGGTGGAGCGCAGGGATTGTTCAGCCTTAATCTTGCCAACGGGAATGTGCGCGTCGAAAACCGCCACATACAGAATGTCTACTCGCTGCTTGGTACACGCAACGGACTGCTCATTGGAACAATGGGCGGACTTGCTCTGCGCTCGGACAATGGAAACACGCGGCAGATAACCATATGCTCTGGAAACCAACCTCTCGTCAATGCCATGCTCGCAGAGTCAGGCTCCAGCGTTGTATGGATCGGTACTGAGGGAGCTCTCTACCGCTACGACTGGCACCGGCTTGAATGTATAGCGCCCTTGAACGGCAACTCCATAAAGTCGCTCGACATGCAAGGTGGCAATATTTACGCCGGGACAGATAACGGATTGTTTATATATAATAAGGTGACGCATGTGGTAAACCACGCGCTACACGATTCCCGCTCGCCGCAATCCATTGCCAATAACATTGTTTGGTCTGTGGCTGCCGACCGTTGGGACAATATATGGGCAGGCACTGACCAGGGTGTGTCGGTGATAGGGCGGCACCAGTTTTACAAATATATACCACTCTCTGACATCACGCAGACAGGCGACGGCAACTGCCTTCACCTCATATACCGCAGCGATAACAACATGTTGTGGCTCGGCGGAACCAACGGACTTATAGGATACAAAACTGCTCATGGGTTCATGCCGGACAAAGCCGGCAATGTTGACTGGTACCGACAAACGTCAACAACCCGATATATGTCGCACAACCGTGTGCGCCGTGTCTATACCGACCTTGACGGGACTGTAATCGTGTGCACCGACCACGGCCTGAATATATACAACCCACAAACAAGGCAGATGCGCAATGTTATTGTAACCGACAGGTCGCACCGCTATAACACAACGTGGGCATACGACATCGTCGACGATGGAATGGGGCGATACTGGATTTGCTCATATATGGGCGGGGTGTTTGTCATTGCCAAGGAGAAGCTTCTGCATGCTGCCAATGGCACAGCCATTGCCGACAGGCATGTGTTGAAGGAACTGCAAGGTATACATGTCTGGCAACTCGTGAAGGACGGAAAGGGACACATATGGGCGAGGATGTACGACCGTGGACTCGACAGAATCGACTCCCGTACAATGCATGTTGATCATGTCATAGGAAAGGACCGAATTGTAAACGACCTCACCACCGACAGCCAAGGCAATGTTTGGGCGGCGATGGACGGCGAGATACACTGTTTCGGAACAACCGCCACTACTGACCGCTCGTTGCGTATGGCTGCATATGATGTCAATGATGCCGCGCTTCTCTGTTGTGTGGGGAATGATGTATGGGCTGTCAGTGGAGGCGACTGCTGCATAATAGGTAAGAATGGACAGTCTACTCGCTTCGCTGTGCCAGGATTTCGGCCACTGGCTATAAGCTATGACCACGTGTCGCGATGTGTGCTGCTTGGCGGTAACGACGCTGTGGTGAGTATTCCAGTCGACGGCGTGACACGCTCGTATTTGAATGCTGACTACCGTGGTGTGGCAAGGCATAGCTCGGCTGCACGGCACAATTTCCTTCTGTCGGGAATAATGGTGGACGGGAAGCCGTTGGTTACAGAAGACGGCTACCCTACATATCTTTCGGAAATCACTCTGTCGGCCAGGCAAAACAATGTGACGTTCCAGCTCACCGACCTGCCAATGTCGGGGCAAATGCCCTATGTCTATGCCTACAGACTGGATGGCATAGACCGTTCATGGAAATATATGCACGGTGAGCGTCAGGAAATAAGCTACAACGCATTGCCTCCGGGTAACTATAATCTTGAGGTAAGGCTTGTTGACGGATTGGGCGAGGCGAAAGGCGAGGTGTTCAAACTCGGTTTGACAATACTGCCGCCATGGTATATGTCAGTGTGGGCAAAGCTCGTTTATCTTGTGCTGTTTGTTGCGCTCATCGTATGGACAATCAATTTCTATTGGATTCGGCGACGCCTGCGTGAGGAGCATGAGGCTAAAGAGCGTATAATAGAAGAGTCAACAGCCAGGTCGGCTTTCTTTGACAACCTGTCACGACAACTCAGACAACCGCTCGGCGCTACGTTCGGTGCTATTCTCAACATGCTCCATAAAGAGCAGAACTCTTCCAATATCAGGTCGCTGGAACAGATGAGGAGAAATGTGGTCGGCATAAACTCGCTTGTTTTTAAGGTGCTTGATTTGCAGCAGACGAAGAATGACAATGGACAAGTGGCAAAGGTAATGTTTGACATCGTCGATTTTTGCCGGCGGACTGCAGAGGATGCCCGCGCAAGGAACGGCAAGACAGTTGAGATTGACTACACTACTGATATCCCGGAAGTGCTTGTCAGTCTTGATGTGGTAAGGTTGCAGCCTGTTCTCGATGAACTCGTAGACTTTGCAGTCTGCAACCGGGACTCTGACGGGCATGTCAAGATTACGGTAGCCGCAGACGACAATTCGGTGAGTGTTCTTGTTGGTATACCTGGCCTGGAAATACCAAAGGCGGAAATGCCTTTCGTCTTCAACCGCTACCACTCTGTGGGCGTGAATAGTCTCAATGCCGAGACCAATGTACTTGCCCTCACTCACGAATTTACTGAAATGAATGGGGCACAGACATTGATTGAGAACAATGATGATGGCACAACGGTAGCAATGGTTTTCGATGTGATTCCTGCTACAACAACTGTTAAACGTAGTAGTGAGGGGCGCACTGTTAATATCAACTTACCTGACACTGACAGTGCCGATGCCCGTATGCTTGCCAAAATAACCGAAACCGTAGAGAAATTTATCGCTGATTCCGATTTCAATGTGACACGCTTGCAAGAGACACTTGGACTTGGCTCTAAATTACTTTACCGAAAAGTGAAGCAGATGACCGGGAAAACTCCTATAGAGTTTATTCGTCATATTCGTATGCAGCGGGCTGCTGTGCTATTACGAGAGGGACGGTTTTCGGTATCGGAGGTGATGTATATGGTTGGATTTTCCAATTCGAGCTATTTCTCTAAGATTTTCCAAAAGACTTATGGCATTACACCTGCAGAGTTTTCCAAGAAGTCAAGATGATACCGCCTTCTGCTCCGGCATAACGTAACTGTAACAGTTAATAAGTCCTGCAACGATATCATATATATTAAATGTAGACTAAATACTATCCGTAGTGCAAACAAATGTTAAAACAATAGCAAGTAGTCAATATTTTTCTTGAAAAGTTTTGGTGATACGGATAAAAGTCATACCTTTGCATCCGCTTTCGAGAAGCAACGGAAACTCAA
>CALBYK010000245.1 GCA_937889855.1 uncultured Prevotella sp.
GGAACTTCTTGCCGGTTGCAAATGCTTCTTCAGCAACTTTAATTAAATCCATTGTAATTTTGATAATTAAATTTGTTTTATCGTTCTCGCGCAACATAACTGGGCAACTCTTCTTCCCGTCATCGGTTACGCCGAAAAGCGGGTGCAAAGTTACTACTTTTTGACGTAACTCGCAAATATTTAACAAGTTAAATCGTACCTTATGGATTAATTTTAATAACTTTGCACTTCCCAAACATTATAGCGGCATCTAATAAAGCAAACAAAACAAGTAAAAAAAAACAGACATACCATCAATGAACAAGTCAGCAACATTCCTTTCGCTCGCCATGGCATCCATTGTCGCCACATCGTGTGCGCAGCACCAATACTCGGTAGTGGACACGCAGCGTTCGCGCATAGTCATCGACTCCCGCTACGACGCCTCAGCCAACCGTGAGGCCGTGGCTTTCCTCGCGCCCTACAAGGCGCGTGTAGACAGTCTCATGTCGCCTGTCATGGGCACAGCTGCGTGCGACATGCCGCGCTTCCGCCCAGAGAGCCCGCTCTCCAACCTGCTTGCAGACATACTTGTGTGGAGCAGCGCGCGTTTCGGCGAGCACCCCGACTTCGCCGTGTACAACATGGGGGGCATACGCGCCTCCATCAGCAAGGGCGACGTGACGCGGGGCGACATCCTTGACGTCGCCCCATTCGAGAACAAGATTTGCTTCCTCACCCTCAGCGGCAGCGACGTGACCGAACTGTTCAAGCAGATGGCGGCCGTCAACGGCGAGGGCGTGAGCCACAGCGTGCGCCTCGAGATAACAAAGGACGGGCGTCTCGTATCGGCGTCACTCAACGGCAAGCCCATCGACCCAGAAGCCTCTTACCGCATAACAACCATCGACTATCTCGCACAGGGCAACGACCACCTTGAGGCTTTCCGGAAGAAGACCCACTTTGTGTCGCCCAAGAGCGAGGAGAACAACGCGCGTCACCTTATCGAGGACTACTTCAAGGCAAGCAAGGCTGCCGGCAAGACTGTCGACGCCAAAGTGGAAGGACGTATTAAAGTAATTGACTGAGAACAATAAAGAAAAACAAGAAAAAGAATGAAAAAACTATTCTTCATAATATCGCTTCTGTGCGCCACGCTCACCATGCCGGCACAGAAGACAAAGACCGTCGAGATTCTTCACACCAACGACACCCACAGCTGCATACTGCCGCTCAACCCCAACCTTGCCGACACCATCGTGGCAGGACGAGGGGGATTTGTGCGACGCCTCGCGATGATTGAGCAGGAGCGCAAGAAGAACCCCGGTCTGCTGCTGTTCGACTCTGGCGACTTCTCGCAGGGCTCGCCGTTCTACACCATTTTCAAGGGCGACGTGGAGATTGGACTGATGAACCGCATGGGATACGACGCTGTGACGATAGGCAACCATGAGTTCGACTTCGGGCTGGAGAACATGGCACGCCTGTTCCGCATGGCCAAATTCCCCGTGGTATGCGCCAACTACGACTTCACCGGCACTCCCGTTGAGGGACTTGTCAAGCCATACATAATAATCAAGCGTGACGGGCTGCGCATTGGAGTGTTCGGGATATGCCCGCAGATGGAGGGACTTGTGGACGAGACAAAGTGTGAGGGCGTGAAGTACATCGACCCCATAAAGACTGCCGACAACATGGCACGCATGCTGAAGCACGACAAGAAGTGCGACCTCGTGATATGCCTCTCGCACCTTGGATGGCTGATGCAGCAGAACATCGGCGACCAAGAGATGATTGCCGCCAACCACGACATCGACATAGTGCTCGGCGGACACTCCCACACCTATTTCACCAAGCTCCAGTATATTAAAAATGCCGACGGCAAGAAGATTCCTGACGACCAGAACGGCAAGCATGCCGTATATGTGGGCAAACTGCTTGTGGAGCTTGCCCGCAAATAGACAAGGGCTACCTGATAAGACATGAGGTGTTGGGCGCCTGCCCAACACTCACGCCAAGCCATCCCTTTCACGCCCAGTCGTCCTACTCGTCGTCGTCAATCCTCACATAATGCGTGCGTTTCTTGCCGCTCTTCGGAAAGTGCAGTATGCCGCTCGCCGGGAGGGTGTACTCAGTCACCTCAAAGTCGATCTCAGGCAACTCGCGGTCGTCGGGACGGTAAGGGATGTTGGAGTCGTGATAGCGTTCCACCTTTACCATCGCCACGCCCTGGTTGATTATCCCGATGCGGCTTGCGGCAGCGTGGGAGAGGTCGATGATGCGGCCGCGCGAATGGGGACCGCGGTCGGTCACGCGCACCACCACCCACTTGCCGTTGCGCTCGTTTGTCACCTTCAGCAGGGTGCCGAACGGATAGGTGCGGTGGGCGCACGTCAGGCTGTCGTGATGCAGCCGCTCTCCACTGCTTGTGCGCGAGCCTGTGGCGCGTTTTGAATAGAATGAAGCTTTCCCTCTCTGCGACTGCGCGCTGACAGGAATTGTTGTGTGTGTCGTGGCGGCAATAATTATTGCCAAGATTATCCTTTGAAAATTCACTATATCGTAATTTTTGTTCCTATTGAAGAAATATAAAAAGGACAAAGACAGGATTTAAAACAAAGTGGGGAGGACACGCCCAAAGCGCGTCCTCTCCCACACCTATAATTCTAATTTCGCCCTCTCATATTTTAAACTATGCCCTGTGCCATCATAGCGTTGGCAACCTTCATGAAGCCGGCGATGTTAGCTCCGCGCACATAGTCGATGTAGCCGTCGGCCTGCTTGCCGTATTTCACGCACTGCTCATGGATGGAATGCATGATGTAGTGTAGCTTCTCGTCTACCTCGCCCTCGCTCCAGCTCAGGCGTATTGAGTTCTGTGTCATCTCAAGGCCCGACGTTGCCACGCCGCCCGCATTGACAGCCTTGCCAGGCGCGAACAACTGCTTGGCGGCGACAAACTTCTCCACTGCCTCAGCCGTGCATCCCATGTTGGACACCTCGGCAACACATTCCGGCTTCTGCGCAAGAATCATGTCGGCATCCTCACCGTTGAGCTCGTTCTGTGTGGCGCATGTGAGGTAGATGTCGACCTTCACCTCCCAAGGCTTCTTGCCTGCAACAAACTTTGAGCCGGGGAACTCGTCCTCATAAGGCTGGCAGACGTCGTTGCCGGAGGCGCGAAGCTCGAGCATATAGTCAATCTTGTCGCCTGACACGCCAGCCTCATCGAGGATGTAGCCGTCAGGACCCGATATCGTTATCACCTTTGCGCCAAGCTCCGTGGCTTTCTTGGCGGCGCCCCAGGCCACATTGCCGAATCCGGAAATGGCAACCGTCTTGCCCTTAAGGTCAAGGCCGCGTGTGGCAAGCATCTGCTTGACAAAGTAGAGAGCGCCGTAACCCGTTGCCTCGGGACGTATGCGCGAGCCACCAAACTCAAGTCCCTTGCCCGTGAGCACGCCCTGATACTGGTGCGTGAGCTTCTTGTACATGCCGAAGAGGTAGCCTATCTCCCTGCCTCCGACACCGATGTCGCCGGCCGGCACGTCCTCGTCGGGGCCAATGTGGCGGTAAAGCTCGGTCATGAAAGCCTGGCAGAAACGCATCACCTCTGCGTCGGAGCGG
>CALBYK010000246.1 GCA_937889855.1 uncultured Prevotella sp.
GGATCTGTGTATATCTTGTCCTCTGACATACGCATGGACTTAACCGCCATCCATCGTTATATGGAGGAGAATTCCATTACGATAGCTTTCTTCACAACCCAGATTGGCGTGCAGATGGCAAGTTTGTTCGAGTATTCCCACTTGCGGGTGATGTCGGTAGGCGGTGAGAAACTGGTGCCTATCAAGAAACCGCCATTTGCTTATTATAATCTGTATGGCCCTACGGAGTGTACGATATGCTCTACATTCTATCCTGTAAAATATGACAACGAGGAGGCACCTATCGGCCGTCCACTTGCCAACTACCAGCTCTATGTGATGGACGCTTCCATGCACTTGGTGCCTCAGGGTATGCCTGGCGAACTGTGTGTTGCAGGCCAGGGCGTCGGCCGTGGCTATCTGAACAACCCGGAGATGACAGATGCCAAGTTTGTCACCATGGACGGAGTGCGCATGTATCGCACAGGCGACTTGGTGCGCTGGGACGAGGACGGCAACATCGTGTTCCTCGGCAGAATGGACGGACAGGTGAAACTTCGCGGCCTGCGTATCGAAATCGGCGAGATAGAGTCGGTGCTGGCTCAATATGACGACATCAAGACCTCTGCCGTACTGGTGCAAGAGGTGAATGGCGTGCAGATGCTCTGCGCCTACTACACTTCCAGACATGAGATTGACGAGCAGAAGCTGCGCGCCTTCCTGGGCGAGTCGCTCACCGAGTTCATGGTGCCCGAAATCTATGTGCGTATGGACGTGATGCCACTCACGCCTAACGGTAAGGTGAACCGCAAGGCGTTGCCCTTGCCAAAGGTGGAAAAAGGTGAAATCGTGGCTCCTGCCAACCAGAAAGAAGAGCAACTCTTCCAAATCGTGGCCAACCAATTGGGCACTGACGACTTTGGCGTGACGACCAATTTGATTTCCATGGGATTGACATCGATAGGCGCCATAAAGTTGACGGTCACCATACAGAAGCAGATGAACCTCAGCCTCCAGACCAAGGATGTGATGAGGCAGCCCACCATTCGCCAATGGGTGGAGCTGGTCAATAACGACACGCCTGCCGACGACGGCCTGCAGGTCTACCCAAAACAATCGCTCTACCCGCTCACCCCCAACCAGTTGGGCATATATATTGACTGGGAGCAACACCACGACGACCTGCAATATAACATACCCTATCTGCTCAAGTTCAGCAATGTCGACCCGGCTCTGCTCAAGCAGAGTGTAGAACAAGCCTTGGCAGCTCACCCCTATATAAAGGTGCGCTTGCTGATGCACGAGGGTGAAATTATGCAAGAACGTCATGACGACGATGTTGTGGAAGTGAAGCTCATTGAGCTTGACGGGGTTCCCACACCCGCCTATTTCCAGCAGCAGATACTTCCGTTCAACATCATCGGACAACCATTGTATGACATACGCGTCTACACCTATGGCTCAGACACCTGGCTCTTCATAAACATCCACCACATAGTGTTTGACGGCACATCTATGAACGTGCTGCTCCGCGACATAGCACAGGCATATGCACGGCAACCACTTGTGGCTGAAACAATTACTGCCTACGACTATGCCCTCTACTATCAGCAGTGGCAAAAGAGCCAAGGCTACAAAGAAGCCGAAAAGCACTTCGACCTCATCATGGACAAGGCAGAGTCGGTGCAGTATCCGCCATCTGCCAGTGGCATGACACACCAAGGTGCACAGAAGACACGTGTCAGCATACCTCGCTCTGCCATCACCTATTGTGCACAACACTTAGGGGTGACCGAAAACGCCCTTGTCATGACAGCCGTCATGCAAACTCTGCACCGCATCACACGCGAGCACCACATCATGATAACCACCATATCAAATGGGCGCGACACCACCGACTTGGCTACCGGCTTTGGCATGTTTGTGCAAACGCTCCCAGTGGTGAGCCACTTTGGCAACCAGAGTGTGGCCGATACGGTGAAGGGCATGCATGAGCAACTGCTTGCCACCATTGATGCCGACAAGTATCCGTTCACCAGCATTGTCGAGCGATATGGTGCCAGTCCGCAAATCATGGTGGCATACCAAGGCGATGTGTTAGACGATGCCATCAGTCTGGGCAACGCCCAGGGCGAGCAAATGCCACTGCGCCTCGACACCGTGAAGACCCCGGTGTCGATTGACGTGTGGAACAGGGCCGGCAACCAACTCGAGCTGGAGATAGAATACGACAGCAACATATATGCTGAGGCAGACATGCAAACCTTTGGCAAAGCTATAACTGCTCTTCTCCAGCGTATGTCAACAGCGCAAGGCGACACACCTGTCAATTCGCTGGCCATTACCACTGATGAAGAGCAAGCACAACTCATTCAGCTTGGCAGAGGACCACAGGTCGACATGGATGTAACCAAAACATTTGCCAACCTATTTGTAGAGCAAGCACATAAAACACCCGATAGCTTGGCTGTGGCTGACGACCATAGTGAACTGTCGTATGGCGAAATGGACGCTTACTCCAATCTACTTGCCCACAAGTTCATCGAACAAGGCATTCAGCCCGACGACCTTGTGTGTGTCATGTTGGAGCGCACCAAGGAGTTCCCGCTCACCGTGTTGGCACTACACAAGTGTGGGGCTGCCTATGTGCCGCTCGACTTTGAATACCCCAACCAGCGCTTGTCGTTTATGCTTGAGGACTCTGAGTCGAAACTGCTCATAACAACACACGACGTGCTTGATGCCACCCTTGCCGAGGGTGAATTCAATATAGGCCAGGCACAGCCATTCTTTATCGACGACCTCCTTGCCCAGCCTGATGCTAAAGCCAAGGCATTGGCTGCAGCCCCCATCGACTTGTCAAAGCCCGAGGGCGTAGCCTATATGATTTACACCTCAGGCTCAACGGGCACTCCCAAGGGAGCACGCCTACATCAAGCTGGCTTGCACAACTTTATAGCCACGGTCATCTATATGGAGCAATTGACTGCCAATGACCGCATAAGCGGACACAGCTCCTTCTCTTTCGATGCGCATGTTGAGGATATGTTCCCGATACTCACATTGGGTGGTTCATTCCACTTGATACCCTCAGCCATCCGAAAAGATTTGGGCGAGATACGTCAGTTCCTCTTCGACCACCACATCACGGGTGGAGGCTATTCAACAGCCGTAACGTGCCTATTGCTCAACACCTTCGACGACTTGCCCGTGCGCTTCATTACAGCAGGTGGCGAAAAATTGCCATCAGTTTATAGCGACCACATTGAGATTCTCAACACCTACGGTCCTACCGAAGGCACGGTCGATACCACCTACTATCCTATAAAGCCAGGCGTTAGACTGGACGAAATACCAATAGGACGAACTGTGGCCAACTGTTGGAACTTTGTGGTAGACGAAACAGGCAACATCTTGCCACAAGGCATTGCCGGCGAACTGTGTTTTGCTGGCATACAGGTGAGCATGGGCTATTGGCATCGTGAGGAACAAACGGCTAAAGTGTTTGGCGACTGCCCGTTCATCGACAAAGATGCTTGGGGACGCAAAGTGCGCATGTATCACACGGGCGACCTTTGCCGGTGGAATGACGACGGACAGTTGGAATACATCAGCCGAATCGACACGCAAGTCAAATTGCGCGGTTTCCGCATCGAATTGGGCGAAATAGAAAATGCGATAAGCCGTTATGAAGGCATACGCAGCACCATTGTTGTTGTGAAGGAGATAGGCGGCATGCAACACCTGTGTGCCTACTACACGGCCGACAATGAGATAGACAGCAACCAGTTGCGCGAATATCTGTCGCAATCGTTGACCGAATACATGGTGCCAGATGCCTACATGCAAATGGATGAACTGCCCCTTACACCCAATGGCAAAGTGAACCGCAAGGCCCTGCCAGAACCTGTAATAGAGCAAGCTGCCGTGTCGACTTATGCCGAACCCGAGGGCGAAATGGAAACAGACATAGCCGAGGCTTATGCCAAGGTGCTCAAAATAGAGCGCATCAGTGCCAACGACGACTTCTTCTTGTTGGGCGGAACGTCCATCTCTGCCATCAAGGTGGTGGCTGCCCTTGCGCTGAAGAATTATCAGTTGTCGTTCAAGGACATGTTCGCCTGCAAAACCCCACGTGTGCTCGCCGCTTACCTACGCGGCAAGGCGGACGGCTCTGCGGCACCCGTGCAGCAGACAATGGTGATAGACAACGGCTCCACTGACAAGAACTCTTCGCGTTATGCCGACATCTTGGACGCCAATACGATAGAGAGGTTCCGCAGTGGCGAGAGGCAGCCTATTGGCGATGTGCTGCTTACTGGGGCGACAGGCTTCATGGGCATCCATTTCCTGCATGAGTTGATAGAGAATGAATCAGGGCGCATCTATTGCCTCCTCCGCTCCAAAGGCAAGTACTCGGCAGAGAGCCGGTTGCGCTCGTTGCTGTTCTACTATTTCGACAATACCTACGAGGAACTCTTCGGCAACCGTTTGGTGGTATTGGAAGGCGAGCTTACCAAGCCGTCAACCTTCGAACGTCTGGACATTCATGTAGATACTGTCATCAACTGCGCTGCCAACGTGAAGCATTTCTCTGCCGGCAATGACATCGAGATGGTCAATGTGGAAAGTGTGCGCAACCTGATAGCATGGTGTCTGAAGACGGGTGCCCGATTGGTGCATACCTCGACAACAAGTGTGGCAGGACAGAGTGTCGACGGCTATCCAACCCTTGACACCGTGATGAACGAGCATATGTTCGACTTCGGGCAGTCGCTTGCCAACCAGTACGTCAAATCGAAGTATGACGCCGAGCAACTCATCCTGGAGAGCATACGCAAGGATGGCTTGAACGCTAAGATTATGCGAGTTGCCACCTTGGCGTCGCGCAACGCCGACGGCGAGTTCCAAATCAATTTCCGCACCAACGGGTTCATGGGACGCCTGAGAAGTTACGCGGCATTGGGATGCGCGCCTTACGATGTGCTGGACGCTCCTTGTGAGTTCTCGCCGATAGACGAGGTTTGCAAGGCAAGTCGCTTGCTTGCCACCACGCCTCGCGACATGGTGGTGTTCCATCCTTGCAACAACCACACGTTGCCGTTGGGCGATGTGCTGAGTTGCCTGCGGAGCGTGGGATTGGAAGTAAAGTTCGTGGAACGGGAGGTATTTGAGGACAGAGTGCGCGAGATGATGAACGACGATGCCAACAGCCAAGTGCTGCAGCCATTGCTGGCATATGCCGACAATGGTGCCCACAAGGTGAGGTTCCTCGACTACGACAGCGAGTTTACCACCCAGGTGCTGTATCGCATGGGATATCATTGGCCATTCACATCTTGGGACTACGTAGAGCGTTTTGTACAGGCAATCAATGGATTTGATTTCTTTAAGATGTAAATGGAGAAACGAAGAAACTATTTGGTCAACAAGGCTTTCAACAGTTTCTTGTTGGCATCCGTACTCACCGTAGCCGCCACGCAAGTGGGGGCTACGGTAGACGGCATTATGTTGAGCTATTTGATAGGCGAGCAGGCCATGAGCAGCGTCAACATCTGCCGTCCAGTCATGCAGATGCTGTTTGCCCTATGTATGTTGATAGGTGCGGGAAGTTCTATGCTTGTGGGTGTTGCCATCGGCAATCGCAATCGTGAGGAGGCCAACCGCGTCTTCACGGGTATGCTGTGCATGATAGGCGTCTTGGGTGTCGTGTTCTTGTGCATTGTTGCAGTCAGTTTGCCTTCCCTTGTGGACTTCCTTTGTCCGAGTGATGAGCTGCATGGCGTTACCTCCGAATATCTGAGCGTGACGCTCTACTCGGCGGTATTCTACATGCTGTCAGTTTGTCTGGAGATGTTCGTGGCGGTGGACGGAAGTCCAAAAAGAGTGTCGGTGGCGGTGTTCGCCTGTGCCCTTACCAATGTGGTGCTTGATTATGTATTCATAGCCATCGCTGGTTGGGGCGTCACGGGAGCTGCTTGGGCAACGGTTATTTCTTATGTGGTATCCGTGTTGCTACTCTTGCCTCATTTCCTCTCGCCAGGCACATTGAGGTTGGCCTTTGGCTCTTGCCTGTCAACCATTGGCAAGTCGTTGTCGGCAGGCCTTCCCTTTGGAATGGCAACTATGCTGATAGCAGTCCAACTGTGGGGATGCAATCGCATAGCCATCTCTTATCTCGGCAACGAAGGCATTGTAGCACTTTCTGTGTGCATCTACCTGTTGGCTCTTTCAATGATTATCCTTTCGGGAACAACGAAGACCTTCCAGCCCGTAGCGTCCATTCTGAAGGGCGCCGGCGACGGGAGTGGAGTGCTGATGGTCATAGGGAAGGCTTATCGCTTTATGGCGGTTTGCTTTGTATTCTTCACCTTGCCGCTGGTACTGGCTCCGCAACAGGTGGCCTTGTTGTTTGGCGTTTCCGAACCGTCGCTGCTGGCAGTCACTGCCAAGGCCATACCGCCTTATTCGCTCAACATCATATTCCAGTGCATGGTGTATCTGTTGATACCCATCTACCAGCTCTATGACAACAAGTCGATGGCCACATTCGTGTCGGTGAGTCAGTCGTTGGCTCCGCTGTTAGGCATGTGGCTTATGGTTGTTGTAGCACCCGACTATGTATGGTGGGGCTTTGCCTTGGGGCAGTTTGTGGTATTGGTTCTCACCGTGGTGTTGACTTTCTTCGCGCGTTTGCGCAATAGCAAGCTGATGCCTCTATTGCTTATTCCTCGCCAAGAAGGTTATGATGGCTTTGAGACCTCGTTGCCCTTATCTATGGATAGTGTTGATGCTCTGTTGGGTGAAATCCACACATTCCTCAAGGAGCATGCCTTGGAAGATTCCTTGGTTATGCATGTGGAGGTATGCTCTGAGGAACTGCTGAAAAACATCATTGTGCATGGTTTTGAGAAGCACAGCACTAAAAGATTCATTGACTATCGCCTTTCGCTTGTGGACAAACAGGTGAGAGTTGTCATCACAGACGATGGAAGGGCTTTCAATCCTGTGGAATATGACAAAGATACGGGGCTGGGGCTATTATTGGTCAAGGGATTCTGCGATGTTATCAAGTATGACTATCTGTTCCATCAAAATATGGTGACAATCACATTTCGTGCATAAAATTACAAAGCCCTGACTCTCCCGAGCCAGGGCTTTACTATGTCTAAAGGTTCTTGTCCCTTTAGTTTATATATTTTTGCGCAGCTACTTACAACTGTTTACTCTGTCTTGAGAAACATTGCCGCAGCATCGCCCTCTATTCCATTATTCTTCAGTATCTCGGCAAGGCGCGAGTAGTTGGCGCGGAAAGCCTCAACCAATTGACGCTGCTTTTCTGGATTGTATGTCATGGCAATGCCTGTAGACTCCATTGTGCCGAGCTCCTCGCCGAACACGATGCCTGGGTTGCGGTATTTCATTGCCACGCAGTTCTGCTGTATGTGGCGGAACTTTCCGATGAGACCGTCGGTCAACACGGGTGCATCGGCAGGATAAACGATGTCGATGTTTTTCTCCTTGGCGCAGTCGGTCTCTGGAATGTCCACATTGAGCGACAGTGAGTTGCCGTCATAACTGAACGTTGCCGGCTTGCCATCGACAACCACCCGGTCTGGCACAGCCGATGCAACAACCTTCAGACGGAACCTGCGGTTGGCGGGCATATCGCGGTAGGCACCCTGTCGCGAGCCGATGCTCACGTGCAGCGTGCCGTCGGCTGAGTGGCGCGACGAGAGCTGTGTTGTGGCATACTGAGTGGCATACTGATTGTCGTCGCCGTTGTCCTCATACATAGTGAACTGGCTGTCGTTATTGCCTGGATATACAGTCACGGTGACGGGTTCGTCGTTTGACTGCAAGTTCTTCACGTCGCCATACTCCGGCACGATGCTGCCCGCCTTTACATACACCGGATATTCATCGAGAAGGAACTGTCGACTGACGGTCTGACCGCCTTTCAGCAACATGCCCGACGACAGTTCATACCAGTCGTTGCCCGACGGGAGCCACACGTTTTGCTTTGACACACCGTCTTTCATCGGACTTGTGATGGGATAGACAAGCACGTTGTCGCCGAACATATACTCGTTGCGATTGTCATAAGCCTCCTTCGCTTCGGGATAGTCGTAGTACATCGGGCGGCAAATGGACACACCGGTGTCATAGGCATGTCGCGCCATCGTATATATATAAGGTGCGAAAGCATAACGTTGCTTGACAATGGAGTGTATGATGTCGCGCTCCTTGTCGGCAAACACCCACGGCTCCTTGTTAAGCGCGGCACTCTTTGTGGAGTGGGTGCGCATAATTGGACTGAATGCCCCGAACTGCATCCAGCGGATATACATCTCCGGATTTATGGAATCGGCCCACATGTGCCCGCCAATGTCGTGGCTCCAGTAGCCATAGAGCACATTGGAAGCAGTGGAGTTGAAGTAAGGCTGGAAGTCGAGCGATTTCCACGATATGGCAGCATCACCGGAGAAACCAATCTGATAGCGGTGGTTGCCCAGTCCGCCCCAACGGTGGTAGAGCATCGGACGCTTGTCGCTGTGGCGCGCCATGTCGGTGAATGTGGTGTAGTTAATCCACCACGTGTTGCTAAGGCGTGGAAACTCCTTGTCGTTGTTCCACTGCTGCCAGTCGAGCCACCAGAAGTCGACACCGTCGCGCTCCATCGGGCGCAGCACCTTTTCGTACCATCCCTGCATGAAACGCTTCGACGACGCCTGCCACGGTATGTCCTTCTTCTCGGCAGGGTCCATACCCATCCAACGTGCCATATCGGCATATTTGTCTTCATAGTGCTTTATGCCGTCGGCAGGATGAAGGTTGATTGTGGTCTTGAGGTTCTGGCTCTTAGCCCAGTCGAGAAATCCCTTTGGCGACGGAAAGAGTCTCTTGTTCCATGTGTAGCCGGTCCATCCGCCTCGTCCCTCCTCGGTGTAGTGCCAGTCCATGTCGACCACAAGCACATCCAGCGGTATGTCATACTGGTGCATCTTGCCCACAAGCTGTCGCAGCTCGTTATCGCTATAACTCCAGTAGCGCGACCACCAGTAGCCGAAAGCGTAGCGCGGCGGCAGCGGTTCCTTGCCCGCAAACACTGAATAGTCGTGCAGTGCCTTCTTGTAGTCGTTGCCATAGGCGAGAAAGTAGAGGTCCTGCGTCTTACCCTCATTGGGACGATGGGCCACCCACTGCCAGTCGCTATTGTCGAAGATGTAGCCTTCGGAGTCGTCGATCACTGTCCATCCGCTACGCGAGAGCAGTCCGTCCTCAAGCGGCATCTTGCCCGACTCCGGATGTGTGTCGCCGTCATAGCCGTCGAGCGTGCGGTAGGTGCCTTTGAGATTGGCGCCGGGAGCATCCTTCTGTCCAGGATGCCACGCGAAAGGAATTATGCGGTTGGTGGCTTTGGCTTTCTTTGGAGCTTTAGCCGACACGATGGAGAGGTTGCGCTCGGTCAAAGGACCTGCGCCCTTGGTGTAGGATAGCGTGAAGCAGTCGGTAGAGATTACCACCTTCTTGCCGTTGTCGTTCACTTTGTATTTCGCCTCAGGATAGGAGCGGTTGACAGCTATGAACGACTTGCTGTCCATGAACTTGCCGTCGGGGGCATACTCCATACGCACGGTGCCGTCGGTGATGACGGTGAAGCGCACGGTGCCGTCCTGATAAGCCACATTGCTGTTTTGTGCATTGGCTGCAGTACATGCTGCCAGCGCTGCCACCGACACGATGGTATTTGGGATAATCTTGTTTATATTCATAAGTAGAAATATATTTAGTTTTTTCATTGATTATGCAAAGGTAATTGATTTTAAGTAGTTGTGCAAAATTAATTTGTATAGACAACCATAGGAGGTACGGCCTCCGAGCCGTACCTCCTATTACAATCTTATCACTTGGCAATCAAGCTCACAGCAAATCCGCCGCCGCGTGCCTGCGTCAGTTTCAGCACATCGCCGCGCTTCACCGTGCGGTGAGTGATGACATATGCAGAAGGATTCTTCTCATAGTCGGCATCCGCCGCGTCCTGGTAGATAGCACAGTCGTACTTGCGTCCCTTGTCAAGGAAGTCGAGTTTCACGACCGACTTATGTCCGTCGGCATCGCACTTTCCGCCGATAAACCAGTTGTCGGTGCCCTTGGCCTTGCGTGCTACGGTGATATACTTTGCAGGCTCGGCCTCAAGATAGCGCGAGTCGTCCCAGTCGGCAGCCACGTCGCGGATGAACTGAAAGGCGTCGTCGTACTTCTCATAGTTCTCCGGCAGGTCGGCAGCCATCTGCAGCGGCGAATACATTGTCAGATAAAGGGCGAGTTGTCCGCACAATGTAGTGTGCACGTAAGACTTGTTGTCGCACCACTCGCTCAGCTTTGTGACAAAAATACCCGGCGTATAGTCCATCGGACCGCCCTGCAAGCGCGTGAACGGCAGTATGACAGTGTGGTAGGGCTCGCTTCCGCCGAAGGCTTCATACTCTGTGCCGCGTGCCGACTCGTTGCCGACAAGGTTAGGCCATGTGCGGCACAGACCGGTAGGACGGCTCGCTTCATGCGCGTTGACCATGATGTGGTGCTTCGCCGCCTCCTGCACACAGTAGAGATAGTGGTTGTTGGTCGACTGCGAGTAGTGATAGTCGCCGCGCGGGATGATGTCGCCCACGTAGCCGCTCTTCACGGCGTCGTAGCCATACTTGTTCATAAGCTCATACGCTTTCTCAAGATGACGCTCGTAATTTACAGTCGAGGCACTTGTCTCGTGATGCATCATCAGCTTCACGCCCTTTGAATGGGCATATTCGTTGAGTGCCTTTATGTCGAAGTCGGGATATGGGGTCTGAAAGTCGAACACATAGTCCTTGTAGTGTCCGAACCAGTCCTCCCAACCAATGTTCCATCCCTCAACGAGCACCTCCTGCAGACCGTTCTTCGCGGCGAAATCTATATATCGCTTCACGTTCTCGGTATTGGCAGGATGCTGTCCGTGCGGACGACACTTTGAATAGTCAAGGCTCTCAAGATGTACTGACGGCAGGTCGAAGGTGTAGCTCCACTGCTTGCCCCCGGCAATCATCTCCCACCACACACCACAATACTTTGTGGGATGTATCCACGACGTGTCCTCAATCTTGCACGGCTCGTTGAGGTTGAGAATGAGATTTGACGAGAGCATGTCGCGCGCGTCGTCGCTGACGATGACCGTGCGCCACGGGGTATTGAACGGAGTCTGCACGT
>CALBYK010000247.1 GCA_937889855.1 uncultured Prevotella sp.
CATTCGTCAGTCGTTCCACATGCTGTGACTTGACGACACTTGCTGTCGTTACTGGCTTGTTGGTTGTGTTTACTGTCCTGCCAGCCGTTCTATCCGTTGACAATGTAGCCAAACGCGAAATCTCCTTTTCAAGAGAGCGTATCTGCTTTTCCATAGTGCATATCTGCCTATTCTGGCTATTGACGGTTCTTGTCAGCGTGTCCACATACGAGGCGAGTCCACGGATCGTTTCCTCCATCTTGTCCACACGCCTGACGAGAGCCGTCACATCGGCGTCGGTGTTGCCGCCGCGCTGTGTCGTAGCGTTTTGCCGTGTGCCGCGTTGGGCGGACGTGCCGTCAAACGGTCCGCGCAGTTGGTCAAGAAGTTTGAATAGTTTTCCGTTGGCAGCGAGCACTATAGCCACCACTACCAAAGCCACAATAAACAGAAAAGCCAAATATATCATCGTATATTATTTATTTTGACAGAACACATTATCTACTTAAGTTCCACCACAGCCTTCTTTATGATGGTCCATCCGCTGCTCGTCTTGCGCACACGCCCCGGCTCAAGCGTCACAATAGCCTTTGCACTCATTTCCTTCGACTTCACCTCTACGGCACTTGCCACAGAATAGGCAAAGTTTGAAATGAGATAAAGCTGCGCGTTAGCTGCATCGTTCACTTTGAACGTGCCTTCATTGCCCGACACGTTCAGCACAAACACGGTATACTCATCACGTGTCGGCTGCAAGTCGTCAACTGGGAACACCATTCCGTTAAGGATATTGGCATAAAGCTCCATGCTGCTTGACTTCCTATTGACCGCTACATTATTTTGAGTCTGCGGCTGCATGTTGCTGTTGCTTGCCACACGTGCGCGAAGGTTGTCCAACTCTATATTGAGTCCTGTGTTCTGCTGCCTCAGCTCTTCTCTTTCGGCCTCAAGGCCGGCAATTCTCTCACGCAAGGTGTCGATAAGCTTCTTGTCGGCACTTGGTTCTTCCTCAGCCGGCTCTGCATGGCGTCTGTTGTTGACAGTTTTTTTGCGCGAAGCAAAATAAATGATGACAATCACAGCTACAGCGACGATTATCCACATTTTCATGTTGCCCGATAGGAAGACCTTGCTGTCCTCGTCCTTGCCGCCATTGGCAGTTTGTGCCGCGCTGCCGGCATCGTTCTTGGCGGTGGTGTCAACAGCCGTCGTGTCAACGCCCTGCTGTGAAGGGTCCCCATTCTGCTGTCCCTGCTGTTGTGGCTGTTGCTGTTGGCTACCCTGTCCACGTTCCCTGTTGGCTTGCCGGTCGGCATTAGCCTCGTCGGTCATCAGTTGTGCGTCATTAGTGCCTCCCTTGGGTGTCGCGGGAGCAGACCGGTTTTTATTGGGATCCTGAGTCTTTTTAGCCTCATCAGCCTTTGCTTTTTGAGCAGCAGCCTTCTGTCCAGCCTTCTTGTCTACTTGCGCTTGCGCATTGCCTTGGCTCTGCTCCATCAAGCAGCCGCCATCGAAGGCGACCACTTGATTAGCAGATAGCAACAAAGCGAAAGCTATTGTTGAAAATACATGCTTCATAACCATTACAATTTAGATGCCTCATACAAGCCATTCTTCAATGGCCAAAAGAACATTGTCTCACTAACATAGTCGGCAGCAGGATTCTTCGACATTAGGTCGAAACTCTGCGAGGCTTCATGCTCAAGCTTATCTATAAGAGCATCCTTAAATATAATGCCGAACTCCTCCTTGAAGAAACGCGCAATCTTCTTGTTGCGCACAAACGCATCAAGGAATTTCTCATACGACTTTAGCACGTCGTCCTTATACTTAGGAACATCTTCATACTCAAGCTCATCGTCAATCTCCTTGTCGATGCCAAACACACAAAGCGGCTCCTCGTCATATTCGCGAATCTCCTGAAGAGAACTATGGTTTACGAGCATCGCGCCCTGTGCTGTGACCTCCTTGGCGTTTGCCTGGAACCTCACATTGAAATTCTTCGGCATCCTGCACTTATCGCCGCCCGAAAGCGACTCCATGAATGTCGACAGAAGCATCTTGACAATATCCTTCACATCCTTCTCGTTGTCACTTATGATACGTATGTACTTAGCTCCCATACCCGAGAACGTGATTGTAGACGGGATAGAGATGTGACGTTCTGTGAGAACCTGTGCCACATGATAAAGAATTGCACCGAGATGCACACAGAGAACAGGCATGAGCTTGTCTTCACTCTTGCGGATGTAACCCGTATACTTGAACTCATCCTCATAACGGAAGATGTAGCTCATCAAGTCGGACGATTTCTTCACAATACTCTTGTATTGCTCATAACCCTTACGGCGGTCGTCTGAAACGAGAAGAGAATGGTTTGCAAGTTTATCCTCAAAATCCTTGACAAACCCATTGTCCTTCTTCTTGTTGTCAACGAGATGCTTGCCGTCGCCCCATATGTCGTCGCCGGCAAACTTGGACGACGTGTAATAGAACGTCTTGTTCTCCACGTCTGCAAACAGCATGTCCGTAGTACCGCCACCTATATCTATGTTAAGGGCATTATCCGTGAAGTTTCCGTCATTCGAAATCATTGAGAAGTAAGGAGCTATTGACTCCGTTACGCGCTCCACCTCAACGTTTCCCTGACCCATTATCATATCGAAAGCCTCCTCCCAATAAGCGGCTATCTCATTGCGCACAGTGCGCTTCATTGTATACGGGAACGTTATGAACACCTTGAAACTTGTTCGCGGAGCAGCAAGCAACATAAGCTTGTTCTTTATCATCCACGCATTTTGGTAGCAGAAAGCCTTCACTCGGTTTTGCTTTACGGTCAACGGTTCGTCCGTGTTGCCCTCCTCAATGTCCCACTTGATATTGGTGTTATATTTCTCCTTAGGCAGGTCAACAAGCTCCTTGAGGAAGTTGAAACCAATATTGATGTCGGCAAACAACTGCGGATTGGCTATCTTGTCAAAGCCATTCAGCGCATCGTTCACCTCACATGTCACCGTGCGGAACGGATAGGCCACATTACTCTGTTTGCCGAGGAGCAGCGGCACAAACTCGCGGTCAAGCGAAGTGATGTACGGACTCATCATATACATCGAGTTGCGGTAGTCGTCGCCATAGTTTCCCTTGTCCAAGTTTATCTTGTTGAGCATGAGCACCTGCATATCGTCGCGTATTATCTCCAGACTCCTTGGCGCTCCACCGCCATCGGTAGAGTAGCTTATATATGTATTGGTTGTACCGAAGTCGATGCCTACCACCGTGTCGCCGCCACCATCGGCCGGTGTAACTTCCTTAAAGTTCGGAATCAACAACGCCTTAGCCCCATTAGCCTCAACCTCACATATGTCGAACGCCTTGCTTATCTCATCATATCGTCCGCCTATGTTCAGACGGCGCTTGCTCCTCACGTCAGCGACAGCCTCAACCTTGCCGTCCCTTAAGGCATAATAGTTGACCGTCACCTGGCTCTTGGCATCAAGCACAAGCACCGAATAAATGTTAGGTACAGCGTTGCCAATTATACGGTACGAAGGGAACACACCCACAGAGAACACATTGGGGTAGTTTTTCATCTCCACAATATCCTCCTTATAATAAGTGTGCACAAGCTCGATGTAGGGATGGCCCTTGAACTTGACAGGTATGAAGAGATGCACCTTCACGGTTTCCGTATCCAGTTCCTCAAGACTGATCGACAGTCCCTCCACATTTCCGTTAATGAAGTCGGATGGCTTGAAGTACTCGAATATCTCCTTGCGCAACGGCAACAGATAGTCGCCGTCACCAGACGTACTTATGCCGAAAGTCATGAAGTTGTCGGTGTCAACCTTATAGCCCACCTTGATGATTTTTTCTTGAAGGAAGTCGGCGTCTGTGAGATAAGGATACTTGATGTGCATTCCTCCTGGGAGAGTACGGGCAGAGAGTGGCTCGTCAGCGTTGCGTGCGATGTCAACACCCGTTGTCCAGGGCATGCCTGCCACATACGTTGCGCCAGTAATGCCGGCATCCGACAAGACAAGAGGCGTTACAACATTACCGTCATTAACGGTTGCGGCGATTTTGTAGTCGTCTGCTATCTGACTAATGTCTATACCTCCATTATTGACATCACCTCCATTTGGATTTGGTATTGGTGGCACAACGCCAGCCTTTGTAGCAATGAACAGAGTTTCAGTTCCGCCTTTGCCCAACACGTCAATCTCTGACATGTTTGCCTTTACACAGCCATAGTCGGCACGGAATTTGGCAACATCATACGGGTCGGCTCCGGTAATATTCACAAACTCGGTTTTCATGTCATTGTCGTATATCTGCTGGTTGCGGTAGATATACTGAAAGAAAGCCGTGTCTTTCATCCCCGGCACATTGCGGAACGCCACAAAATAGCGTGTCAGCATTTTACGGAAATCGATGTGGCGCTTGTACAGAGGCACAGCCACAGCCGTTGGCTCCGAGTAGTCGGGAAAGAGCTGGTTGCCGGCAAGTCCATGGGCATCGGTTATGTTCTTGACACGCTGCCAGTTGGGCGACGTGTAAACGAGCGTGAACGGTGAGGTGCCGCCGATGAGCACACCGTTATAATAAATAAGGTATATGTCCTTCACGCCGAGATTGAGCGCGAAGTTCTCAAGGCTCTTTCCAAGAACCTGGTGTCCATGGCTCTGACTGTTCTTCAACGCTGCGATGTTTGCGCTCACGTTCCATGGCTTCACCTCTATGGCGTCACCGTAGCCATAGATGAACTCAAGGAAGTCGAGACACTCCGACACAAGCTTGCCATAAGCCGAATTGTCATCGGCACCGTCAGGCGAGCCGTTCACCATCTCAAAAGCCGTCTTGAAGAGGAACACACGTGCGAACGGAGTTGGGATTGACGTGCCCATCTTAGATAGGGCGATACCCGACCCTACCGTGTCGGTGATATGAGGTATACGCGATGTGTCGTATGCCATTGTCTTCTCCCATCCGCTAAGGTTAAGCCCGCGCTCAGCCGGATAGATAGCCTTGTTTATATTGTTGAATATCTTAGCCATAGTTATTTCTTGTTTTTGATTTCACTATACAGTTCGTACATCTTGCCCGAAGCCTCATAATAGGTTTCAAGGAGAATCTGCTCGTCGTTGTCCCAGGTGTTGCCAATCTTCTTGAACACTTCGTTGCAGAACGAAGAGAAGTCTTTGTAAATAGCACCCTTCTTGAAAAGGCTTCCCGTTGGAGCGTCATAGCCAACCACATACTCGTATAGGTCGTTGGCTACAACCGTCTGCGAGTCGTCCTTGCGCGGTTTGTGCAGGAACGGCTTGAAACCATCCTTCTGGCAAGTCATCTCGTCGAGCCAGTTGTTGAAGTCATCAATAAACATCTCCAGGTCCTTGTACATTCCACGTCCCACCTTGTTGGCAAGGTCAAGAGTCTTGTAGTAGGCCTCTTTCTCAGGGATGCGGTCGTTGGCAACATAGTCCTTGTAATACTTGAAGGTGAGCCCCATTGTGAAGAGGAACTGTAGGTAGTCCTCGTAGTCGTTGTCATCAAAGTTGGTGAAATTAAACTTCTCCCCATTCTCAACATTCTTGGGCAATCCGTACTCGCGATACTTGGATGACTTAAGCGCGTCCTCGTCCTTGCAGATGAAGTCGAGCACACTGAGGGCAGAGAGAAACTCCACGATATGCGCGTCGTTCCTCTGCGTGTCGCGTCCCTCCGAATAAGGCAGAATCGTTGGCTCATCATC